>NZ_JBFBDP010000069.1:0-21068 GCF_040701585.1 Streptomyces sp. NPDC093801 | reverse complement strand
GACAAAACGCCGGACAGCTACCTCGCCGGCCTCCATCTCCGCGCCGCAATGATCTGGATCGACGACCTCCTGAAGCCCGTCGACTGATCACGACAGCACACAGGCCCTAGTACTCCGCGTCCTTGCCGAGCTTCGCCAGCCGGCTGTGGCTGCGGCCGTACAGGAAGTAGACGACGAAGCCGATCACCATCCAGATGGCGAAGCGGGCCCAGGTCTCGGCCGGCAGGTTGAGCATCAGCCAGAGCGAGGCCGCGATGGACAGGATCGGGATCACCGGTACCCAGGGGGTGCGGAAGGCCCGGTGCAGGTCGGGGCGGGTCCTGCGCAGGATGATCACTCCGAGCGCCACCACGACGAAGGCGAACAGGGTGCCGATGTTGACCAGCTCCGCCAGCTTCTCCAGGCTGGTGAACCCGGCGATGACCGCGATGATCCCGCCGAGGAGCAGGGTGGCCCGGTAGGGCGTGCGGTACTTGGGGTGGGTGACGGAGAAGACCCGCGGCAGCAGTCCGTCACGGCTCATCGCGAAGAACACCCGGGTCTGGCCGAGGAGCAGGATCATGCTCACCGTGATCAGGCCGATGGCCGCCCCGAGGCTGATGGCGCCGGAGAAGAAGGGCTGGTTCACGGACTTGAAGGCTTCGGCGAGCGGCGCGGTCGGCGACATGTCCGCGTAGTACTGCATGCCGGTGACCACGATGGTGACGGCCACGTAGAGGAGCGTGCAGATGAGCAGCGAGCCGAGGATGCCGCGCGGCATGTCCCGTTGCGGGTTCTTGGTCTCCTCGGCCGCGGTGGCCACGACGTCGAAGCCGATGAAGGCGAAGAAGACGAGGGAGGCCGCGGTGAAGATGCCCATGACGCCGAAGTTGGTGGGCTGGAAGCCGAAGATCAGCTGGACCAGCGGCGCCGTCCAGCCGCTTCCGCCGGTCTGCGGCTTGGCGGGCGGGATGAACGGCGAGTAGTTGTCCGCCTTGATGAAGAACGCGCCCGCGACGATGACCATCAGCACCACGAAGACCTTGATGGCGACGACGACCGCGGTGATCCGGGCCGACAGCTTCGTCCCGATGACGAGGATCGCGGTCAGCACCAGGACCAGCAGGAACGCCAGCAGGTCGAAATGGCCCCCCGCGTCCGGCCCGGACAGGGCCACGGGCATGTCCCAGCCGAGGTTCGTGTGCATGAGGTGGCGCACGTACCCGGACCAGCCGACGGCCACGACGGCGGTGCCCAGGGCGAACTCCAGGACGAGGTCCCAGCCGATGATCCAGGCGGGCAGCTCTCCGATCGAGGCGTACGCGAAGGTGTACGCCGACCCGGCCACCGGGACGGTGGACGCGAACTCGGCGTAGCAGAGGGCCGCGAGGGCACAGACGACGCCCGATACCACGAAGGAGAGGGCGGTGGCGGGCCCGGCGTTGTTGCGGGCGGCGATGCCCGTCAGGACGAAGATGCCGGTACCGATGATGACACCGACGCCGAAGACGGTCAGGTCCCAGGCGGAGAGCGATTTGCGGAGCGCGTGCTCCGGCTCCTCCGTGTCCCGGATGGACTGTTCCACCGTCTTGGTTCGGAACGGGCTGTTGAGGTCCGAGCTCACCGACGCACCTCCCAAGAAGTACGCGAACGGGCCGGGAGGCCCACCCTTCAAGGGTGATCTCCCGGCCCGTGTGCTGCAACCGCGCGACCGCGGCGCCCGCCGCGGTACGGCTAGTCGACGGCGGCGGCCGGCTCGCTCTCGAAACGGCCGTCCAGCTTCGCGACGAGGCCGGTGACCTGGCGTGCGATGTCCGGGGCGGTCAGGCCGATCTCGGCCATGATCTCCTTGCGCAGCGCGTGGTCGAGGAAGCGCTGCGGGATGCCGAAGTCGCGCAGCGGCACGTCCACGCCCGCGTCCCGCAGGGCCTGCGCGACGGCGGCGCCGACACCGCCGGTGCGGCCGTTGTCCTCGACGGTGACGACGACCCGGTGCCGTTCGGCGAGCGGGGCCATGGCCTCGTCCACCGGCTTGACCCAGCGGGGGTCGACGACGGTGGAGGAGATGCCCTGCTTGTCGAGCAGGTCGGCGATTTCCAGGCACATCGGGGCCAGGGCGCCGACCGAGACGAGCAGCACGTCCGGACGGGTGACCTCGGGGGCCGGCAGGCGCAGCACGTCCATGCCGCCGACCTTGCCGACGGCCGGGACGGCCGGGCCGACGACGCCCTTGGAGTAGCGCACCACGGTGGGGGCGTCCTTGACCTCGACGGCCTCGCGGAGCTGGGCGCGCAGCTGCTCGGCGTCGCGCGGGGCGGCGAGCCGCAGGCCGGGGACGACCTGGAGGATGGACATGTCCCACATGCCGTTGTGGGAGGCGCCGTCGTCGCCGGTGACACCGGCGCGGTCCAGGACGAAGGTGACCCCGCACTTGTGCAGGGCGACGTCCATGAGGACCTGGTCGAAGGCGCGGTTGAGGAAGGTCGCGTAGACCGCGAAGACCGGGTGGACGCCGCCGGTGGCCAGGCCGGCGGCCGAGGTGGCCGCGTGCTGCTCGGCGATGCCGACGTCGTAGATGCGGTCCGGGAAGGTGTCCGCGAACTTCTTCAGGCCGACCGGGTGGAGCATCGCCGCGGTGATGCCGACGATGTCCTCGCGCTCGTGGCCGAGCTTGACCATCTCGTCGGCGAAGACGGAGGTCCAGCTGGCGGCGGCGGCCTTGACCGGCAGGCCGGTGTCGGGGTGGATCGGGCCGATGCCGTGGAAGCGGTCGGCCTCGTCCTGCTCGGCGTGCGTGTAGCCGCGCCCCTTCTGGGTCAGGCAGTGCACGATGACCGGGCCGCTGAAGCGCTTGGCGCGCTGGAGGGCGGACTCCAGGGCCTCGATGTCGTGGCCGTCGATGGGGCCGATGTACTTCAGGCCGAGGTCCTCGAACATGCCCTGCGGGGCGATGAAGTCCTTGAGGCCCTTCTTGGCGCCGTGCAGGGTCTCGAAGAGCGGCTTCCCGACGACGGGGGTGCGCTCCAGGATCTCCTTGCCGCGGGCCAGGAAGCGCTCGTAGCCGTCCGTGGTGCGCAGGGTGGCGAGGTGGTTCGCGAGGCCGCCGATGGTGGGGCCGTACGAGCGCTCGTTGTCGTTGACGACGATGACGAGCGGGCGGTCCTTGGCGGCGGCGATGTTGTTGAGCGCCTCCCAGGCCATGCCGCCGGTGAGGGCGCCGTCGCCGATGACGGCGGCGACGTGGTGGTCCTCGCGGCCGAGGACCTCGTTGGCCTTGGCGAGGCCGTCGGCCCAGCCGAGGACCGTCGAGGCGTGCGAGTTCTCGATGACGTCGTGGTCGGACTCGGCGCGCGAGGGGTAGCCGGACAGGCCGCCCTTGGAGCGCAGGCCCGCGAAGTCCTGGCGGCCGGTGAGCAGCTTGTGGACGTAGGCCTGGTGCCCGGTGTCGAAGAGGACCTTGTCCTTCGGCGATTCGAAGACCCGGTGCAGGGCGATCGTCAGTTCGACCACGCCGAGGTTGGGGCCGAGGTGCCCGCCGGTCTTGGAGACGGCATCGACCAGGAAGGACCTGATCTCGGCGGCGAGCTGGGTGAGCTCCTCCTGGCTGAGCCGGTCCAGATCGCGCGGTCCCTTGATGCGGGTCAGCAGCACCCGTGCCTCCTTGCAGTTGCTGGCTGGTCTGTCGAGTCTAATGTTCCGCTCGCGAGCGGATTCATCGGGCGGTGCCGGGAGGGGTACGCCCATGGTCATACCTGTACACCTCACGGCGGAATCACACCTCCCAAACGGACGTATAACCGCACACTCATACGTACATACGTACGCACAGGTGCCCGGCGCCACGCGGAGTGGCACCGGGCACTGTGACGGGTCTTACCGTCGGGGGCGAGGCCCCGGGCGCGCGGTCAGGCGCGTCCGGCGGTCTTCTGGGTCTTGCGGGTGACCGAGTCGATGACCACGGTGGCCAGCAGTACGGCACCGGTGATCATGTACTGGATCGGAGTCGCGATCCCCTCCAGGGCCAGACCGTACTGGATGGAGGTGATGACCATGACGCCGAGGAGGGCGTTCCAGGTCCGGCCGCGGCCGCCGAAGAGGCTGGTGCCGCCGATGACGGCCGCCGCGATCACGTTCATCAGCAGGTCGCCGGCGCCGGCGCTCTGGTTGGCCGCCGCGATCTTGGAGGCCCAGAAGAGCCCGCCGACGGCGGCGAAGGTGCCGGAGATGGAGAAGACCGCGATGCGGATGGCGTTGACGTTGATGCCCGCGCGGCGGGAGGCCTCGACGCTGCCGCCGAGGGCGAAGACGTTGCGGCCGAAGGTGGTGCGGCGCAGGAGGAAGTCCGTGCCGACCAGGGCCACCACGAAGAGCACGACCGCGAGCGGCAGGCCCTTGTACTGGTTGAAGACGACCGCGGGACCGAAGGTGAACACGGCCAGCAGGCCGGTGCGCAGCAGGATCTCGGAGAGCGGGCGCGAGGGGACCCCGGCGGCCGCCCGGCGGCGGTTGTCGAGGAAGGTGGCGAGGAAGTACACCGCCGTGGCGAGCGCCGCGAGGCCGTAGCCGGCGGCCACGTCCGAGAAGTAGTACGTCGTCAGCTGCCCGACCACGCCGTCGGGGTCGAGGTTGATGGTGCCGTTGCTGCCGAGGATCTGGAGCATGGCGCCGGACCAGAACAGCAGGCCCGAGAGGGTGACGGCGAAGGCGGGGGCGCCGATCTTGGCGAAGAAGAAGCCGTGGATCGCGCCGATGAGGGCGCCGCCGGCGACGGCGGCGAGGATCGCGAGCCATTCGTTGACCCCGTGGGTCACGGCGAGGACGGCGACGATGGCGCCCGAGACACCGCTGACCGAGCCGACCGAGAGGTCGATCTCGCCGAGCAGCAGCACGAAGATGATGCCGACGGCGATCATGCCGGTGGCGACCATCGTGATCGCGATGTTGGAGAGGTTCTCCGGGGAGAGGAAGTTCGAGTTCAGGCTCTGGAAGATGCCCCAGATGATGATCAGGCCGAGGACGACCGGGATCGAGCCCAGGTCGCCCGCCTTCATCTTGCGGCCGAACTCGCTGAGGTAGCCGGACAGGCCCTGCTCGCGCACCAGGAGGCGGGGGTCCACCACCGGGATGGCGTCCGCCGGCGCGGCGGGGTTGGCCAGCCGGGCCACCTCTTCCGCGTGGGTGTGGTGTTCGGTGCTCACTTGCGGGCCTCCCCGGTGCGGGCCGCCCGGCGGGTCACGGCGTTGTCCGTGGCCCCGGTGATGGCGGAGATGATCTCTTCCTGCGAGGTGTCGGCGACGTTGAAGACACCGTTGTTGCGGCCCAGCCGGAGCACCGCCACCTTGTCGGCGACGGCCTTCACATCGGCCATGTTGTGGCTGATGAGGATGACGGCGTGGCCGCGCTCGCGCAGCCGCTCGACCAGGTCGAGGACCTGGGCGGTCTGCTCGACGCCGAGGGCCGCGGTGGGCTCGTCGAGGATGACGAGCTTGGGCTCGCCCAGCATCGAGCGGGCGATCGCCACCGTCTGGCGCTGACCGCCGGAGAGGGAGGCGATGGGGATCCGGACACTGGGGATCCGGATGGACAGGGTGGTCAGGAGCTCGCGGGCGCGGCGCTCCATCTCCACCTCGTCGAGCACGCCGTAGCGCTTGAGCTCGCGGCCCAGGAAGAGGTTGCCGACGACGTCGATGTTGTCGCACAGCGCGAGGTCCTGGTAGACGGTCGCGATGCCGAGGTTCTGGGCGTCGTGGGGCTTGCCGATGGAGACCGGACGGCCCTCCCACTCGATGACTCCGTCATCGATGGGGTGCACGCCGGCGATCGTCTTGACCAGCGTGGACTTGCCGGCGCCGTTGTCGCCGACCAGGGCGACCACCTCACCGGAGTGGATCTCGAGTTCTACGTCGGTCAGGGCCTGGACGGCGCCGAACCGCTTCGAGACCCCTCGCAACGCCAGCACGGGCGCAGCGGACACATGAACCATCTCCTTCGCCGCCTGACCGGCGGGGATGTCGTGCAAAAGAGCAGGAGCGGGGCGGATGGGATACGACAAGCGAAAGGTGAAACGTTTCTGCCCAGCGCCCCGCGGGTGGCGGGGGCATGAGGAGCGGGGCGCCGGGCAGGGCAGGGGGGCCGGCTCTCCGCGGCGGGAGGCGGCGCAGGGCCTTACTTGAGGCCGACGGCGGCGCAGGCGGCCGCGTACTTGTCGGTGCAGATCTCGTCGACCGTGTAGACGCCGTCCTTGACCACGGTGTCCTTGATGTTGCTCTTGGTCAGCGAGACGACCGGGATCAGCACGGAGGGGACGCCCTTGGTGGTCGGGCTGTCGACCTTGTTGTTGATGATGTCGTCGGCCTTCTTGCCCTGGGCGAGCGCGACGGCCATCTCGGCGGCGGCCGAGGCCTCGGGGGCGTACGGCTTGTAGACGCTCATGAACTGCTCGCCCGCGACGATCCGCTGGACGCCCGCGAGTTCGGCGTCCTGGCCGGTGACGGGGGGCAGGGGGCTGAGACCGGCCGCCTTGAGGGCGGTGATGATGCCGCCGGCCATGCCGTCGTTGGCGGAGTAGACGCCGACCACCTTGTCCTTGCCGAGCGCGGAGAGGGCGCCCGCCATGTTGGTGTTGGCGTTCTCCGGCTTCCACTCCTTGGTGTCGTACTCCTTGCCGATGTTCACCTTGCCGTCGAGGACGGAGTGCGCGCCCTTCTTGAACAGCGCGGCGTTCGGGTCGGTGACGGAGCCGTTCATCATGACGATCTGGCCGTCCTTGGCCTTGTCGCCCAGGGCCTCCAGCAGGGCCTTGCCCTGGACCTTGCCGACCTCTTCGTTGTCGAAGGAGGTGTAGCCGTCGATCGGGCCCTCCGCCAGGCGGTCGTAGGCGACGACCGGGATGCCGGCGTCCTTGGCCTTCTTGACCGAGCCCGCGATGGCCTTGGCGTCCACGGCGTCGATGATCAGGACGTTCACCTTGTTGGTGATCATCGTGTCGACCTGGGAGTTCTGCGTGGTCGCGTCCTGCTTGGCGTTGGCGTAGACGACCTGGGCCTTGCCGTTGGTGAGATCGGAGATCTTCTTCTCGATCAGCGGCTTGTCGAACTTCTCGTAGCGCGCGGTCTGGTTCTCCGGCAGGAGCAGCCCGACCTTGATCGCGTCACCGGCGGCTACGGGACCCGAGGGCTTCTCGCCCCCCGCTTCCTTGGCGCTGCCACAGGCGGCCAGCGAGACGGCCATGGCGCCGGCGGCTACGGCAACAGCGGCTCTACGCATACGCGTGTTCATGAAGTGAACCTCCCTGACGAGGCCGCAACACCGCGGCCGAGGTGGATGTGAGTCAACCCCGGCCGCGAGTTTGCCGTCAAGGAGTGAATCCTTAACGAGATGACAACGGAGTCATCCGTTATCTAAATGAAGACACGACGGCGGGAGTACGCATCCCACTCCCATTTTCCGCCAAAAGCGTCGAATCGCCCATCTCGCTGAGTACGAGCGCGAGCGCGCCGAGTACCTCCGCACGGCTGCCCAGCGAGCCCGTCAGGACCGACAGCTGCCGGGCCGCGCTGGGGATGGCGTACCGCCCCACGGATTCGCGGATCGGCGCCAGGACCAGCTCGCCGGCCTCGGCCAGCGAGCCGCCCAGCACGATCCGGCTCGGGTTCAGGAGGTTGCACAGGCTGGCCGCGCCGCTGCCGACGTGCCGCCCCACGTCGGCGATGACCCGGCGGCAGCCGGGGTCGCCCTCGCGGGCCAGCTCGACCACCCGCTCCATCGTCAGTTCCGGCCCGTGACTGCCCTGGAGCAGGGGCAGCACGTAGCGGGCCGCGGCGAAGGTCTCCAGGCAGCCGCGGTTGCCGCAGCGGCAGACCGGACCCGACTCGTCCAGGGTGATGTGCCCGATCTCCCCGGCGGTGCCGCCGGGGCCCCGGTAGATCTGCCCGTTGATCACGAGGCCCGCGCCCACGCCGCTCGCGACCTTGATGTACGCCAGGTCCCTGACCCCGCGCCCGCTGCCCCACACCAGCTCGCCCAGGGCGCCGAGATTCGCGTCGTTGTCCACGTAGACGGGCACGCCGAGGCGCTGCGAGAGCTCCTGGCGCGGGTTGATCCCCGCCCAGCCCGGCAGGATCGCGGTCGACCCGAGGGTGCCGGACTCCACGTCGATGGGGCCCGGGACGCCGAGCCCGACGCCGATGACCTTGTCCCGGGCCACGCCGACCTGCCGGACCAGCCGTCCGACCAGCGCCTCCGCGCGGTCGAAGCCGTCCACCCAGGAGGCGTCCACGTCCAGCGGCTCGGACTCCTCGGCCAGCACCTGGTGGGCCAGGTTGCCGACGGCCACCCGCAGGTGGGTGTGGCCGAAGTCCACGCCGATCACGATGCCCGCGTCCCCGCTGAGCGAGACGCTGCGCGCCCGCCGGCCGCCCGCCGAGGTGTCGGTGACCTCGACGGTCCCGCCCTCCTTGAGCTCGCGGACGATGTTGGAGACCGTGGCCGCCGACAGTCCGGTGGTGCGGGCGATCTCCGCCTGCGTCAGCGAACCCGCGAGGCGCACCGCCCGCACGACCCGTTCGAGATTCGCGCGATGCAGCGAGGACTGCGATCCGGGAGTCTGCACGACCCATCCACTCCTGCCCATAAGCGACGGCCATCCGTCGCCCCCCGGCCGGTCGTCGCGGTGGTGTTCCGAGACCCCGGCTTCTCTCCAACTTGTGAACCTTAAGTCGAGCCTTTGGCCCCTGAGACGTCAAGGCCCTGAGACATCCGGAAAAGGACACCGCAGGCCAAAAGGGTGAACACCGCCCTCCGCGATCGTGTTACGGTCGCTGAGGCGCCCCGTCCTCTGCGGCCTTCCGGCCGGACCCGGCGCCGCGTACTGACGGCGCGACGCGAGGAGGTGTTCGGGATGAGTCCCGATCGAAGTCTTCGCCGCGCCCATGTCGGCTGACCGTTTCCCCGGGGAACCCTTCTCCCCTTCCTTCCGCATGCCCTGACTCTCCTGTCAGGCATACGTCATCCATGCCCACGGCGCACCCCGTGGCGGCTCCCGCCACCCCGCGCCGCACCATGACCACTCCACGTGACCGCGCGGCTCCGCGCTGCCCGGACGCGGTGGAGGGAGGTATTCGTCATGACCATGCTCACCCCCCGTTCCCCGGCGAAGCTCGCACCGCCGGGCCGGACCCGCCGCGAGCGCAAGGCCGCCGAGCTGGAGGCCGCCACCCGCCTCGTCGGCGAGCGCCTCGCCGCGATCGGCGCCCGCCCGGTGGTGCAGGTCCTCCAGGAGGCCGACACCTCCCGGGGCGGCCTCACCCACGGCGAGGCGGTGCGCCGCCTGGGGCTGCACGGCCCCAACACCGTCGCCCGGGAGCGCGCCCCGATGTGGCCGGTGCAGCTCGCGAAGGCGTTCTGCAACCCCTTCATCGGCGTCCTGGTCTTCCTGGCCGCCGTCATGTTCTGGCAGGACCCGAAGGACCCCGGCGTCCTCATCCTCTCCGTGATGGTGGCGCTCAGCGGCCTGCTGCGGTTCTGGCAGGAGTACCGCTCCGGCCGCGCCGCCGACACCCTGAAGCGGCTCGTCACCACCACCTGCGCGGTGCAGCGGCGGGCCGGCGGCGGCTCGGTGGCGACCACCCTCGAAGTTCCCATGGACCAGGTGGTCCCGGGCGACCTCGTCCGGCTGGCCGCCGGCGACCTGATCCCGGCCGACCTGCGGCTGATCACCTCCAAGGACCTGATGGTCAGCCAGGCGGCGCTGTCCGGCGAGTCGTTGCCGGTGGCCAAGGCCGACACCCACCCCGGCTCCGAGGACCTCGGCCGGCACGGGAGCGGCGACCCCGTGGAGGCCGACAACCTCTGCCTGATGGGCACCTCGGTCACCTCCGGCACCGCCACCGGCGTGGTCGTCGCGACCGGCTCCGACACCTACTTCGGCTCCATGGCCGGCACCCTCGTCGGCGAGCGCCCGCAGACCAACTTCGACAACGGCGTGCGCAGGGTCAGCTTCCTGCTGATCCGCTTCATGCTGGTCATGGTCCCGGTCGTCTTCATGGTGAACGGCCTGACCAAGGGCGACTGGAACGAGGCTTTCCTCTTCGGTGTCGCCGTCGCGGTCGGCCTGACCCCCGAGATGCTGCCGATGGTCGTCTCCGCCAACCTGGCGCGCGGCGCGGTGGCCATGTCCAGGCGCAAGGTCGTCGTCAAGCGGCTCAACGCCATCCAGAACCTGGGTGCCATGGACGTGCTCTGCACGGACAAGACCGGCACGCTGACCGAGGACCGGATCGTCCTGGACCGCTACCTGGACGTGCACGGCGACGAGGACGGCGAGGTCCTGGAGTACGGCTACCTCAACGCGCACTTCCAGACCGGCCTGCGCAACCTGCTGGACCAGGCGGTCATCGACCGTGTGAACGAGGCCGAGGAGGTTGTCGTCGACGCACGGTTCACGATGGTCGACGAGATCCCCTTCGACTTCGCCCGACGGCGGATGTCCGTGGTCCTGAACCGCAACGCGCTGGTGGACGGCCCCGGCCCCTCCGAGCACGTGATGATCACCAAGGGCGCGGTCGAGGAGGTCCTGGACCTCTGCGGCCACATGACCGACCGGGGCGAGCGGGTGGAGCTCACCGAGGAGCTGCGCCGGCGCGTCAGGGCGACCGCCGAGGACAACAACCGCCGGGGCCTGCGGGTCCTGGCCGTGGCCACCCGCCGGATCGACGCCCCGCGCGACACCTACACCGTCGCGGACGAGGAGCGGCTGACCCTGGTCGGCTTCCTCGCCTTCCTCGACCCGCCGAAGGCCTCCGCCGCCCGGGCCCTGCAGGGCCTGGCCGACAAGGGCATCGCGGTCAAGGTGGTCACCGGCGACAACGAGCTGGTCGCGGCCCGGGTGTGCGCCGACGTCGGCATCGCGGTGGGCCACGTGGTCCAGGGCTGCGAGGTGGACGCCCTCGACGACGCCGGCCTGCGCGCGCTGGCCGCCCGTACGACGGTCTTCGCCAAGGTCAACCCGGTCCAGAAGGCCCGGATCGTCCGGGCCCTGCAGGCGGACGGCCGCACGGTCGGCTTCCTCGGGGACGGCATCAACGACGCCGCCGCGCTGCGCGACGCCGACGTCGGCATCTCGGTCGACACCGCCGTCGACATCGCCAAGGAGTCGGCGGACATCATCCTGCTGGAGAAGGACCTGACCGTCCTGGAGCAGGGCGTGGTGCAGGGCCGCACCACCTTCGGCAACACGATCAAGTACATCAAGATGACGGCCTCCTCGAACTTCGGCAACGTCTTCTCGGTGCTGGTGGCGAGCGCCTTCATCCCCTTCCAGCCGATGCTCGCGATCATGCTGCTGGTCCAGAACCTGGTCTACGACATCGCCCAGCTGGCCACGCCCTGGGACCGGATGGACGAGGAGTACCTGCGGGAGCCCCGGAACTGGGACGCCAAGGGCATCTTCCGCTTCATGGTGACGATCGGCCCCATCAGCTCGGTCTTCGACATCGCCATGTTCGTGATCATGTGGAACGTGTTCGCCGCGGACACCGTCGGCGAGGCCGCGCTCTTCCAGACCGGCTGGTTCGTCGAGGGCCTGCTCTCGCAGACCCTCATCGTCCACATGATCCGGACCCGCAAGATCCCCTTCCTCCGGTCCCGCGCCTCGTGGCCGGTGATGGCGGCGACCGTCCTGGCGGTGCTGACCGGGCTCTGGCTGCCGTTCTCGCCACTGGCCCCCGCGCTGGGCTTCACCGCCCTGCCGGCGGACTACTTCCCCTGGCTGGCCGGCGTGCTCCTCGCGTACTGCACGCTGACCCAGCTGGTGAAGACCTGGTACGTCCGCCGGTTCGGCACCTGGCTGTGAGGAGGCCGGCCTACTTGAGGGTGGCCGAGGTCAGTCCCGCCTGGATCTGGCGCTGGAAGGACAGGTAGACCACCAGCATCGGGATCATCGCGATGGTCACGCCGGCGAAGAGCACCGGCAGGTCCGTCTCGTAGCCCATCTGGTACTGGAGCTGGATCAGGCCCTGGGTGAGCATGTAGCGCTCGGGGTCGGATCCGCTCTGGGGCTGCATCAGCACGGAGGGCAGGATGTACTGGTTCCACTGGCCCAGGACGTTGAATATCCCCACGCTGATCAGGCCGGGCCTGGCCATCGGCAGCATCACCTGGAAGAAGATCCGGGTGTCGGACGCCCCGTCGATCACCGCCGCCTCGTGCACCGCCGTCGGCAGGGTGCGGAAGAAGGAGTGCATGAAGAAGACGGTGAAGGGCATCGAGTAGGCGACGTAGACCAGGATCAGGCCCTGGTACGTGTTCAGCATGTCCAGGCGCTTGACCATGAAGAACAGCGGCACGAGCGCCAGGAACACCGGGAACATGGCCCCGCTGACGAAGAAGTAGTAGATGACCCGGTTCCCCCGGAAGGGGTAGCGGGCCAGCACGTACGCGGCCATCGAGCCGAGCAGCATGGTCAGCGGGACGGAGAAGGCCAGTACGACGAGGGTGTGGCCGAAGTAGCCGCCGATCCCCTTGTCCCAGGCCCGGCCGAAGGCGTCGAAGTGCCAGTTGGTGGGCCAGCTCAGGGCGGAGGCGCCGATCTGGGAGTCGGTCTTGAAGGATCCGAGCGCCAGCCAGACCAGGGGCAGGACGATCAGCACCGCCCAGACGGCGAGGAAGCCGTGGGAGAAGACGTTGAGCGCCGTGCCGTCGGAGCGGGCCCTGCCGCCGCCGTCGGGGCGGCCGCCTCCCCGGGAGCGTTCGGCGGCGGACTCGCCGGGTGCCTTGACAACTGTGGTCATCGGGTCTCCCGCTCAGAACTCGATGCGCTCGCGGCGGGTGGCGCGCAGCGTGACGACGGAGAGGATCATGGTCAGGACGAGCATCACGACGCCCATGGCGCACGCGTAGCCGCTCTTGCCGAAGTAGAGGAAGTTGCGCATCAGCACGGTCGCCATGACCTCGCTGTGGTGGTCCGGGCCGCCGCCGAACTGGCCGGAGGTCATGGTGGACACCAGCACGAACATGTCCATGGCGGCGATGCCCAGGTAGACCGCCGAGGTCTGCACGGAGTCCCACAGCAGGGGCAGCGTGACCCTCAGGAAGGTCTGGGCGCGGCCGGCGCCGTCGAGCAGGGCGGCTTCGTAGATGTCCTTGGGAACGGACTGCATGGCCGCCGAGAAGAGGACCAGGTAGAAGCCGACCCCGTGCCAGACCACCACGAGCAGCAGGCACCACAGGACCAGGTCGGGCTGGTTGAGCCATTCGACGGGGTGGGCCGGGTCGACCAGGCCCGCCTTGGCGAGGAACCCGTTCAGCAGGCCGCCCGCGTCGCTGCGGTACACGGCTCCGAACAGGACCGCGAGGATGGCGAGGGAGAGGACCTGCGGGAAGAAGTAGACGATCTTGTAGAAGGCCGAACCGCGGACCCCGCGCACCCCGCCGGCCCCGCTGCGCCCTCCCGCGTTCACCATGAAGGCGAAGAAGAGGGCCAGCAGGATGGTGATGACGGGGACGAACACCAGGAGCAGCAGGTTGTGCCACAGGGCGCCGCGGAAGACCTCGTCCTCCATCAGGGCCGAGTAGTTCTCCAGGCCGACGAAGTCGAACGTCGGCGACTGGCCCGACCAGTTGGTGAAGGAGTAACCGAACGTCTGAACGTACGGCCAGATGACGAAGGTCAGATACAGCGCGAGCGGCAGGACGAGGAAGCCGGCGATGAAGCCGGTCCGTCCCCTGCTCCGGGCTACTTGGCTCATGGTGTCCGTCCCTGGTGACGCCGCCGGTGGACGTGGGGTCAGTTGCGGTGGTTGTTCTTGGCGTTGGGGTCCTTGGCGGCCTTGTCCACCGCGGCCTGGGCCCGCTTGATCCACTCCTTCGGCTGGATGCGCTGGGCCATCAGCTCATTGGACGCGTTCTGGATCTCGGTGTCCATTTCGCTGTACCAGTCGGGGTAGAGGTAGTTGAAGGTGTCCGCCCCGGCGGCCTTGACGGCGGCCACGGCCGACTGGGTGCCCGGGCGGAGCTTGACGCCCGGGTCCACCCCGTCCTTGACGACGGTGAGCGAGTTGGCCTGCTGGGCGAAGACGGTCGACCATTCGCGGGAGAGCATGGAGCGCAGGAACTCCAGGCCGGCTGCCTTGTTGGCGGCCTTCTCGGGGACGATGAAGGGCTCGTTCGCGCCCGCCCGGATGGCGGTGAAGGGGAGCTTGCTGTCGGCGAGGACCGGGACCGGCAGGAACTTCATGTCGAAGTCCGGCGGGGTCTGCTTGAGCTGCTCGTTCTCCAGCCAGGAGCCGGAGGGGATGAAGGCGGCCTTGTACTGGTTCCAGGCGGTCTGCGACTCCGTGTGGGTGAGGCCGTTGGTGCCGGGCATCAGGTAGCCCTTCTCGACCACCTCGTAGACGGCCTCGACGGCGGCCAGGGCGGCCGGGTTGCCCTCGAAGGCGTTCGGGGCGAGGTTGTCGATGGCCTTCATGGCCTCCAGACCGCCCTTCTTGGCGATCAGGTCCATGATCACGACATTGATGTAGTAGGGGTACTTCCCCTGGTGGGCCAGGCCGCCGATGCCGGCCTCCTTGGCCTTGGCGCAGATCCCCAGGAACTCGTCCCAGGTCTTGGGCTCGGTCCAGCCCTTCTCCTGGAAGAGCTTGCCGGAGTACCAGAGGCCGAAGACGGTGTAGACGTAGTTGAGGGAGACGAACCTGCCGCCCTGGGTGCCCTGTTCGACGGTGCCCGCGATCAGGGTGTCGCGTACCTTCTTGCCCGGGTCGTCGAGCGAGGGGGCGTCGAGCACCGCGGTGAGGTCGGCGAGCTGGCCGGCCTTGGCGAGGACGTCGACCTTGATCTGCTGGGCGCCGGAGTCGTCGATGACGTCCGGCGGGTTGCCCCCGTTGAAGCGGGGCTGGAGCTTGGCGGCGATCTCCTGGGTGCCCAGGTGGGAGCTGGTGGTGCCCCACTTCTTGTCGAAGGCGGCCTCCCAGGCCTTCGCGTAGTCGTCGCCGAACCCGCCCTTGAAGACGACCACGTCGAGCTTGCCGCCCTTGGCGACTCCGAACGGGTTCTCCTTGGACACGAGCCCCTTGTCGGGCCCCTTCGTGGAGGTGTCCCCACCGCCGGAGGCGCAGGCGGACAGGAAGCTCATCGTCGGCACGGCGATCAGTCCGAGCGCTGCGGAGCGCTTGATCAGATCACGGCGGCCGAGGCCCTCACCGGTGGATCCCATGCTCAAGTCCTCGCCTTCGTCAGGATTGGGGCACAGGTATAGTCCACTCCCGCTTTGCTGAGCAAGATCGTGCACAAGGATCGTTCCCGGCTTTTCCGAGTTGAGACCTGTCCGTCATCTGATTCCTCCGCCCCGAAAAGCGGAAGGGCCGCACCCCCTTTGACGGGGGTACGGCCCTATGGTGCCGACAAGCGGCGGATCACTCCGCCTGGCGCGCCCTTAGCCGCGGATGAGGTTGCGGAGGACGTACTGCATGATGCCGCCGTTGCGGTAGTAGTCGGCCTCGCCCGGCGTGTCGATGCGGACGACCGCGTCGAAGGAGACACCGGTGTCGGTGGTGACCTTGACCGTGCGCGGGGTGGTGCCCTCGTTCAGCTGCTCCACACCGGTGAAGGAGAAGGTCTCCTCGCCGGTGAGGCCCAGGGAGGCCGCGGTGGCGCCCTCGGGGAACTGGAGCGGGAGGACGCCCATGCCGATCAGGTTGGAGCGGTGGATGCGCTCGTAGGACTCGGCGATGACGGCCTTGACGCCGAGCAGCGCGGTGCCCTTGGCGGCCCAGTCGCGGGACGAGCCCGAGCCGTACTCCTTGCCCGCCAGGATGACCAGCGGGATGCCGGCGGCCTGGTAGTTCTGCGAGGCGTCGTAGATGAACGCGACCGGCGCGCCCTCGACGGTGAAGTCGCGGGTGAAGCCGCCCTCGGTGCCCGGCGCGATCTGGTTGCGCAGGCGGATGTTGGCGAAGGTACCGCGGATCATGACCTCGTGGTTGCCGCGGCGGGAACCGTACGAGTTGAAGTCGCGGCGCTCGACGCCGTGCTCCGTGAGGTACTTGCCGGCCGGGGTGTCGGCCTTGATCGCACCCGCCGGGGAGATGTGGTCGGTGGTGACCGAGTCGCCCAGCTTCGCCAGCACGCGGGCGCCGGCGATGTCGGAGACCGGGGTGGTCTCCATCGTCATGCCCTCGAAGTAGGGGGGCTTGCGGACGTAGGTGGACTCGGCGTCCCACTCGAAGGTGTTGCCGGTCGGGATCGGCAGCGCCTGCCACTGGGCGTCGCCCGCGAAGACGTCCTCGTAGGACTTCGAGAACATGTCCTCGCCGATGGCGTTGGCCACGACGTCGTTGACCTCGGCCTCGGAGGGCCAGATGTCCTTGAGGAAGACCGGGTTGCCCTCGGTGTCCGTGCCGATGGCCTCGGAGGTGATGTCCACCTTCATCGAGCCCGCGATGGCGTACGCGACGACCAGCGGCGGGGACGCCAGGTAGTTCATCTTGACGTCGGGGTTGATGCGGCCCTCGAAGTTGCGGTTGCCCGAGAGGACCGAGGTGACCGCGAGGTCGTGCTCGTTGATCGCCTTCGAGATCTCCTCGTCCAGCGGACCGGAGTTGCCGATGCAGGTGGTGCAGCCGTACCCGACGAGGTTGAAGCCCATCTTGTCGAGGTACGGGGTCAGGCCGGCCTTGTCGAAGTAGTCGGTGACGACCTTCGAGCCCGGGGCCAGGGTGGTCTTGACCCACGGCTTGCGGGTCAGGCCCTTCTCGACCGCCTTCTTGGCCACGAGCGCCGCGGCGACCATGACGTAGGGGTTCGAGGTGTTGGTGCAGGAGGTGATCGCGGCGACGGTGACGGCGCCGTGGTCGATCTCGAAGGAGGTGCCGTCGGCCAGGGTGACCTGGGTCGGACGGGTCGGGACGCCGTTGGTGGCGGCCGGGGCGTCGGAGGCCGGGAAGGACTCCTTGCCCGCCTCGTCGGCGTCGTCGACGTAGTTCAGGACGTCCACGGCGAACTGCTGCGCGGCGTTGGCCAGGACGATGCGGTCCTGCGGGCGCTTCGGGCCGGCGATGGACGGGACGACCGTGGAGAGGTCCAGCTCGAGCTTCTCGGAGAAGTCGGGCTCGGCCTTCGGGTCCAGCCAGAGGCCCTGCTCCTTGGCGTACGCCTCGACCAGCGCGACCTGCTGGGCGTCGCGGCCCGTCAGGCGCAGGTACTTCAGGGTCTCGTCGTCGATCGGGAAGATCGCGGCGGTGGAGCCGAACTCCGGCGACATGTTGCCGATGGTGGCGCGGTTCGCGAGGGAGGTGGCGGCGACGCCCTCACCGTAGAACTCGACGAACTTGCCGACGACGCCGTGCTTGCGCAGCATCTCGGTGATGGTGAGCACCAGGTCGGTGGCGGTGGTGCCGGTCGGCAGCTCGCCGGTCAGCTTGAAGCCGACGACGCGCGGGATCAGCATGGAGACCGGCTGGCCGAGCATGGCGGCCTCGGCCTCGATGCCGCCGACGCCCCAGCCGAGCACACCGAGGCCGTTGACCATGGTGGTGTGCGAGTCGGTGCCGACGAGGGTGTCCGGGTAGGCCTGGCCGTTACGGACCATGACCGTGCGGGCCAGGTGCTCGATGTTGACCTGGTGGACGATGCCGGTGCCCGGGGGGACGACCTTGAAGTCGTCGAAGGCGGTCTGGCCCCAGCGCAGGAACTGGTAGCGCTCCTTGTTGCGGCCGTACTCCAGCTCCACGTTCTGGGAGAACGCGTCCTTGGTGCCGAACTTGTCGGCGATGACCGAGTGGTCGATGACCAGCTCGGCCGGGGAGAGCGGGTTGACCTTGGACGGGTCGCCGCCGAGCTCCTTGACGGCCTCACGCATGGTGGCGAGGTCCACGACGCAGGGGACGCCGGTGAAGTCCTGCATGATCACGCGGGCCGGCGTGAACTGGATCTCCTGGCTGGGCTGCGCCTGGGAGTCCCAGCCGCCGAGCGCCCGGATGTGGTCGGCGGTGATGTTCGCGCCGTCCTCGGTACGGAGCAGGTTCTCCAGCAGGACCTTCAGGCTGTAGGGAAGGCGCGCGGCGCCCTCGACCTTGTCCAGCCGGAAGATCTCGTACGACTCGTCGCCCACCTGCAGCGTGCTGCGGGCGTCGAAGCTGTTCGCCGACACGACAGTCTCCTTCATGCATGATTTCGCGCGTATGACCGCATCCTGCCGCCACGCCCTGTGGCCAATCCGCTAAGGTAAGGCTAAGTTAGGTAACCCTTACCCACGGGGGCGGCTGCGGTGCGCCTTCGGCAGATATCTCGATGTCGAGATAACTCTAGTACATGGCCGCGCCTCGGGTCAGCACGCCTCCGTGTCCGTCTCGGCACGTCGTACCGCCCCTCACCCGCCGTCCACTGCTGCCGCACATCTGGTCACGACGCGCTCAACGGACGGAGGAGGTCCGGTGGAGCAGGGTCGCGGGGACCGTGAGCCCGTCCGGGGCGAGGGGGGCGCCGCCCTCCAGCAGGGCCACCAGGGCCGCCACCGCCGCCTCGGCGAGCGCCTCCGGGTGGAGGGTGACCGTGGTGACCGGCGGCAGGCAGTCCGTGTACGCCGGGTCCTCGCTCGCGCAGACCAGCAGCAGGTCGCCCGGCACCGACAGGCCGTGCCGGGCCGCGGCGGCCAGCGCCTGGCGGCCGCCGGGGTCGTAGAGGGAGTAGACGGCGTCGGCCGCGCCCCCGGCGAAGGCCCCGTCGAAGGCGTGGCCGGGCCCGTCGTGCGGGTCGAACCGGATCGGCAGCGGGGTGCGGCCGCGGCGTGCGCACCAGCGGCCGTACGCCTCGGTGACGGCCCGGGTGTAGTGCTCGTCGCCGAAGCCGGTGTGCAGCGCGATGCGGCGCGCCCCGGCGTCGGCGAGGTGGTCGAGCACCTCGTGGGTGGTCGCGGTGTGGTCGTTGTCCACCCAGACGTCGCCCGGACGGGGGTCGGCGGGGCGCCCGTCGAAGACCAGCGGGATGCCCCGGGCCCGCAGGGCGCGCAGCACCGGGTCGTCGTACGGGCTGTCGAGCAGCAGCATCCCGTCCACCGCGAGGTGGTGCCAGGCGGCTGCGGCGCCCCGGTCGGCGGGCAGGGTGGTCAGGGCGTAGCCGCGGGCGTGGGCGGCGGAGGTGGCGGCGGTCAGCCAGCGGGAGAAGTAGGCGACGGCCACGAAGTTCCAGGGCGCCCCGGCGAAGGTGGTGACGGCCAGGCCCAGGGTGCGGGTGCGGGGTGCGCGCGGGGCGCCGTACCCCAGGCCGGTGGCGATCTCGCGGACCCGGCGCCGGGTGCCCTCGGCGAGCCGGCCGGTGCCGTTGAGGGCGTGCGAGACCGTGGCGGTGGACACCTCCGCGGCGCGGGCGATGTCGGCGAGGGTCGGTCCGGGCGGCACGCGGGCCATCGTACGGATACCGCGCCCGGCGGGGTATGCGGAATCCGTCGCGGCGGGCGGGTTCTGGTTAAGGGGTTAATCACCCAGTGTCCTGGCCACAGCCAACGGTTTGGAGTGGTCATGACGTCTTCTGTTTCCCGGCGCGGGCTCCTCGCGGCGGCCGGGGCCGCCGGCGCGGCGGGCCTGCTGGGCCCCGCGGCCGGCAGCGCCTCGGCGGCCCCGGCGCGCGGACCGGCCGCCCTGGTGGTGCACGGCGCGCGGGTGTTCACGGGCACGTCCGGCGGCGCGCCGGTGACGGCCGTGGCGGTCGGCCGCGACGGCCGGATCCTGGCCGCCGGCTCCGACGCGGAGGTACGCCGGCTGGCGGGCCGGGACACCGAGGTGGTCGACGGGCGCGGCGCCACCCTGATGAGCGGGATCCACGACGGGCACGTCCACCCGCTGGGCGCGGGCGACCGGTCGCTGCGGCCCTCGCTGGAAGGGGCCGAGACCACGGCCGACGAGCTGACGGAGATCCTCACGGGATTCCTCGCGGACACCGGCGGCGCCGGGGCGGAGCCCGACACCTGGCTGGTGGTGGAGGACTGGAACCCGGTCGGGCTGCTGCCCTCCGGCACCCTCCCGCACCACGCGCTGCTGGACGCGCTGCCGACCCGCCGTCCGGTGGTCCTGGTCGGCGGCGACGGGCACAACCTCTGGGCGAGCGGGCGGGCGCTGGACATCGCGGGCATCACGGCCGCCACCCCCGACCCTGCGGGCGGCAGGATCGTCAAGGGCGCGGACGGGCAGCCGACGGGCGTGCTGAAGGACGACGCGCAGGACCTGGTGAAGCGGCACGTCCCCGAGCCCACCCGGGCCGAGCTGGTCGAGGCCTGCGCCAAGGTGCTGGCCCAGGCCGCGGCATCCGGGGTGACGACGATGATGGACGCCCTGGTCGGACGGCACGAACTGGAGCTCTACCAGGCCCTCTCGGCGGCCGGGCGGCTCCCGCAGCGGATCGTGCCGGCGATCCGGCTGGACGTGGAGCAGACGAAGGACCCGGCGGCCTCGAAGGCCTACGCGCTGGGGCTGGAGCGGGAGTTCCGCGGTGTGCCCGGGCTGCGCTTCGGCACCGTGAAGGTGTTCCTGGACGGGGTCATCGAGTACCCCGCGCAGACGGCGGCACTGCTGGATCCGTACCTCGACGGCCAGGGCCGCCCCACGGCGAACCGGGGCGAGCTGTACACCTCGGCCGCCGACTACGGGCGGCTGACCGCCGCGTTCAACGCGGCCGGCTGGCAGATGCACGCCCACGGCCTGGGCGACCGGGCGGTGCGCACCGCCCTGGACGGGTACGAGGCCGCGCGCCGGGTCACCGGCAGGCTCGACCTCCGCAACACGATCGCCCACCTCCAGCTGGTGGACCCGGCCGACCTGCGGCGGTTCGCGATGCTCGGGGTGGCGGCCTGCATGCAGCTCCAGTGGGCCACCGCCGACACCTGGACGATGGAGGCGCTGCTCCCGTACATCGGTCCGGAGCGGCACCGCCGGATGTACCCGGCGCGCAGCCTGGAGCGGGCCGGGGCCCGGCTGACGGGCGGTTCGGACTGGCCGGTGGACGCGCTCCAGGTGTGGAACCAGCTCCGTACGGCCATCGACCGCCGGGGGGCGTACGGCGCGGGCGCGCTCCACCCCGAGCTGGAGGCCCTGAGCCGGACC
>NZ_JBFBDP010000068.1:0-21120 GCF_040701585.1 Streptomyces sp. NPDC093801 | reverse complement strand
AGACGACACAACATCTCGTCCCTGCCACCGGAAGCCCCACCCCACGCCTGACCAGCAGAAACGCACCCATCACTCTCGGAAAGACAACGGCTTCTGAGCAGGCCGTTGAGCTCTGCGAACACGCCCTCGTCCGCCCATTTGGCGAAGTAGCCGTAGACGGTGTTCCAGGGCGGGAAGTCGTGCGGGAGGTAGCGCCACTGGACCCCGGTGCGGTCGACATACAAGATCGCGTCCATGATGTCGCGCAGGTCATGCTCGGGCGGCCGACCGAAGCCCAGCGCCTTCCTGCGGCGCTCGAGACGCCAGGCGGCCAGGACCGGCTCGATCAACTCCCAGCGGGCATCGGACAGATCACTCGGATACGGACGTCGCTTCGCCATGCCTCTGGCGTACCGCCGGAGACCGAGTGCGCCCAGGCGCACAGCCACGGCGCCGGAAGCACACAGGCGGCCATGGCCGGACATCCTGGGATGAAACAGAGACAAGAGCCATCCTGCCCCACCCGCTACCCCACCCGGCCCACAGGCAACAACTACACCAGTGGTCACTACCGCACCGCGATCGCACGCCTCGAGAATCACCTTAAATATGGGCAATGCGGGTGAAAACGACCTCTCAGTAGCCGTTTCCCATTCTTTCCGCGGCTCGTGCAGCTTTGTCTGCAGCTACTTGAAGGAGCCGAGTGCTGTCGGGAAGACCCCCGAGGCTGTCCATCAGCCGGTTTGCTGTTCGCTCGGCCTTGGCTGCGGCCTGATGCAACGTCGACGCGTCGTCAGACAGCCCTACGAGGTCGCTGGCGGCGTCGGCCAGCGTGCT
Organism: Streptomyces sp. NPDC093801; assembly: GCF_040701585.1. Taxonomy (NCBI): domain Bacteria; kingdom Bacillati; phylum Actinomycetota; class Actinomycetes; order Kitasatosporales; family Streptomycetaceae; genus Streptomyces; species Streptomyces sp. NPDC093801. Next base: position 20,304 of record NZ_JBFBDP010000068.1, on the reverse strand, counting down.
CGCCGTGTCCTGTAGATGTGCCAGCTTCTGCGACGCGTCAACGAGCAGGAAGGCAGTGTCCTGAAGGTGAGCGAGTTGGCCAGAGGAGCGACTCAGCGAGTTGATCTCGTCTGCGGAGAGCCCGAACCCATGGACGCGAGGGTTGGCAAGCTCTTTGACGGTGACCTTCAGCAACGCCGCGAGCTCGGGAGCTGTCTTCGCAAATTCGTCCAAGGCCGGCTCAAGGCGGGTGACCAGTGCTGTTTGCGCTCCACTGATCATCTCGCCGAGTCGATCTTCGGTCAGGTTACTCAACCCTGCCAGAGCACTGAGTCCATCGGCTTCACGCTCGTGTTTCCAGCGCTCCAGCAGCTCCACCGGGTACTGGTCGCTGTTCGTTCCGTCGATCTCGGAGTGATGTGGGTGGCAGAGCAGGATGAGGTTGGCGAAGCTGTTGCGCTCGCCGACTGACCAGTCTGAGTCGTAGCGCTTACCTCCTTCCTCGAACGCTCGGACATGCGCGATCTCCAAGTTCAGACGGGGTGCACCGTTGACCATTCGAATGGTTGGCACGCCACAGTCGGGCCAGTAGCACCCTCCTCGGGCGAGCGTCATCAGTCCTGCGATCGTTGCGTTGCTATAGCTGCGCCGCGGTGTGCTAGCCACGAGCCCCCCTCAAGTTGGTCACGAAGAGCGACCATCCCATCACCGACCTTGACGCGCAGTAGAGGTTCCGGCCATCTACTCAGCACTTCTTCAAGCCGACTCGGCGGGGACCCTGTCATGTCGGCGGCTGGCTGGAGGGGAGGGCCTGGCCTGCGGCTGTTCCATCTGCCGCTGCCACCGTCGGCGCCACTCCAGCGCGCTGCATCGACCGCCGCCTCGTAGCCCGCGCTGGGAAGGTTGCCGATGGCCTTCCACCGCTGGGCGCAGCCCGGCAGACTTGCTCTTCGCACCGAACCGATCAAGGGGAAACCATGGAGTTAGAGCCCACCGAACTGTCCGAGGCGATCAAGGCGGTGCGCGGGGGGTTGACGGCCGCGCAGCAGGACGGGGACGGGTCGCCGGTCCGGTTCACCGTCAAGGAGATCGTGCTGGATCTGGGGATCGAGCTTCGGCACACCGCGTCGGCCGGCGGCGGGGTGAAGGCGTTCGTGGTCTCCGCCGACGCGAAAGGTGAGAGGGCGAAGACGGCCACGCACCGGATGACGGTCACTCTGGCGGTCGCTCCGGACGGTGAGGGCGGTGATCTACTGATCGGCGACATGGGCGGAGGCCGCGGCGGGCCCGTGGACGGCCTGCGGTAGAAGGGGGCCACGCGATGGCGGGGGGAGCGGTTTTGCGGACCGTCGAAGTCAGCAACCAGGATAAGGGCTCGTACGGGACCGGCTGCCTGATCGCGCCCGGCCTGGTGCTCACCGCCCATCACGTGGCCCTGCCCGGAGGCGGCAGTGTCGTCGCGGTCCGGGACACGGCAAGCACCGGCTTCACCGAAGCAGCGGTGGTGTGGGAGAGCCCCGAGCTGGACGCGGTGCTGCTGAAGGCCGACCGTGCTCTGGTCGGAGTCGGCACGGGCATCGTGCGCTGGGGCGAACTGGTCTGCGACTCCCCGGGACAGCGCCCCGTGTGCTCAATGACGGGCTTCCCCAAGGCGATGCGCCGCCGGGCCTTGGTGCGTTCCGAGCGGTACGTTGACGACTTGAAGACGGTGGAGGGCGCCATCGCCCCGCACACCGGATCCCGCTCGAAGCTGTACGGGCTGGAGGTCGACGGTCCCGTGCCGACCGATGTGAAGAACTGGCAGGGGCTGTCAGGGGCCGGCGTCTTCTGCAACGGCGTACTGATCGGACTCGCCCGCCTGGTCGACCGCCAGTGGGACCGGATCATCATGGTGCTGCCGCTCTCGCACCTGCTGGCCGCCGACGGCTTCACCCGCGTGGTCGCCGCGCACACCGGCATGTCCCCGCGTCTGCAGCCCGCCGACCTGCGGCCGCTGATGGACAACGCTCCCGACCCGAGGCTGTCCTCCACCTACCTGCTCGATCCGCGCTCCCAGGTCACCGACCTCACCGGCGTGGGCGAACTCGTCGAGCGCATCGAGCAGTGGTGCAAAGGCCCGGACCGCATCGACGTCGCCGCCGTGACCGGACTTGGAGGCACGGGCAAATCCCGCCTCCTCACCGAGGTCCTGGACCGGCTCACCACAGGCACCGGCAGCCAGAGGCCGTGGAGCGGAGGCTTCCTCGCCGAACACCCCACCCACACCGACTACCAGGTTCTCGCCACAGCCAGCTACCCGCTGCTTCTGGCCGTCGACCTCGCAGAAACCCGCCTCCCCCAGATCCGCGACCTCATGGCCGTTTTGACCGATTCCCACGACGGTGCCGCAGTGCGGGTCCTGCTCCTGGCCCGCGGACACGACACCTGGTGGCCGGCGCTGCGCCGCCATTTGCGCACCCGGAACGTCGGGCCGGCCGGGCACGCGTTCACCCTGACGCCCGACGACGCGCTGGACGGCCACAGCCCGGAAGATATCTACGTAGAGGCGAAGGTGGCCTTCGCCCGCCGCATCCGGCTGCTCCAGCAGGCCGGACACGGCGACGACACCTGGCCGGACAGCATCGTCGCTGACGCGCCGCGCCTCTACGGCGCCGGCATCGAGCACGCCGGGCGCCAGCCGGTGATCTACCACCACATCGCCGCGCTCGCCGATGTCCTGGCCCACGCCAATCCCGAGTTCGCCCTGAAGGACCACCCCATGGAGGTCCTGCTCGCGAACGAGGTGGAGTACGTACGGCGCGTCGCCGAAGCCCGCCTGCCCGACGGCACCGTCGACGACAAGCTGCTCCGCACCCTGGTCACCGCCCAGTTCCTCGCCGGAGCGCGCACCGCACAGGACGGCCGGGCCGCCGTCCGGGCCGGCTTCGACGTCCATCACCGCGGCTACGGCATCACCGCCCCTCCCGACGCCCGCCAGCTGGCCGCACTCGACGACGTCCTGACCGCTGCCTACCCGGCCACCGACGGAGCCCACTGGGGCGCCGTCGGCGAACCGCTGGCCGCCGCCTGGCTCGCCGAAGTCGAGACGGACAGTGGCGAGGAGTTCATTGAAACCTTCCTGCAGCACGACTCCCTCGCCCCCCAGCAGCGCCACCAGACCCTCAGCACCGTCGCCCGCACCGCCCAGGACCAGCCCGGCCTCGCCGCCGGCGCCCATCGGGCCGTCGCCGCCGACCCCGAACGCCTGCTGCGCCTCGCCGTGCAGACCGTCACCGTCGAACTCGCCACCGACCACGCCCGCCAGTGGCTCGCCGGTCTCCAATACGCCGTCGCCGACCGCGCCACGGACCCAGACGCCGACCCTGACACCTACCAGTGGGCCAGCAGTCTCATCAGCGAAGCCCAGGAGCGGACAGCCGCCGGTAGGGACGACGTAGGGGAGCTGATTGGCGCGCCTGTCGCCCAGGAGCCCGGTCCCCCAGAACCGTCGGCCGAGCCAGGCTCAACCGCGCCTACCCCCGGCTCCCATCTCGTCCTGGTGAAACCACAGGTGGGCTGGCTCACCCGGTACGTCGTCGGCGTCCTTGGCCTTGGCCACCTGACGCTGGTCGGCGCCGTTGCAGCCGCTGCCGCACTCAAGTCCGGCATCGGGGACGACGGGTGGGTCCTCTGGTTGTTCGTCCCCATGAACGTGTTCATGCACCTGACCGTCGCGAGCATTTTCGGGGGCCGTCAACTCGGCACGGTTTCGTTCGCCTGGATCGTGCCGCTCTTCGCGATCGGGCTGACGACCTTGACTGCCTTCATGATTGATCGGACCTGGCCTGCGGACTGGCCCCTGCAGTGGGTCCTGTGGCCGACCCTCTTCGCCTTCGGCCTCACTGCCTTGACCTTCGCCTGGCGCTTCGAGTTTGGCCAGCTCCAGAACACTCGGCCATCTACCGTCGCCGAGGACCTGCCGGAGTGACGCTGGCAGCCTCAGGTGCGCGCGAAGGCGCTGAAGAAGGCGGCCTCTGCGGACGGCCTGGTCGTCTCCACCCGCGCCCGGTTCGGGTTCACCGCGGCCTCGGGCACGACTGACGACGCCCGGATCCGCGACATCACCCAGGCCTTGCCGCCCACCTTCGCCGACCGGCTGTTCACCGCGCGGGAACAGGGTGCCACCGAGGACCAGCTCCGGCAGATCGCCGCCGACGGCCTCGCCCAGATGTACGTCCGCGCCAACAACAGCCGCGCGCACGGTCTGGGCGTGGAGTTCACCGACGTGGAGCGCCTCGACGTCGAGCTATAACGTCTGTCCAAAGGGCCAGCGCCCCGAACCGCGACAGGACACGGTTCGGGGCCACAGACATATCTACCGACGACCACACCGGCGGCGTGGTGGTGGCCCGGTAGCGCTCCACGAGCGCCTCCATGCCGGACAAGCCGGCGTCCAGACCGAGCTGACGGAGCCAGTCATCCACCTGCTCCTGGCGCTCTGCGGTGATGCGCAGATCCAGTGCGGGGTTGGCATGGAAGGTGCCTTCCAACGACGTGCCGGCCCCCGGGATTTCCTGGAGGTCGGCGCTGGGCAGGAGGTCGACTACAGGCTGGTCGGCGATGAGGTGGAGCTCACGCGGCTGCGCCACGAGGGCGGTGTCGATGTCCGTCATCCGGGCGATTCCTCGACGATCCTGGGGTCGACGAGGGCCTTCAGCAGGCCGTCGCACAGAATCACCAGGTCCGGCAGCGGGTAGCGGTGCTCCCAGGACATGCTGCCCATGCTGCTGGACTACCGGCAGATCCGGGAGACGACGTCGACGGTGATGTTCGCGACTGGGGCAGCGGAACCAGGACCGTAGATCTGGGGGAGGGTGACCGTCACGATGGCCTCGACGGGGTGCTTCACGGCCGTGCGGCCGACGGCCTGCCAGACCAGCCGGGCTGTCCGAGCCCGGTTGTGTCCGAGCGGGCGGAAGCCCATGGACTGATCGAGCGCCGCATGGCCTAGGTTGTGCAGTGTGCCAGGGAGGGCAGAGACGTTCAGGGCCTGGGCAAGGGCGTCGATAGACCGTTCGGACAGCGGGCGCCAGGCAGCGGCATCTCCCATCGGGAGGTTGATGCCGGTACGGAGCACGAAGTCGTCCGTGGACTTGCCTTCGTTGTCCACATTGAGCTGCGGGGCCATGAGGCCCTGGCCCATGGGAAGCACGCTCGCGGCTGGCTCCTCACGGGCGAGCCTGAGGAACGCTCCGTGGATGTCGTCGCGTACTTCCCCGCGGATTCGCAGTCGGCGGAACCAGTGCAGGTGGGCGAAGGTCCGCTCGACGACCCAACGGTCGGTGCCGAGGCCTGATCCGTGGGGGACTCCGCGTCGGGCGATGACGGGTTTGACGCCCAGGGCCCAGGCGAGTCGCCGGTACTTGTCGTGGTTGTAGCCGCGGTCGCCGAGCACGGTGTCAGGCCGCCGGCGGGGGCGGCCGCGTTTGCCCCGGACCGGCGGGATGGCCTGCAGGAGGGGAATGAACTGCGTAACATCGTTGCGATTACCCCCGGTCAGTGTGGCCGCAAGCGGAATGCCCGTGGCATCGGTGATCAGGTGGTGATTGCTGCCGTTTCTGCCCCGGTCAACAGGGCTTCGTCCTGTCTTGGAGCCCCTTTAACGCCTGTATGTGTGAGCCCGACCACGGCTCGGGAGAAGTCCAGAGCGTCCGCTCCACGCAGACGCGCGAGGAGAGTCTCGTGCAGCCGCGGCCAGACTCCGGCTTCGGTCCACTCCGCCAGGCGGCGCCAGCAGGTCATGCCCGACCCGAAGCCCAGTTCCTGCGGGAGGTGTTCCCAGGCGATCCCGGTGTGCAGCACGAACAGGATGCCCTGGAACACCAGCCGGTCCGGATGCCGCTTCCGCCCCGGATGACGGGCCCGACGCTCCACCCTCGGCAGGAGCGGCTCAATCACCGCCCAGAACTCATCATCGACTTCCCACGGCTTCCACCGAGCCACCCGGCACCCCCCGATCAGCACTCGGAGGCCCATCCAACCAGCCCGGAGATCATTTCGTTAGGGGTTGCAAGGCCGGAGCCAGGTTCTGCTCCCCCATGGGGGTGGAGCCGAGCCCGCTGGCGAAGCGCCTCGGTTCCGGGTTAGCAGAAGATCCGCTGGGCTTGACCGTCTTCCTCCGAACCGGGTCGGGACGTCAGCGGTAGCCGGCTATCAAGACCGGGAGCACGTCCTCGGTGAGCAGGACGTCGGACTGCTCGTCTGGCAGGCGCTTGCCGTTGATGTCGACGGCGGGGAGCACGGGTGCGCCGGCGGCCTCATACGCCTTCTGGGATTCCTCCACGAAGTCCGCGTACTTCATCTCCTTGACCGCGGAGTCGAATGCCGGCCCGCGGAGGCCGTCCACGTGTGAGGCCGCGTCGAGCAGGAGCGTGTCAGTGAAGCCGTCGCCGCTGTCCTCCGGTCGGGTGCGGAGGAGAACGGCTCGGTACTCGGCGAACTTGCCCTGCTCCAGCGCGGCACGCAGGGCGTTGGCGGCCCTCTTCGAGCCGGCGCCGCCCGGGCGGCCGTCCAGGGCCGAGGACAGGGTGTACTCGGTATGCACTTCCCTGCCCAGCGTCATCTCCAGCAGTGAGGGGCCCGCACCCGTCACCTCGACCTCCCTGCACACCGGGCACCGCATGTCCTCATAGATGTGAACGGGCATCCGTCGCGGGTCCCCCACGACGATCGTGGTTCCGTCCGGCGCCAGGGCCTCGGGCAGGTCCTCGATGGCGGCGTACGGGTGGCGGCGCTCCCGCTGCGCGGCGTTCGTCTGATCTCCGCAGGCCGTCGCGGTCAGCCCCAGCAGAACGACCGTCACCAGTAGGGGACGGATGTGTGCGGCTCTCATGCAGATATGCCTTCCCAGGTGTGCGGGAGGACCCGCCGACTCGCGCGGCTGCGTTACTCCCCCGCCGACGCCGGTCCGTACGGGCGGGGCCGGAGCGGTGCTCCGGCCGCAGGAGAATGGTCAGCCTTTGACCAGGTTGTAGAGGAGACCCGCGACGAGGACGTATCCCAGGTATGAGCCGAGTGCCACGCCCAGCATCGCCAAGGCCTTGAACGGCGTCCGGAAGTGCTTGCGGGCGAGGGAGAGGTTCGCGAAGAGGCCCGCTGCCCCGAAGGCGCCGCCTATGGCTCCGCCGATCGGCAGCAGAAGGATCGGCGCGATCGAAAGCACCAGCTGCCACCAGGTGAGCCCCCGGAACCTGGCCCACGGGTCGGGCTTGTCGAGCGTGTTCTTTCCGAGGTCGGGGATCTGCTTCATGGGCGGGTTTCCTTCGTTCTTGTCGTCGTGGTCGTGGTTGATCGTCAGGATGCGAGGGGCTTGCCTGCCGGGCAACGGCGCGCCGACAACGGCTTGCGCACGCTGTCAACGGCCGACAGGGCCTCCTGCGGCCGAACCCGGTCTCGCCTGTGAATTCTGGGCGAGGAGGTGAGGGAGCGGCCAGGATGGGAGCGGGTCGCCGGAAACCGGCGATCGCTCCCTCGCCCGCATGGGCCACATCCGCTTCAGGGCGAGTGGCCAGCGGCACCGTTCGCCAGCCCGCCACGTGGGGGCCTGGTGGTCTCGGTGCCAGAAGGTGCGCTGCCTGCGGGCGCCCGGCCGGGAGTCCGGCCGGGCGCCCGCGTGGGGTCATCCGAGAGTACGCGCGGTGGCCCAGTCGTCTTCCTCGACGCGCCAACCGTTGCCGATGGCGGTGCGACCTCCGTAGTAGAGGTGGAGGGTGCCGTCGTTGCGGGTGAGGTAGAGGTCGGGGATTCCGTCTCCGTTGACGTCGGGGGTGCCTCGGAGGAGGGGCCAGGTGGTGCTGTCCCATCCGGTGGTGCCGTAGGTGAGGTCCTTGCCGTCGGCGGAGTTGACGGCGAGGGCGAGGGAGTTGATGTCGACGCCGCCGTTCGTGCCGGGCTTGCCGCGTCGCAGGGCGAGGCCGCGGTCGGGGGTGGAGTCGTCGCGGTAGACGAGGTCGGGGACGCCGTCGCCGGTGACGTCGCGGATGTTGATGATGTCGCGCTTGGTCCAGCTGGTGGCCGACAGCTGGCGGGCTTCGGTGATGGAGGCGCCGCTGTAGCCGGTCAGGGCCCAGAAGGTGTCCCCCGCCGTGGCGAAGATGTCCTCGAAGCCGTCGCCGTTGACGTCTGGGACGGCCACGATCTGGGAGAGCGTGGCGGGGTCGGGTGCGCCGGCGGGGAGGAGGATTTCGGTGCGGCGGCTGATGTCGAAGCGGCCGTTGCCGTCGCCCTGGTAGACGTAGAGCCTGCCGTCGGGCATGCGGGCGATGAGGTCGGTGATGCCGTCGCCGGGGTACCAGTCGCTGGAGTGCGCGATCAGCGCGTTCTTGAAGTAGCCGGCGGGTGCGGGCTTGCCGTTGTCGGTGGCGGCGGGCATCCACGCGTCGACGTCGCCGGTGGCGTCGGCGGGGTAGACGCGCAGGTCGCCGTTGCCGTCGACGGCGAGTATGTCGGCTTTGCCGTCGCCGGTGACGTCGCCGGGGCCGTCGAGGCCGGGGCGGGGGCGGACGTAGAAGGTGTAGATGAACGGGTTGGAGACGTTCCCGGACTTGGTGACGATCCGGACGTAGAACAGGTTCGGTCCGGCGTTGTCGGGGTTGACGTCGACGGTGACGGTGTCCTGGCCGGCGGCCGGGACCGTCTTCTGGTCGTAGACGGGGTGGTTCAGCGACCACTGGAATTCGCGGATGTCCGCCGGGTTCGTACCGCCCGCGATCACGGTGATCTTGCCGGGCCCGAGGGTGTTCTTGCTCCACTCCGCGCCGTCCGGGCCGGGGGCGGGGAAGTCGTCGGAGCGGATGGTGGGGGCGGTGGGCTGGGTGTGGTCGATCGTGAACGTGCACGGCTTGTCCGTACCGGCCGGGCCGGCGGCCGAGGTTGATCCGTCCCAGTCGCCGGCGGTCGCCGTCCACGAGTAGGAGGTGTTCGCGGCGAACGACTCCCAGGGGATGGTGGTGCGAGCGACGCCGTAGCTGTCGGGCCAGATCCACTGGTCGAAGACGACCTGGTTATCGGAGGTGCGCCAGACCTTGAACTGGATCTGCTTGAGGTTGCCGTCGCCGTCGTGGCCCTGGACCTCGAACATGACGTCGGACTTTCCGACCTTGTTGAACGGCGCGTCCGTCACACAGACGCCGCCGGGGACGGTGTCCATGCCGGCCTGGGTGGGCTCGTCGGGGGCCTTGTTGTACTCGACCTCGATGTACGGGGCGCTCTCACCATTGGCCTGGAACTTCTTCCAGAAGTTCGCGTCGCTCTCGTTCGGGGAACGCAGGCCGAGCGTGAGGTTCTGCCAGGCGCCACGGGCGCCCTCCTCGACCTTCGACTTGATGTCGATGCCCACCCACGCATCGGGGCAGGAGCTGTTGTAGCCGAAGCCGGTGGAAGCCCCGGCGATGCGGTTGCCCCAGAACCCGGCATTGTCGGTGTTGTTCCACGTGCTGGAGCTGGTGATCAGCGGCGTGTGGTAGACGTCGAACGCTCTCGCGGTGCAGCCCCAGGAGTAGGTCTGCAGCATCCGCAGGTTCGCGGAGCGGATCTGAGAGCCGTAGAGCTCGCTGCCGAAGTCGAAGATGAACGCGGCACGCGAGGTGCCGCCCGAGGTGGACTCGTAGCCGACACGGGCCTCGGGGGTGCCGCTGCCGCTGTTGTAGTTCTGCCCGTTCCAGAAACTGGAGGATCCCTCGGTCTTGTAGAAGGTGGTCCAGTTCTGCTTGTGGCCCTTGAAGGAGGGGTCGATGAAGACCGGGTAGACAGTGTCGGCGTCGTTCAGCAGCTTGGTGTTCGGGGTCACCGTCAGGACGTTCTCGCCGCTGAGGGCGGCGCCGGCGGACACCGCGTGGTTGCCCTCCGCACCGTTCAGCCCGGACAGGGCCAGAGTGGGGTGGGCCTTGGCCTCAGGGGCCGGAGCCGGGACGGCCTCGCCCTCGGTGACCGCCACCTTCCCGGCAGAGTCCCACATGAAGGGGGTCGGCGAGCCTGCTACCTCCTCGCCCTGGGCGTCCTGGGCGCTGACCGAATGCGAGGCCTCGTCGAGGTGGAAAGTCAGGTCCGGGGAGAAGAGACGGTAGTTCAGCTGGCCGAGCAGAGGGTCGGCCGCGGCCTGCTTGTCCTTGACGACCAGGACGTGGGTGTAGCCGCCGTCCTGGGCCGTCAGCACCAGGTCGATGCCCGGGCGGACGTTCTCGTACAGGGCCCGGGAGCCGGAGATGACCGGCTCGGGCAGCGGACCGGGCCACGCAACGGCTAGATCATGACCGTCGAGATTCAGACGGACCAGCTCGGTCCAGGCCGGCTGCGGGGTGTCGGCCTTCGCTACCGCGGGCTGCACGAGCGCCACACGCGACGCACCGCGTGACGCCCGGCTTCCGTCCCCCGACGCCTTGGTGCCCGCGCTGAAGACGACCTTGCCATTGACTGCCTTCGGCGCGAAACCACCATCGACCCGCTGAAGGGTCGTGTCGATCGGCTTCCACTCACTGCCGACCTTCGCCCGGTTCGCCAGGCTCGACACCCTCAGCTTGAACGTGCCACCAGGCTGCGCCCAGGTGCTCGTGTACGCGGACGCCTCAGCCGTGACCTCGACCTCCTTCCCCGTCTCCCGCGCCAGCCGCCGGCCCTCGGCCGCGCTGACCGGGCCCTTCGCCTTCGCGGGCTTGGCCTGAACCGGCTTACGGGTCTCGTCCTGGTTCAGGACAACCGGCACCGCCACCGCAACGGCCAGCAGTGCGGCAAGTCCGCCCCAAGCCCTGCGCCGGCGATACCAGGCTTGCCACCCAACTGCTTTTTCGGGGGCCTTATTTGGCCCGTCTTCATGCTCGGGATCGATTTTGGACACGCTGGTTCTTCTCCCCCCTCGGGCATGCGATTCAGCCACCCCTGGGTACTCGCTGGCGATACGGCCGGGCGACCGGGTGGCGCGAATACCGGCTCCCCATCCGGCCGTTCGCGCATGGAATGTGCGAGCAGAGCATGACGCATCGCACAGACATCGTCACCTGCAAGGATGTCGGAGCTCGGCACGAAATGTCGGCTTTGTTGCGGCGTATGCGGGCGGTAAGTGATAAACACCACACAGTGACGGTTCCTATGGATTTCCTGTGCGCCACGCCACAGAATCAGCGGACTATTTGTCAGTTTCCTGCCACACGTGTGTCTTCACCGTGGGCAGAGCGTGGGGGGTCCACATGTCGCCGTTCTCGGCGCATAATTTCCGCCTGCCCGGAAACAGAAGAGCACGCGCGAAACGCGCGCGCCTCGCCGGGCGTACCGGCCTCACCGTCTCGGTGGCGCTGGTCGTATCACTCCTGCCGATCCAAGCCTGGGCGGCACCGCCGGGCGACCGCAGCGGCGTCCAGCTGCCGGGTCTGCAGCAGGACATGAAGGCCAAACTCGACAAGGTCGAGGCGGCCAAACTCGAAGGCTGGGCGGGCGCACCCGTCCAGTCGCCGCCGGAGTACGAACCGTCCAAGGTGACGCCCCCGGCCGGTGGCAGTGCCAGCGTCGCCCTCTCCGGTGACCAGCTGGTCCAGGCCGGTACCCTGCCCGTCAGCATCGGCAAGGCCTCGCCGACCGCGGAGAACCCGACCCCGCCCGCGCCGTCAGGCACCTGGTCGGTGGCGGTCGAGACGCGCGCCACGACCGAGGCCGCGAACGTCGACGGTGCGCTCATCAAGGTGACCCCGCCGGCCGAGGGATCCACGCCGGTCGACGTCCAGCTGGACTACAAGAAGTTCAAGGACCTCTACGGCACCGAGTGGGCCACCCGCCTGGAGCTCAAGCAGCTCCCAGAGTGCTTCCTGACCACCCCGGACCTCCCCGAGTGCACCGTCGCCCAGGACGTCCCCAGCACCAACGACCCCGCCACCGGCACCGTCCGCGCGACCATCGACCCGGCCACCGCTCCGAGCCAGGGCCTGCGCACCATGGCCGGCGGCAGCGGCGGACCCACCGTCCTGGCCGCATCCGACGGCGCCTCCGGCGCCGGCGGCACATACAAGGCCACCTCCCTCTCCCCCTCCGGTTCCTGGACCGCGGGCGGCAGCGGTGGCGGCTTCTCCTGGTCCTACCCGCTGACGGTGCCCGCGCCCCCGGCCGGGCCCTCACCGCAGGTGAGGTTCTCGTACTCCTCCCAGGCAGTCGATGGCAGGACCTCCGTCTCCAACGGCCAGGCATCCTGGATCGGTGACGGCTGGGGCTATGAGCCCGGCTACATCGAACGCCGCTACCGCTCTTGCGCCGACGACCGCAAGAACGCTTCAGGCGCCCCGAACAACGACAACGCCACGGACAAGAAGAAGTCCGACCTTTGCTGGGCCGGCGACAATGTGATGCTGTCGCTCGGCGGCTCCACCACGGAACTCGTCCACGACGCCGCCACCGGCAACTGGATCCCCGCCTCCGACGACGGCTCCCGAATCGAGCACAAGACCGACACCACGGTCCCGAACGGTGCCAAGGACGGCGAGTACTGGATCGTCACCCAGCGGGATGGCACCCGCTACTTCTTCGGCCGCCACGACGTCGACGGCGCGGGCAGCCGCCCCGTCACCAACTCGGTTCTGACCGCGCCGGTCTTCGGCAACCACCCCGGCGAGCCCTGCTACCAGAGCACCTTCGCCGCCTCGTCTTGTGACCAGGGCTGGCGCTGGAACCTCGACTACGTCGAGGACGTCCACGGCAACGCCATGATCATCGACTGGGCCAAGGAGACCAACCGCTACGCCAAGAACTCCAAGTTCAAGGAGGCGGTCACCTACGCCCGGGCCGGCTACCCCACGCAGATCACCTACGGCCTGCGCAGCGACAACCTCTCCGGCCCCCCGGCCGGCAAGGTCGAGTTCACGGTCACCGAGCGCTGCATCAAGGAAGGCACCGTCCAGTGCTCCGATGCCGAGTTCGAGGGCAACAACTACGGTGACAAGCAGCCGTGGTGGGACACCCCCTCCACGCTGTACTGCAAGCCGACCGCCAAGGACTGCTACGTCGGCTCCCCGACGTTCTGGAGCCGCAAGCGCCTGACGGCCGTCACCACGTACGCGCAGCGCACCGAGGGATCCACCGCGTTGTCCCTGGTGGACCGCTGGAACCTGGCCCAGTCGTTCCCGCGTCAGCGCACCGACACCCACCCGCCGCTGTGGCTGGAGTCCATCACCCGCACCGGGTACGGGACTGCCAAGGACAGCGCCGGGAACCAGCAGTCGACCAGCCTTCCGCCGGTCTCCTTCGTCGCCAACGTCAAGGACATGCCGAACCGCGTCGCGACCGGCCCGACCGACGCGACGCCGGACTTCGACCGCCTGCGTGTGGAGACCATCCGCACCGAGACGGGCGGCGAGATCGTCGTCGGCTACTCCGCGCCCTGCCCGGTCGGCGGTACGTTCCCCAAGCCGGAGGAGAACACCACGCGCTGCTTCCCGGTGTACTGGTCCCCGGACCCTGAGCTGGAGAAGCCGCCGCTGCAGTGGTTCAACAAGTACGTCGTCGACAAGGTCACCGAGAAGGACCGCGTCGCCCGGCAGCCCGACGTCACCACCTCCTACACCTACGAGGGCGATGCCGCCTGGGCCAAGGACAACGACGAGTTCTCCAAGCCCGAGCTGCGCAGCTACAGCCAGTGGCGCGGCTACGCCAGCGTGGTGACGAGCAAGGGCGTCACCGCCAACGCGGGCAAGCCCGACGCCACCGAGCAGTCCCAGACCCGTACCCGCTTCTTCCGCGGCATGTCGGGAGACGCGGGCCGAGCCAAGATCACGGTCAAGGATTCGACCGGGGCCGAGGACTTCGGTGAGGACCTGTCTCAGTTCCAGGGGTTCACCGCCGAGACCATCACCTACACCAAGGCCGGCGGCAGCGTGGTCTCGCGTGCCCTGGCATGGCCGTGGAGCCAGCAGACGGCCTCCCGCCCCCGGGACGGCAACACCTCGCTCAACGCGTACCGGTCAGGCACCTCGCGCACCGACAACGTCACGACGATCAGCGGGGGCGCCACTCGGACCCTGCGCACACACACTACCTTCGAGCCCGTCTACGGGCTGAAGCAGACCGTCCAGGCCGAAGCCACCAGCCCCAACGGAACCGGTGGGTGGCAGACCACCGGCCAGATATGCGGAACCACGACCTACGTCCACAACACCGCCAAAAACCTGATCGGCCTGCCCCAGCGCGTCCGCACCACCGCGGGCGACTGCGCACAGGCAGCAACAGGGTCGCTGCTCTCCGACAGCCGCACGGCCTATGACGCGCCGGGCGCCTTCGGCGCCACCCCGGACAGGGGACTGGTCTCCCAGGTCGACACCAACGACGCCGCCGGCACAGGCTGGGTCACGACTGCGCGCTCCGAGTACGACGTGCTCGGACGCGCGACCAAGGTGTTCGACGCCGTCGGCCATTCCGCAACGACGGCCTACAGCCCGGCGACAGGCCCCGCCTTCAGCATGACCGGCACCGACGTGATGGGCCGCACCAGCACGGTGAAGGCCGATCCCGGCCGCAACAGCCCGATCGAGAAGACGGACCCCAACGGCCGTAAGATCACGACCGCCTACGACAACCTGGGGCGCTCGACCGCCGTATGGACTCCGTCCCAGAAGCCGGGAACGGACAAGGCCGCCTACACCTTCTCGTACCAGATCACCGAACACGAGCCCCCGGCAGTCACCAGCAGCACCCTTCAGGACAACGGTACCTACAAGCAGACCGTCGACATCTACGACGGCCTCATGCGCCCACGCCAGAGCCAGGGCGATGCCCTCGGCGGCGGGCGGGTGATCAAGGACACCCTCTACAACGCAAACGGCACGGTCAGCCAGACCAACAACGCCTACTACGCCGAGGGCACGCCGACGAAGAAGATCTTCGTACCGGAATCCGTGTTCCAGGTCCCGAACTCCACCGCGACCGCCTATGACGGCCTCGGCCGGGCCGTTCGCGCCACCACGCTCCACGCCGATGTGCCGCAGTACTCCTCCACCGTCCAGTACGGCGGGGACTTCACCCTCAGCCGCTCGGCCATGTCCGCCGACGGCAACACCCCGCTCCCGGGCAGCCGCGCCTCGAAGACCTGGACCGACCCCCTGGGCCGGACCTCGGCCGTCGAACACGCCACGGCCTCGGACCTCACCACCTGGAACAGGACCTCCTACACCTACGACACCCGCGACAAACTCACCTCGGTCACCGACGCCGCCGGCAACAACTGGACGTACACCTACGACGCCCGCGGGCGGCTGACCGCCTCCGAGGACCCGGACACCGGCCGTTCGGAATTCGGGTTCGACAACCTGGATCGGCAGATCTGGCTCAAGGACTCCACCGGCCGGACCCAGTACACGACCTACGACGACCTCAGCCGCAAGACCGAGCTGCGCGACGACGCAGCCAACGGCCCCCTCGTCGCCTCGTGGACCTTCGACTCCTTGCCCGGTGCCTTGGGCCAGCCTGTCTCCTCCACCCGCTACGAAAGCGGAGCCGCGTACAAGACCGAGGTCACCGGCTACGACGCCGAGTACCGCCCGACCGGATCGAAGACCACCATCCCGGACGTGCCCGCGACCAGGGGCCTCGCAGGCACCTACACGTCCAGCGTCACCTACACACCGACCGGCAAGGTCCAGTCAAGCACCCTGCCCGCCACTCCCGGCGGCCTGGCCGCCGAGAAACTGGTGACCCGCTACAACGCCGATGGCATGCCCCAGACCCAGTCGGGCCTGGCCTGGTACACCGCGGACATCAAGTACAGCCCGTTCGGCGAGGTCCTGCGCACCGCGTCCGGCAACGCCCCGAACCGGCTGTGGACCACCAACTTCTACAACCCGAACACCGGCCAGGTCACGCACCAGATCAGCGACCGCGAGACCGGCCCCAACCGCATCAGCGACGTCTCCTACGCCTACGACCCCGCAGGCAACATCACCTCGGTCACCGACAGCCAGCCCGGCGGCCGCACCGACCTACAGTGCTACGCATACGACCCGATGGGCCGGCTGGCCAAAGCCTGGACCGGCAAAACGGACGCATGCACCGGCCCCAGCCCCGCAGACGTCACCCCCGGCCCGGACGGTGACGGCTACTGGCAGGAATACCAGTTCGACGCGATCGGCAACCGCACCAAACTCATCGACCACGACCTGACCAACAGCGCCCTGGACGACGAGACCACCTACACCTACGGCATCACCGTCGCCGGCAACGGCACCCAGCCCCCGACCAAGACCCAGCCGCACGCCCTCGCCCAGGCGGAGAAGACCACCCGGACCCCGGGCTCCACGGTCACCTCTCTCAACACGTACACCTACGACGCCTCCGGCAACACCAAGAGCCGACGCGTCAACGGCGACACCCAGACCCTCAACTGGGACCGCCGCAACAAGCTCACCTCGGCCACGAGCCCCGGCATCGGAGCCGTCGCGGTCACCGGCGCCTCGGGCAAGTGCATCGACATCGAAAACGCCGGCACCGCCGACGGCACCCCGGTACAGATCTGGCCCTGCAACGAAACCAAGGCCCAGCGCTGGCGCCTCTCCGGAGACACCGTCCGCGCCCTCGAAAAGTGCCTCACCACCAGCGGAACCAAGCTGGTCCTGGCCACCTGTGACGGCAGCGACAAGCAGAAGTTCGTCTACCGCGCCAGCGACAAGTCCCTCAACAACCCGGCCACCAACCAGTGCGTCGACGTCCCCAACAACGCCACCGACGGCAGCGACCTCCAACTGTGGTCCTGCAACGCGACCGGACCCCAGCAGTTCAGCTTCGACAACACCACCACCTACCTCTACGACGCAGGCGGCAACCGCCTCATCGAGGAAACCGGCAGCAGCCGCACCCTCTACCTCGGCGACACCGAGATCACGGTCAACAAGGCCGGCCAGGCCGTCGACGCCGTCCGCTACTACAGCAGCCCCGGCGCTCCGACCACCGTCCGCCGCACCTCAGGCAAGGCCACCGGCCACAACCTCTCGGTCCTGACCACCGACCACCACGGCACGGCCACCACCTCGGTCGACGCAGCGGCCGGCCAAACGGTCACCCGCCGCAAATCCGACCCCTACGGCAACCCCCGCGGCGGCCAGCCCGCCAACTGGCCCGGCGACCGCACCTTCCTCGGAACGGGCGTCGACGACAGCAGCACGAGCCTGACCCACATCGGAGCCCGCGAGTACGAACCCTCCACAGGCCGCTTCATCTCCGTCGACCCGATCATCGACATCACCGACCCGCTCCAGATGAACGGCTACACCTACGCCAACGGCAACCCGATCACCAACAGCGACCCTTCCGGCCTGATGATCTACGAGGGCATGGACAGCGGTGGTATCAGCAGCGGCGGGTGCGGCGGCTGCAACATCGTCAACCACCCTGAGAACTACCACTCGCTCGGATTCAAGTCTTACTACTATCCGGACGAGGAGGACAGCTACATCCATATCGGCCCCGTCAAGATCTACTACAAGAGTCAGAAGGCCCTCGATAACGCATTCGCCGCCGTAGAAAAGCACCAGCCCAATCTCTTCAAGAAGTACAACTGGGTCGACACTGCATGTACAAGGACGGACGGTGCAACGCCACCTCGGTGCCAGTCCTCCCGTACATCTCCCATGTGATGTGCAACATGGACGGCATCACCTGCGAGAACTCAGTAGACAACCTGGGATACATGCTGGGCCTCGGCTTGTACGCCGAACTCGACCAGGGCGGAGAGCTCGAGAAGAGCCTCAGCAAGATATTCTTCGCTGGCAAATCGGCGGCTCGAGTCGGCAAGTCAAAGCCCGGAGTATGCAAGAACAGCTTCGTATCTGGCACCCGCGTACTCCTCGCGGACGGCACTAGCAAGCCCATCGAGGAACTGAAACCCGACGACAAGGTCCTGGCCACCGACCCCGAAACAGGCGAGACCACGACCGAGACAGTGACCGCAGCCATCCGCACCGAGGACGACAAAGAATACGTCGACCTCACCATCGAAACGGTCGACGGCCCCCAGACCATCACGACCACCGATCATCATCCCTTCTGGTCGGAATCCGACCGCGAGTGGCGCGACGCGGAAACCCTCATCCCCGGCACCCACCTGCGGACAGCAGACGGAGAATCCGTCACTCTCACAAGCGCTCGCACCTACCGCACCCACCTCGTCACCCACAACCTCACGGTTGCAGCGCTCCACACGTACTATGTACTGGCAGGGGCGACTCCCGTATTGGTGCATAACGCGGGAGAATGCCCAGTCGACGGAATGCCACATGGCGCCCTGGGTGAGTCGGCGACACTGAACGAACTACAAAAGGGCGGCTACACAGACATCACACGTGAAGTCAGATTCAAGAACAGCCAAGGCAAGGTATTCCGCGCTGATTTCGTAGCGAAGAACCCTGCTGGAGAATGGACCGCAATTGAGGTGAAGACCGGCAAGGGTGCAACAGTCACCGAGAATCAGGAAATCGGGTACCCCGAACTCGCCAAAGGTGGGGCGATTTTGAACACCAGCCGGGTTCCCGGACTAACGAAGGGATCGAAAGTCCAGATGAAGGTGGAAGTCGATTTGTGGGAATGTCCAACCTGTAAGCCTTAGTCGGAATTTCCAAGCAGGTGCATGACCGGAAACGGAGGCGCGTTCAATGGGCTCAAAAGCGGCCGTGATCATGTTTGTCGAGGCAAATCCGAGAGAAGTACTCCAAGGCGATGCAAGAATTAATCACCAAAAAAGTAAGGCTCTCGCTGAGAAAATCCTCGGAGTCGTCACGGAAGAAACGGATCGCCTACCACTCGACCTTGCCATTTGGCCCGGCGAGGAAATCGCCTGTGCAGCATCCTTCCCCGGCCTCGATGTTGTCTGCTCTCGCCAACTAGCGCAACCGCAACCTAGCCGTTTGACCGAAACCGTTTCCCGTTTGGCGGATGGAAGGGACGCCTACGGCGTGTTCATGCATAGCGCGGAGGACTGGACGGCATTCGCCGTTTGGTCGGACCGCCAGCTGGTTCGCGCATTGAGCGTGAGCCCAGGCGCTGGGATTATCGAGGAGGTGGGTGAAAGGCTACCCTTCGAGACGCCATTTTGGAGTGGCGAGCGTCCGCTGCATCACGCAAAGAACTACCCACTACCTTTCCATCCGTTGGAGCTAGGGAATGAGGCACTGAAGACGTTCTTCGGCTTCATTCTCGAGGGGCACGAAGATGACTCGTGCTTTGATCCTGAAGATGTTGATATTCCCGTATTTCGGGCCGTACGGAATGTGTGAGCACCCCTAAAATAACCTTGCGCTGCCTGCACTAACTGAACACTCAAAAAGCAAAAATCCCCCGCCGGGATGGATCTCGGCGGGGGATTCTGTGTGTTCGTGGCAGCGTCAGCGAAAAGCTGCCGTGGCAGCGAGTCTCAAGTCTCCAACGCTCGACCGCTCGGACCGCCCTAAGAGGGCGTTTACCCAGGTCAAGGGCTGTATGCGGCTTATGCGACTGTCCTATTCCGATGCGGTTTATCCCGTAGGGGAAGAATGCCGCCTGGCAGAGCGAGAGCCGCCCCGTCCGCCTCATCCGCTTCTTTGCCTGGAAACCCGTCTGACGTAGAGATACTGCAGAACCTCCCAGTTGTCAGCGGAGCGGCATCTTCCGGCATGTCCATGCTCACGCTGTGCCGTGAGCGGGCGCAAGCCGTACCCCAGCGACCTGTCCGACGCCAGATGGGCCCTGATCGAGCCGACATTGACGGCCTGGCGGAATGCCCGGCTCGAACGCAGACCCACCGGTCAGCCGGCCAAGGTCGATTTACGCGATGTGTTCAACGCGATCCTCTACATCAACCGCACGGGAATCCCCTGGAAATACCTTCCGCACGACTTCCCCGGCCACGGCACCGTCTACTTCTACTACGCCGCCTGGCGCGACGAGGGAATCCTTGCCCAGCTCAACTACGACCTGACCGGCCTGGCCCGCGCGAAGGAAGGGCGCAAGCCCCGACCCCTTGTCCGCGAGCCGCACCACCAGCGGGGAGGGGTAGACGCCGACGACCTCGCCGTGCGCCTGGCGGTCACGGTCGAGCACCGTCTCGCCGACTGTGAACCCGCAGCGGCCGGTCACCAGTGCCCGTCCTCGGCGCAGCGCTTCATCAGCACCTGCATGTCCGTGACCACGGTGCCGCGCAGCGGGCCGGTCGCGCTGTCGCGGCGGCGGGCGTGGTCCTGGCACCCGGCGCAGTCCGGTGGTGAACCGTTCCGGGTTCGGTAGAGATCTCAGATGTTGTGTGTGACCTGGGCTTTCGTGGTGCTCAGGTAGTGGTTGGCTTCGTATTCGGCGGGC
>NZ_JBFBDP010000067.1:0-21590 GCF_040701585.1 Streptomyces sp. NPDC093801 | reverse complement strand
GCTACCTCGCAGGCCTCCACCTCCGCGCCGCCATGATCTGGATCAAGGCCCTCACCCGAACCAGCCCTTGATCACGACCAAATACGCGCCCTAGCAGACCCGGGAATCCGATGGAGCCGGAGGCGTCAGTGGATGCTGCTGGCGGTTCCTTTCCGTGGCTCTGGCCGTCGTGTTCCGCGTCGTCATGGCGGTCCTCAGGCCGGGCCGTCGGCTCGACGTCGCTGGCAGGCCTCCTGTGAACGTGAGCGGCATTGGGCCCTGCACCAGGAGAGGGCGGGTGCCTGGCAGCGGTCGGTGCACGAGCACTGGCAGGTGCAGTTGCGTCGTCAGGCCGCGGCGGACACCTGGCTCCCGCTGGCGCCAAGCCGCTGATCTTGTCGTCGCGGGTACGGCCGCAGGGTGGCGGACGCAGGACACGCCTGATGCGATGTTGTTCGCGGCGATCATCTACGTCCTGGTCAGCGGCTGTGCCTGGCGTTCGCTGCCGCGGTGCTTCGGGATACCGAAGTCGACGGCCAAGACCGCCGACTTCGCCAAGTCCCAGCGCTTCCACCGGGTCGACCGCCCTCTCCTCGCGGCCGGACCAGCCTGGCCGGCCGGCCACGAGGTCGGCCATGACACCCGGTTCGCACCGATGTGCGACGGCCAGCCCGGCCGCTGCCGCTCGCGCGGCGGCGCAGTCGCCTGCCCCCGGGGCGAGGCCGGGAGCCCAGCGAGCCGCGCAGCGGGATTCTCGACGAGAGCACGGGATCGTCGGAGTTCCAGGCCGGGTCGATGTCCGGCGGTCAGGGCGGTGGCCCGTTCCGGAGTCGCACGGACGGGTCCCCACTCCGGACGCCTCTCCACGATGAAGGGTCGGTGAGGTCCAGTCCGGCCCCGCGGCCTTGAGCGGCGGTTCGGTGTAGCTGCCGCGGACCACCGACAAGCGACGACGACGTCACCGGCAGCCGCTTGCCACGCGACAGGACAGCTCGGCGGCAGCGCAGCCTCGCAAAGCCCGGCCGGCACTGAGGGTGCGTGCGATTCCTCTGATGACGACAGTTGAATACGCGAGACCACCGGCACCACGCGCGTGACAGAGGCATATTGACGTCCAGTCGGAGGACCTGAAAACTGTCGTCCCTGGCGCGGCACCATGCCCGGTGCCGTCGCCTCGAAGTGTTCGGCTCGTACATGTCACTTCTTCACAGCCCCGCCACCGGAGCATCCGGCTCCCCAGGCGGCCGGTCCAAGGAAGCAGTCATGAGCAACGACACCCACCCCTTCATCCGACGCGTCGCCCTCGGCGCCTGCGCGGCGTCCCTTGTCGCCCTGGTGGTGCCGAGCGCCACCGCGCAGGCGGCCACCGAGCGCCCGGCCGTCACCCTGGCCAAGGCGGGCAGCGGCGCCACCGTCCTGACCCTCACCGTCCCCGCCACCCGCGCCGGCGCCGTGCCACAGACGATCGACTGCACCGTGACCCCGTCGACGCCCTTCCGCTACTACGGAGGCCCGTACGGCGGAGGGGAGGAGGGCCTGGCGAGCATCAGCTGCACGGGTTCCGTCTACAAGATCCAGCTCGGTGTGGCGCTCTTCTACAACGGCTCCCAGGTCACCTACAACTCCACCACCGTGTACAACGCGCTGAGTTCGAGCGCCGACACGGAGTACCCGCTGAAGCAGGGCACGTACCAGACCCGCGCGCAGGCGACCATCACGACGGTCTACGGCGGCGCCTCGGTGACCAGCCCGGTCTACGGAAGCGCGACCGTCAACCTGCCGTGAGTCCGGACCCGATCTCCCGGACGGCGCCGTGCCGCTGACCGAGCGGTGGCCCGCGACCCCGCTGGGCGCCGGCCACGGGCCGGTGACCGCAGCCGCCGGTGACGGCCCCACCGGCGGCTGCTGTCCGGCCCACTGGTCGCCGACCCGCCAGCGCGCCAGGCGCGCACCGACGGCCGGCTCCTCGTACCGGCCGTCGGATCGCAATCAACCCCCTCTCCGAGATGCTCTGCGTGAGCGTTCCCCGCGGCCGGAGCCGAATGAGCGCGTCCCGTCATGGACGGTCCATCACCCGCCTGCGGCCCGCGACACGGGTGCTGCGCCTGCGCGGAACTCCGCGCATGTGGGGACGGCCCCTCCAGCGGGTCGTAGGGTTGCGGCCGCTCCGTGCTTCGGATCAACCTGACCGTCGTCCACGGCGGGACCTCCGCTGCCTGGGAGGCGCTGTATCCCCGTAGTCGGTCCTGGGGGCCACAGCGAGACTGATGTCCCGAACATCCCGAGGCGCGCCGACGACGGCGCAGAGGAGCTGTTCAACGCGGAGCTTGCCTACCCGGAGCGCTCTGTGCCGGGGTCTGCCGTTCGCCTCGACAAACAGGGGGAGGCGCCAGCCGGGAGCTCGTGTCGCACGAGTGCCACTGGAGCGGCCCGGCATCGGCGTTTCGGCCAACCCGCCCTCGAACGGAGGCCCTTGCGCGGCAAGGGTCGGTGCACTGCGCACCTTCGGGAAACCCCTGAATCACGGGGTGCACAACCCGTCCGAAAGGAACAGGTGCTCGAAAGGGTGCGGCGTCGTTGAACACACCGACGCCATCACCATGCCCACGAGGGGGAGTACATTGACGTCAGTCGAACCGGGCAGCGACGAGATCGCGAGCGGCCCGAAGGCCGGAGCCACGGACGGCATCTCGGACGCCGAGCGGGAGCTGTACGGTGGCCGGCTGCGCTACGACCAGTCCTTCGTACGGCACGAAGGCCCTCTGATCCGCCTGAAGTTCGGGCACATGGCGGCCGCGCTGCCGCGCATGGTGGGGATGGTGCTGCGCACGGGCTGGCAAGCGGACCGGCGCGCGCTGATGGGGGTGGTGGCCGCCGAGCTCGGACAGGGCGTGACGGCTGCCTGGGGCCTGGTGGCGGTCAACAGCGTCCTCGCGCAGTTGTTCGCCGACGGTCCGACCGTGGACAAGCTCCGCGACGCCCTGCCGGCGCTGCTGGTGCTCGCGGTCGCGGCGGTGGCCACCGCCGTGCTGTCGGCGTGGTCGACGGCGATGTCGGGCCGGCTGGAGCCGCAGGTGGAGCGGGCGGTCTCCGCCCGCTACTACACGGCCGTCACCGGTGTGGAGGTGGAGGCCACCGAACGGCCCGAGGTCCAGCGGGTCCTGGAGGCGGGGAAGTTCGGTACGGATTCGGCCCGCAGCATGCTGCGGCTGTCGGTAGGCGTCGGCAATGTGGTGATCGGCATGGCGGCGGCCGCGGTCGTGCTCGCGGCGCTGCACTGGGCGCTGTTGCCGATGCTGCTGGCGATCGCCCTGCCCAAGGGCTGGGGCGCGGTCCGTTCCGCGCGGCGCGACTACCTCTCCCGGATGACCTGGGTCGACCACCGGCGGGCCATCGCGTCCCTGCTCGCCTATCTGACCCGCCCGCACGCCGCCGGTGAGCTCCGCGTACACGCCGCCGGCACGAAGCTGCTGTCCGGCTACGAGGAGATGTCGAGGCAGACGGAGGCGGAGCAGCGGCGCCTGGCCAGGGCACAGGCCTCCACGGATCTGGTCGCGGGCGCCTTCGCCGGTATGGCGTCGCTGGCCTGCTACGGGGTGCTGTGGTGGCTGCTGTCGACGGGTGGCATGCCGCTCGCCGTCGGCGGGACCGCGGTGATCGCCATCCGTACGTCGACGGCGCGCCTGACATCGCTGGTGCAGCAGGTCAACCGGCTCTACGAGGAGCTGCTGTTCCTCACCGACACCGAGGACGCCATCAAGGTGGCGGGCGAGAACGCGATCCCGCTCACCGGTACGCCGCTGCCCGTGCCGGTGCGGGAGGTGAGGACGGAGTCGGTCTCGTTCACCTACCCGGGTGCCGACGCCCCTTCCCTCAAGGGCGTGAGCGTGCGGGTTCCCCGGGGGAAGGTGACGGCCCTCGTCGGGGCGAACGGCTCGGGGAAGACCACCCTGACCAAGCTGCTGGCCGGGCTGCTGCTGCCGACCGAGGGAGACGTGTGGTGGGTGGGTGAGCCGGGAGAACGGGTCGCCCTGCGTGAGGCCGACCGCGCCCAGGTCTTCGCCGAGGTCGGGCTGCTGGCGCAGGACTTCCCGCGCTGGGAGATGACGGCGGCCGCGAACGTGGCCATCGGGATCGGCGACCGTCCCCGGGACATGGACCGCGTCCGCCAGGCCGCCGACCAGGCGGGCGTGCTCGAACTGGTCGAGGGCCTGCCGCACGGCTGGGACTCGATCGTGTTCAAGGGCTACGAGCGCGGTGTCCAGCTCTCGGGCGGACAGTGGCAGAAGCTGGGGTCCGCTCGCACCCGGTACCGGCAGGCGCCGTTCCTGCTGGTCGACGAGCCGACCAGCGCCCTCGACCCGCATGCGGAGATCGCCGCGTTCGAGGGGCTGTGGTCCCTGGCCGGGGAGGGGCACGCGGTGGTGCTCGTCACCCACCGGCTCGCCGCGACCATGCACGCCGACCACATCTACGTCCTCGACCAGGGGTGCGTCGTCGAGGACGGCACCCACGAGGACCTGATGGCCCGCGCGGGCGGCCTGTACCAGAGCATGTTCACCGCACAGGCCGCCCAGTACGGGATCGCGCCCGCACCCGACGCCGTCCCCGGCCCCCGCGGCGCCGAGGCGTCCGGCCACGAGACGGCGGGCTGACGCCCGGCGCGAGTTCCACCAGCGCCGCCCGCAGCACCGCCCCCTACCTCGAAGGTGAGACGACGCCCATGCCACCCAGCTCCACCGCGATCCGCAGGACCGTCGAGGCGTACCTCGGCCGGCACCCCGACGATCGGGACGCCCTGGCCGGGCTCCTCGCCGCCCTGGACCGGCCCGTCGACGCGACCGCCCGCACGACGCAGCCCGGGCACATCACGTGCAGCGCCGTCATCATCGACCGGCAGGGCCGGGTCCCGCACATCCGGCACCGGGCGTCCGGCGGCCTCCTGCCGGCCCCCGGCGGCCACATCGAGCCCGGGGGACCGCACGCTGCTCGCCGCGGCGCTGCGCGAGGCGGCGGAGGAGGCCGGGATCGCGCCGGTCGACCTGTGCCTGACCCGGCAGCTGCTCGGCTCTCCGACCGACAACGACGATCACGCAGCCGATCCCGTCCTGACGGTCCACCCGGCCGGAACGCCCCACGACCTGCTGCCCATCGGCGATGTCCTGGACAAGGAGCGCTGCCGCCTGGTGTTCCGCCGGCCCGGGCGTGACGTGCCGCTGCCCCGACCCGTTGGACAACCGGGGCCCGGCGTCCTGACGGAGGCGGTATGACGGCGGAACGGCCCGTGCGGGAGGCGGTGTTCCGGGGACCGTCGGCTGCGCGTCGTCCCCACCGCGAAGGAGAGGTGACCGCCACGCCCTCCCCGAACGCGTACCTCACCCCCTACGCCCCCCACGCCCACCCCTCGCGGCCGAAAGCGAACCCCGATGACCTTCAGGACCACCGCCCGGCCACTGCGGCTGGGTACCCGCCCGAGTCCCATGGCCATGGAGCAGACCGGCCGTTTCGCCCGGGCCCTGCGCCTGCGCCACCCGGACGTCGAGCTCGCCATCGTGGAGATCACCTCCGAGGGTGACCAGCACCACGGACCCCTTGCGGAGATCGGCGGGAAGGGCGCCTTCACCCGCCGGGCCGACCGGCACCTCCTCGACGGCCGGCTCGAGGCGACGATCGCCTGCGCCAAGGACGTCCCCGGCCCCCACGACCGCGCCCCCGGGATCACGGTCGGCGCGGTGCTGCCCCGCGAGGACGTCCGCGACGTCCTCGTGCTCCCCGCAGGTCACCCACCCGCCACCCTGGACGACCTGCCGCCCGGCACCCGCATCGGCACCGGCGCACCCCGCCGCGCCGCCCCCGAAGGCCCTCCACCCCCACCTGCTCCCCGTACCGATCCGCGGGAACGCCGGCACCCGCCTGAAGGCACTCGACACCGGGGCCCTGGGTGCCGACGCCATGATCGCCGCCCTGGCCGGGCTCCGCCGTCTCGGCCTCTCCCATCGCGCTTCCCGGATCCTGGACCCCACGGTGTGGCTCCCGGCCGCGGGCGCCGGCATCGTCGTCGTCGAACACCGCACCGCCGACCCCGCCACCGGCCACCTCCTCGCTCCCCTCACCCACCTCCCGACCCGCGTCCTCCTCGACGCCGAACGCGCCGCCCTCGCCGCCCTGCGGGGCGGGTGCCCGACCGCGGCCTCCGTTCACGCCACCGTCGACGAAGCCGGCGGGAGCCTCACGGTGCACGCGATCGTCCTCGATCCGGCCGGCGGCGCTCCGCTGCGCGCGGTGACGACCGGCCCGCCGGCCGACCCCACCGCGGTGGGGCACCGCGCGGGAGTACGGCTGCCGGAGGACGGTGCCGCCCGCCTTCTGGACGTGCGGCCGTGAGCAGGGCAGGCGGTCGAGGCGCCGGTACCGCGGCGGTGTTCGCGCCGCCGGGCGTTCGCGCGGGCCGGGTACGGTTGCGGCAGGCGCTCCAGGCTCGCCCCAGGCTCGCCCCAGGCTCGCCGACCGGACCGGGGCCGGGGAACTCGCTTGACGCGCCGGACAGTTCACCAGCCCGTCCATGCCCGCCCCGACCTCATGAACGTGCAGGCGCCGACCCGGCCGCGCGCACTGCCAACGCTCCCGAGAGAGACACCGTGTCCCTTCCCCGCATCGACGTCGTCCTGCTGACCTTGAACGACCGCCCGTCGGAAGAGGCCGCAGCCCAGGCCACCCTCCTCGCCCAGACCGGGGTCGACCTGCGGGTCTGCGTCGTCGGCAACGGCTGCGCCCCTGCCGTCGTCCCCGCCGGTGCCCGCACGGCCGCCCTCCCGCAGAACGTCGGCATCCCGGCCGGCCGCAACGTCGGAGCCCGTGCCCTCGCGCAGGACGGCCCAGGGGCGGAATACCTCTTCTTCCTCGACAACGACGCCACCTTTCCCCGCACGGACGTCCTCGCCCGCCTGGTCGCCGAGGCCGAGCAACACCCCCGCGCCGCCTACGTCCAGCCCCGCCTGACCGGACCCGACGACACCACCACCCCACGCCGCTGGACCCCACGCCTCCGCGCCGGCCACCCGGAACGGCCCGGAACCATCACCACCATGACCGAAGGCGTCGTCCTCATCCGCCGCACCGCCTTCGACGGCGTCGGGGGCTGGGCGGACTCCTTCTTCCTCTACCACGAGGGCCTCGACCTGGCCCAGCGCCTCTGGGACCAGGGGCACACGGGCTGGTACGCCGCCGGGATCCGCATGCACCACCCCCTCACCCAACCCACCCGGCACGCCCTCTTCCACCGGCTCGCCGCCCGCAACCGCGTCTGGGCCGCCCACCGCAACCTGCCCGCCCCCCTCATCCCCGTCTACCTCCTCGTATGGATCGCTGCCACCGCAGTGCGCGCCGTCCGAGGGGGCGGCGCCCGGGAGTCCCTGCGCGGCTTTCGCGAGGGGTGGGCGGGGCGCCACCGCCAGGACCGCCGGCCGATGGCGTGGCGCACCGTCCTCCGCCTGACCGCCGCCGGCCGCCCACCCATCCTGTGACGGCCACCAGCCTGCAGCGCCAGTGCCCGGACGGCACGGTTCGGAGAGCCACGACCACGACGCCCCCACCCGACGGACCCTCCCGTACGGCGCTGCGCGCCGAGCGGTACGCAGTGCAGCGCGCGGCGGCCGCCCTCGGGTCCGGGACCTCCGCGCTGGTCACCGATCAGCGCGGAAGGCCCTGAAGCAGCACCTCGGACACCGTCCCACTGGAGGAAGGACTCGGCATCAGCGCGACCGTGACCCGCGGCCTCGCCGTCGACGACCGGGTCTCACCCACCGAGCAGCCACAAGAACCTGCACGTCTTCGGCGGCGGCCGGGGACGAGGAGCAGATCAGCCGGTCAGGGGGTGACCGGCCCGGCCTAGACTCGGCGGTGGGGTGGTGTGAGATGGAGGAGTGGCGGAGGGATCCGACGTTCGCGATGTGCCGGGCGTTGGCGGATGGGGCGGACCTGTCCTCGTTCGTCGGCGGGCCGTTCGACGTGCGCGCGGTGGTGGCCGGCCTCCGACCCGAAGTCAAGAACGATTTCCTGCTCGACGAGGTCCCCTGGGGGAACTTCCCGGGAGGCGACAGCGTCAGGGAGGCCGTCCACCTCCTGCATACCTGCACCTCGCCCGTTCGAACAGGAGCGGGCACTGCAGACGGCCGATGCGCCAACGACATGCGGGCCGCTGCCGTGCTCGCGGTGCCGTTCCTCATCCGGATCGCCGCCGACACCCGCCACCCGCGCCGTGCCGACGCGCTCAACGAGGCCTCCGCCCCGGCACGCGCCCGCTACTTCGGCGTCGCCTCCCGCGACGCACTGCTGCTCCACCGCGCCGACACCCGCTCCGCCGCCTACGGCCCCTACGACGACTACGGCGTCGAGGTGAGCGGCTACCCCGCAGGCTGGTCGGTGGCCGGTGCCCGGGCCGCGATCACCGCCGACGCCGCCCTCCTGCAGTCCCTTCTCGACGACCCCGACCCCGTGATCCGGATCAGCGCCGCCTACGCCCTGGCCACCGCCACCGACCCCGACCGCGCGGTTCGTGACGGCTTCGCCACCCGCCTCACCGTCGAACAGGACCCGATCGTCTGCGCCGCCCTGGTCCTCGCCACCGCCGAAGCCACCCGCTCCCACCCCCACCCGCCGACCACCGCATGGATACGGGAGCAGTGGCGGGACCGGGCGCAGACCCCCGAGGTCCGGTTGGCCGCCGCGATCGGCTGGCTCTGCCTCACCGACGAGCCCGCCCCCGACGATCTGCGCACCGCCGTCGACGACCTCGTCACCGACGAGCTGTCCCACACCATGGAGGCGCTGCCCTGGATGGCCGTCGCTGGCGGATCCGGCGAAACGGGACTCAGACGCTGCGTACGCGAGATGCTCCACCCCGAGCAGCCCGGTCCCGTGGACTGCGACGACCCGTGGGCACACTAGCTCGCTGACCACTGCGGGAGGCACGAGTGCCTCGGATCAGGCTGCGTGAAGCCCTTGAAGATGGCTTCCCGCCAGAGGCAGCGCAGGAAGCGCTGATCCGTGAAGCGGACCTCCGGCCAGGACGGCCCCGAAGCCCTGCGCCCGCCCGGCGTGCTGGTCGAGCCTGGGCGGCGTCTCCGCACCGACGCCTACGGCATACCTGAACCGCGACGGCGCCGGCCAAGCGGCGAGTGCCTCGGTGTCCGCATCGCCCGCGCAGCCGTCGAACCTTCAGAGCGACTCGGGCGACGCAGGCGGGTGATCGAGCGGACCACGTCATGGCTCACCGGGTGCGGTCACCTCAGCCACCGGCCACGGAAGCCCTCCGCGCAACCACCTGGCCGGCAGGACACGGTCTTGAGGCAAGCAGTCTGCCTGAACTGAATGTCTGCGCAAGAAAGATGCGCCTTCCCGCGTGCACGCGGGAAGGCGCATTCCGTATCGCGTCATGCGATACGTTGAACAATTTGGGTCCCGGTTACCGGGTTCCCTTTACTTCCAGATCTGGTTGTCGCCGCCATTGCATTTGTGGGTGTAGACCGCACCCTGGGCGTTGCTGTCGAGGCACAGGCCGGTCTGGCGGTTGACCAGCTGCATTCCGTCGCCCTTCCAGTTCTCGTACCACTGCTGGTAGTAGTTGGCGGGGGAGCCGCAGGGCTCGACGTAGACGTTCCCGAGCCCGTTCTCGCCGGCGTACCAGCTGGCCAGACACTGGCCCCCGACGAAGGAGGCGCGAGTGGTGATCTTCCAGGCGCCGTTCGCGTTCTGGAGGTTGTTCTGCGAGTCGTCCCACCGGACGTTGAAGTGCTTGCCGTTGAGGAGGCCGTCGTTCTGGCAGTGGATCCAAGCCTGCGCATCGGTGTCCAGCGAGCCGTTGTTCCAGATCTGGAGACAGCCGCCGGTGGCCTTGTTCCGCCAGACGATGTCCTCGGACGCGTGCGCCGACGTGGAGACCGCCACAAGGGCGACCGGGACCGTGGCCAGTGTCAGTGCGGCCCGGGCCTTGGAAATCTTGAACATTCTCATCCCCGTTTGAATTGAATTCACGCCATTTCCTGGCGACCCTCGAACCATATAGAGAGAAATCCGCGACAGCCAAGGGATTTGATTAAGATTTGAGCTTGCGGCAGGAGGCGGTTATTCCATTACCCTTTGCCTTGTTTTTGCGAATTCTATTGAAACAAAATCGCACTCTCGCGGCGTCGAATGCGGCGAACTTCTCGCGGGTCAGGCAGGCGAGTCCCCGGCGGACGGCCTCCGTCTGACTGGGCGTGCAGGACCGTACGGGCCACCAGCGCTCGAGCGCGGGCACTTCGCGGTGACGAAGTACACCAGCGGGGAGGCAAGAGAGCGTCCGCCCCGACCCAGGACGCCCACGACCTGGTGCAGACGCCGCGCGCCGATTCTGGGAGTGGGGCCGGCTCCACCGGCTGGGGCGTGCTGCCGCATACGCCGCCGATGTACCGGTGTCCCTCCGCGCAGATGGCCCAGGCCCAGTGCGAGGGCTGCTTCCTCGACCGGATCCACACCGTCCGCGACGTTCACGTCCCGCTGGCCTGGAGACGCGTCTGTGACGCCGATCCTCGCCGGCCTCTGTCCACTTTGTGGTGTGGCGGGGAGGGTCAGGGAGCTGCTCCGTCCCGCACGACGGCGAGCGGAAGGTCTCGGTCAGGGAGGTGTATCCAGCCTTCGACTGCGGCCATGGCATGCTCCTCGTCGGTGGCCGGCACGTGGGTCATCCCGCACGCTGCGGCCCGGGCGACGACCGCGGAGATCAGGGCGTCCAGGTCGTGGTCGCTGCGCCTGCACCGGTCGCGCACACGTTCGCCGAGGTCGAGGCTCAAGCCGTCGGCGAGGCCGGCAAGGATCTCGGCCCTCGCAGCAAGGGCGCCGGGCTTGGCGCCCTTGTAACTGACCTGGCCGGCAAGCCCCCACTGGATCAACGCGAAAGCCGGGTAGACCTCGGCGACCGAGCCGGAGCCGTCGCGGGGAACGGCAAAACCAGCCTCGGCCAGACGTTCCAAGAGGTCGACTGCTCGCATGGCGACGATGCCCAGCTTGTCGGCGGCGACGGACAGCGGACGCTGTTTCCCGGCCCCGGTGCGCTTCCAGGCCAGGTCGTCGGTCAGACGATGGGTGAACGTGCCCAGCCCGTCAGGACCGCCCGGGTGCGGCATGTACCGGGACCGCACGGGCAGCTTCGTGCCGGCCTGGTGGGCGGCGAGCAGAGACGTGAACGCCACCGGCCAGCCGACGGGCGAGTCCAGGCCGGTCTTGTCGGCACTGCGCATGGCCGCCAGCAGGTCTTCGTCGTTCCCGGCATCGAGCAGCTCGACGAAGGGCCGCTCCGCCCAGGTGACGCGGCAGACCCCCGTCGTTCCGGAGTATCCGGCCAGGTCGATACCCACTGTCACCATGGGCGGGTGTGGGGCGGCGGTCCCGGGCCGCTCGTCCGCGGTCGTCACGTTCAACTTGGTTCTGCTTCCTTCCAGATGCCGATTCCTGTCGACGTCGCTGTCGCCACGGGTATTGGTGTGGTTCGACTACAACCCCCGTCGCCTCGACCTTGACGGCGACGCCGCGGAGAGGTTCATGCCCACCGCATGCAGGCCCTGACCATGCGCTCCGCGCGTTCGAGACGTTCCTGCCCCGCCATCTGTGGCGGACTCCTCCACTTGTCGGTCAAAGCCAGCCGCAGGTCCGTGGTCGTCACCTTCCCCACCCGACGCCGATCCGATACCTACGGCGACGCGTGCGACGCCCGCCCACGGCCCGAGTCGACGTCGAGCTCCTGTAGCGCGTTCAGCTGCTGCTTCCGCCTCGCCCTCGACCGTGCCCTCCCGCCGTGGGCGCGGGGCAGGGCCGGTGTGCGCCGCTCTGCCGACTGCGTGAGGGAGCCCAGGCCCCGTTGGGAACGCCTGCGGTGCCTTCCTCGGGCCCTTCGCCGTACGGCTGGCCGTGGGGGAAGGAGGGGGCGCCCGGCGTCCGGCGCGTCCAGCAGCGTCTTGCGCCAGTCCTCGAGCTCCCGGCGCGCAGGCACGGGGCAATCGTGGCGGCGTCGCGCGGGCTGGAGAGCAGCACCGACGCCGCGGCGACGTTTGCACCGTCCTCCTGGCCCTCGCCCTCCCCGCTGGCTCCGACGATCTGACCGTCTTCGTCGCGGCACAGGTGAACGTTGCGCTCCGAGTGCTCGTCGACTGTCCATGCCGAGTCGGTCCGATCCTCCGGGCACATGGATCCGGGCCATGACCTGCTCGTACGCGAGAGCATCGCCATCCAGCCCGGGCATGATGGCGAACGCGAGCAGCCGGCGGCGGCCATCGACCGCGAGAGGGGACCTCGTGGTCAGTCCGCCACGCAAAGAGCATCGAGGGCACGGTGGCCGACCTCCTGGACCTCGACGCCCTCTCCAACCCACCCAGACAGCCCGCCCGGCTTCAGCCGTGCTCACCGGTCTGCCCCCGCGCCACGCGAGCCGGCTGTCGGCCGCCCAGGAGGCCGGGGTCACCGAGGAGCGGCTGCAGCGGATTGCCGTCGAGGGCCTGCAGGAGGTCCATTTCGAGGACGGCGGCGGCCGCGCGGACGGGCTGCTGGTGGAGTTCACCGACACCGACCACCTCGACGTGAACCTTGACCCCCGCCGGTCACCGGCGCATGGGGTGGTCGGGGTGGCTGAGCCCTCCCTTCAGTTGGCGGGTGAGCAGTTCAGTCGGCCGCCCCGGCGCTCAGACGATGCCGTCCGTGAAGAACGCGGCGAAGCGGGTGGAGAGACGGCGCATGTCCTCGCCGGCCGCGTGAACCGTGGTGATCTCGAAGTTCCAGCTCTCCTCGGGCGGGCGAGGACGAATACCCCAGGTCAGGTGGACGTATCCCCGAGAGCGGTGCTCCGCCGAGAGGGTCAGATCGCCTTCCAGGGAGCGCCAGGTGCGCGCCCCGTCCCAGCCCTGAAAGTCCTTTGCCAACAAGGAGAGGAAGGCGTCGAGGCCGTCGCCGCTCCACGTCCGCACCAACGTCTCGATGCTCACCGATCGCCCGTGCGCCCTGACGACGAAGTCGAGCGTCGGATCGTCGCCGTACGGCTTCGCCGGCTCGGAGAAGTGCAGGTGGACGGTCCGCGACCCGGTCTCCCCGACGCGTATGGAAGGGCCTTCATTGGTGCTGTCTCCGGTCATCTGCGGAGGCTACGAGATGTCGCGGTCAACCGGCCAACTGCAATTGCTCTGTCCCAGTTGGCGGACCACAGGCTCATGCCCTGCCCGGGCCCCGGGGGCGCGGGGGAGGACCGGCGGCGATCCCGGGCTCGGGCCGCTCGACCTCCTCGGCGAGCCGCGTCCGGCCCGCCTCGACGAGCGCCCACACCTGGGCCCCTGGGCACGGACGGCCTACGCAGCGGCTCAGACCAGGACCCGCAGCACATCCTCATCGGCACCGGCCCACCGCGCACGGTCCGGGGCAGTGCCCTTGCGTGCGTTCAGCGCGGCGATCAGGCGCTCCAGGAGGGTGCTGCCCATACCTGACAGCACGGCGATCCGACCGATGCCCTGTCAGCCAGACCACGAGATCGCACGCCTGAGGGCCCGCTGGACGGCGCACGGTCCCGGACTCCGGCCCCTGCGCGCTGTTCGATGGTGTCGGGCAGCCTCGAAAAGACACCCGGACCGGCCTGCCGGCCTCATGCGGTGCACTGCCGATGGCTGGCCTGACGGCAAGTCATCAGTGTGCGTCCCGGACGGACAACGGCGTGCAAGTGGTGGGCATCACCTCGATTTCACCACCGCGGTCCGATCCCGCTGTCCCCGGCAACGAGGTCCTCATCTCGGTCGAGGGCAAGGCGTACGGAGGCTGGCACTCGTACGAGTGCCAGCCTCCCAGAACGGGGAGGGCGCCGGAATTGCACCCAGCATCCAGAAGCTCCGCTCGACGATGCCTTTCGCAGTCGGCGAGAGCGACCGTGGTCAGGTCAGGTCAGGTCAGGTCAGGTCCGGCCTCGCGCTGGGCCGCCCTCCCCCCGTCCGACGCGCTACTTGGCGAAGCGCCAGGTGACGTCGAGCTTGCCCTTGTCGAGCGGGGCGAGTGCCTTGAACGCCCCCGGTGTGAGGTCGAGACCGTGCCGGCCCGCGCCGGGAGCCTCGTCGAGGACCGTCGCCGTGACGGATTTCCCCTTGTAGGTGATGACGACCTTGCGTCCGCAGCTGCTCGACGGGTACCCGGGCCCGAACATGGTGGGGTCGAGCGCGACGGCGAGGTCGCTCTCCTTGATCATCTTCCCGCACGCACCCAGGCCGGGGGAGTAGACGGTCGCCGAGCCCTTGTAGGTCTCACCCGGCTTGTCCGGCTGCGGAGAGGCCGTCGTGGTCTTGCCCGGCTTCGGGGGAGGCGTGGTGGTCTGGCCCGGCTGCGGGCTGCCCGACGGAGCGGGCGTCTTGCTCGGCTTCGCCGGCGGCGCCGTCGTACCGCCCGGTTGCGGAGCGAGGGGAGAGCCGGCCGGCTGCGCCGCGACCGTGGCGTTCGGCCCGGCCGCGACCGTGGCCCCCGGCTGCGCGGCGACCGTCGCGGCCTGGGCCGAGACGGCTACGTCGGCGGTCTCCGAAGCGGAGGCGGTGGCGACGGTGATCACGGCGCCGGAACCGGCGGCGAGTACGGCAACCGCGACGGCGGCCGTGGCGATTCTTGCCTTCATCGTTCTCACTCTCTGTGAAATGTCGCGTTCCAGGGCTGGTTCGCGGGAAGTCATGGGCGGTGCGCCAACGCGCACGGTCGCGTGCGTACGACGTCCTTGCCGGCCAACGGAACCGTCCGGAGCCCACAGCTGACCCGGGATCACGAATGCCACGGACAGGTCACCGACGTCCGGCGGGCCGACCCGTTCGAACACCGGCCCAGGGGTCGCCTGTGGGCTCCGACGACGAGCTCTGCGTACGGGAGGTCGGCCCGGCTGTCAGCCCGGCGCCCGGACTCCGGTGGCACACGGCACCGCGCGGCCGGGTCCCAGGGCATGGTCGCCCGCGTCGCCACCGAGGACGGTCGAAGGCACCCGCTCCGACCCGATGAGCCGCGGACATGCAGACTGCCAGGCCTGCCAGGAGGACCGCGGTGCCCAGGGGCGCATGGACCGGTAGCCCTTGCATACGTGGGGTCGTGCAGGGACGTCCGTGGTCCTGGGCGACGGCGACAGGTGGGAAAGCTGCGGTGGAACACTCTGCCCCGGTACCGGTAGACCGCGGTGGCCGGCCGTGGATACGCCTTGCCCGTGGCATCGGATTCGAGGGGTCGTGCCCGCGTCGGTCCAGGCCTTACGGCTGTAGCCGATGCCTCGGAGCCATTCCGTGGCCCCGTACTGCGTCGGGAGACAGGAGGTGGTGTGAACCGACGTCTCGAAGTCCTGGAGCCGGCACCCATCCGTCTGGACGTTGAGAACCCCGATCGTGCCCCATGCGGTCATCGCCTCCGGCACCCCCTGCCGGTACGGGCTGTTCCAGCGGCATTCCACCGTGTGGACCTTCCCGTCGGTGTCCGAGCCGAGGCACAGTCGGGTCGCCTCGCTCACAACGGAGTCTGACCGGCCGAAGTCGGGCTCGGCTGCCGGAGCCCAAGGCGCCGGCGCGATGCTCGCGCAGATCGCGGTCAGGGCCGCCGCGATGCCGCTTCGGATTCTCATGAGGGGACTCTCTCTCGCCCGGCGGCTGCCGGAGCCGTGCTGTGCGTGTGCCTCCAGCCAACCGGCGTCAGCGTGCGCGGACCATGCAGTTCCACCCGCAAAAACTCAGACCGGACTACTTTTGCGGGCCCCACCCCCACCGCCCTCCGCCCTCGTGGGCACCGATCACCTGGACGCCGACGGTCGCTGACCCGCGGCCCCCGGGGCGACCGGGCGCCTTCCCTGGGCAACACGGCGATCCGCTCGCAAGAGCGGGCCGGATTCGTCGTCAGCGCCCTCCTCGTCCCGTACCTGCTCCCGTGCTCCGGACGGGGGACATCGCCGGCCGCCATGACCGGGTCTGCGGTGCCTGTGCCGGAGGTCGGCCATGTACTGCCCGACGGGCACCATGACGTCGTTCGGCGCCCAGGACGACGGCCGCCGCGCCGCTCCCCCGGGCCACAGCGCCCCGAGCGAGGGTGAAATCGGACCGGACTGTCCGGGACCACTGCGCTCCCCGTCGTTACACAGTGGACTGCGCCGATTCCCTACGATCGTGCCGTGCCCATCTTTTCCCTTGAACGCACGCCCCCGCTCGCCCCCGCGGAGGCGTGGCGCAGGCTGACGGACTGGCCCCGCCACGCCGACGTGGTCCCGCTGACCAGGATCGAGGTGCTCACCACGCCGCCGACCCGCGAGGGAACGCGTTTCGTGGCCCGGTCGGGCATCGGCCCGGTGAGCGTCGACGACGTCATGGAGGTGACGGTCTGGCGGCCGCCGGCGGGCGACGAGCCTGGCCTGTGCCGGCTGGAGAAGCGCGGCCGGGTCGTCCTGGGCTGGGCGGAGATCGAGGTCCGGCCAGGACCGGGGGACAGCAGCCGGGTGGTGTGGCGGGAGGAACTGCACATCCGCTTCCTGCCCCGCCTCTTCGACGGCATCCTCAACCGCACGGCCCGCCTCGTGTTCGGCCGCGCGGCGACCCGGCTGCTCAGGAAGGCCTGAACGACGACGGCTCCCAGGCGACCGAGCCGACGCACCGCGCGCGCTGCCGGATCGCCGTGCCGTGGCCGGGCCGCGCACCCACACCCACACCCACACACCTGAGTCTGTTGCCGCGCTCCAGGAACGCCCCGCTGACCAGCGTCGCGCGTCGGGTCCAGGACGAGTGCCGCCCCAGAACGGGTGACCGATGGCATCGTGTCGTGGCAGCGGCCTGACGAGGTGGGGAAGCCATGAGCGATGACGTCCTGTCGATCATTCCGAGTGATCCCTGGTGGCAGCCGGATCATGATGCGGCTGATCGCGTTATCGCGCTCGTCGAGGAGCTGACTCCCGGACTTGCCGACGGCGTCGGCGTGGAGATCGACGTGAGGTGGCATGACGTGGTCACCTTCGTCGACTGTGGTGTCAACCTGGAGGGAATCGGCAGCCCCTTGTGCCAGGCGTCCATCGGCACGGAGTGGTGGGGCGACCTCCTGGGCTCTGACTGCGACGGCGGCTTCACCACGCTCGCGACCGAGGTCCCGTGCTGCGGAGGATCAACCACTCTGGACGCCCTGGAATACGACTGGCCTTGTGGTTTCGCCCGCTTTGAGATCGCCATCTGGAACCCCGAACGCCACTGGTTCAGCGAGGACGAGCTGACGGCGCTGGCGGACCGGCTGGGCCATCAGGTGAA
The DNA here is from genome assembly GCF_040701585.1 of Streptomyces sp. NPDC093801. Classification (NCBI taxonomy): domain Bacteria; kingdom Bacillati; phylum Actinomycetota; class Actinomycetes; order Kitasatosporales; family Streptomycetaceae; genus Streptomyces; species Streptomyces sp. NPDC093801. Next base: position 4,311 of record NZ_JBFBDP010000067.1, on the reverse strand, counting down.
GCAGATCCGGGCCCACATCTGAACCTCGGCAGCTCAGCCGATCACCTGCTGCTCGGCACGTGCTCGGTGCCGGCCAGCCCCGTGACGGACTTCGATCCCGAGGGGATGGCGGAGAACTTCGGGGACAAGTTCGGGGTGGTCGGCCGGCAGGTCAAGGGCGACCTGAAGAGGTTCAATCCTTCATCGAGGACCACCACCGCCCTGACCGGCCAGTGGCGCGGCCAGGTCTGATCCCCACCCTCATGCTGGGACGGACCGCGCCGCGCGGAAACGGCGGCCGGGCACGCGATCGCTCACGTTTGCGCAAGCGCCGCGCCGCGGGTGCGCGGCAGCGGACGCAGCGGCAGCGAAGCCTGGTCCCTTCGGACTTCGCCTGATGCCGGTGTGGCAGTCCGTCGAGGAACCGGCGGTGAGGTAGACCTGGTGTGCTGCCCCGTGCCTTCGGCGGCGGGGCGGTGATGATGGGAATCCATATGGCCAGCGGCGCGGTGAAGCGGTTCGGCGCGCGTGGACGTCTCCGGCTTCGTCGACCGGACGTACTACCTCGGCCTGCGGGGCCAGGAGTACAAGAAGGCCTACCGCCTCCTCGAGCAGGCCCTGGGGAGTCCAACCGAGCCGGGATCGCCACGTTCGTGATGCGCGGGCGCGAGTACCTCGTCGCCATCAAGGCGGAGAACGGCCTCCTGGCACTGCACACGCTGCACCGGTCGGATGAGATCCGTGATCCGCACGCAGAGATTCTTGACCTGCCCGAGCGCGTGAAGCCGGGCGCCAGCGAGCTGAAGACGGACAGGCGGACCGCTCTGCCGAACCGCCAGATCCGCGAAGGCGGCTACCAGTCCCCGGAACCGATGGGGGTGCGGAGGCACTCGGCTTGGTGGGATCCATATGCGAAGGCAACTGTTTTTTCGTGGACTTGAGCATCGTCGGCGAGGTTCCAGAGAGGCTCAGGATGCGGTGGGTCCCGGCCAAAGCTCCGTGGGGCAGGCGAGGTGGGAGGGGCAGAGGTTTGCAGCTGTGGCCTGCTCTGAGCCGGTTTTGAGTGAGTGTGGATTTGAGCCATAGGAGAACAATTTTTCGCAGAATGAGGCATTCCGTGGCTAGCGTTCGGTTCGCCTCGGGGGGAGGCATCGCTGAACGTCTCCTCCCTCCGTCGTGCCCTGGTACAGGGGCAATGAGCAGGGGAAGGGGAAACTGATGGGCACACGGCGCAGGAACGCGGCCGGCGTGATGGCTGGTATTGCGCTCCTCGGGATCGGCGGCATCACGCCGGCGAGCGCTGAAGGACAGTTCGAGTCCCACATCTCGTGGTGGACGGCTCCGACGGAGTCTCACCGCTGGACGGACAACAACAGCAGCTCGGACTACACCGGCATCTACTTCTCGGGCTGCCGCTCCGATGACGACCGGTACGGCTACAACTACGCGTCGCTGAGTCTGTGGAAGGACATTCCCGGCGCCCCGGACCGGAAGTTCGGCACCCGCGACAACTACTGCGGGTGGGTGGACTACGGCGACCCGAACAGCGCAGGCAACTACTACTTCCAGCTCTCGGACGTCGGTAACGGTGACTACATCAACATCGACTACGTCAAGGTCGGCTGGTAGCAGAGGGCTGGACGAAGGGTCGGATTCACGACCCGCGATGGGCCGCCCGGCAGGGGCGGTAACCGAAACAGGGAGGGATCGAGTGAAGATAGGTCTGAAGTCGTGGGCCGGGGCGATGGCCGGTGCCGCCCTGCTGGGTGCGGTATCGGTGATCCCGGCGCACGCCGAGGGACAGTTCGAGTCGTCCATCAACTCGTGGCGGGCGGGTAACGAGTCGCACCGCTGGTGGGACGGCAACAGCAGCTCGGACTACACGGGCATCTACTTCTCGGGCTGCTACGCGGACGGCGGCGGCGGGTTCAACTACGCCGGGCTGCAGCTGTGGAAGGACGTCCCTAACGCTCCGGACCGTTCCAAGGGGACCCGGACGAACTACTGCGGGTGGGTCGACTATGGCGACCCGGACGACGCCGGCAACTACTACTTCGCGCTGACGGACGTGTCCCACGGCACGTACATCTCGGTCAACTACGTGAAGGTCGGCTGGTAGTACGGTTGTTGAATAAGTAGTACGAGGGTCCCGGTGGATTCAGCACCGGGACCCTCTCCTGTCCACTGTCCCACAACCAAAGCCATCCCACTGCCAGTGGGATGGCGGATTGCGCGTTCCTTCATGTCTCTAATCTTAAATCATATTTCGTTCCGGTACGGGCGAAATGCCTCCGTCTTCAATGACTTCAGTCTCCACATCGACGCGCGGGCAACCGTCCTCCTCGGACCGAACGGAGCCGGGAAGTCCACGCTGATGGCTATCGCCGCCTCTCACCTGCCTCCCTCTTCCGGGTCGGTCACCTGCAACGGAGGTACCGCAAAGGGCCGCCATCTGGCGGCCTACCGCAAGCGCGTGGCGTGGATCCCCCAGCAGATCACCCCCATGCCCGGGCTGACCGTACGCGAGCAGGTCGCCTACGCGGGATGGCTCAAGGGCATGCCGAAAGACCAGGCATGGAAAGCATCCAGGGAAGCCCTGCGCCGCGTCGACCTCACCCCCCTCGCGGGGCGCAAGAGCCACCAGGTGTCCGGCGGGCAACTCCGCCGCATGGGCATCGCGGGGGCCCTGACCCACCGCAGTGAGCTGATCTTGATGGACGAACCGACAGCCGGCCTCGACCCCACACAGCGCCTGGTCTTCCGTGAACTCGTCGGCGACCTCGTCGGCAGCGTCCAGGTGATCGTCTCCACCCACCAGACCGAAGACCTCGCCGACCTGTACACGCACGTGGCGGTCCTCTCCCAAGGCCGGATCCGGTTCCAGGGCAGCCCTGCCGAATTCCACGCCCTGGCACCGGCCACCACGGGGGCACGCGAGCAGGCCGAGGCCGCCTACGCGATGCTCGTCGGACGGGAGATCTGACCGATGCGCCTCGCCACTCTCCTTCGGTCCTCCTCCGCCGCGCTCATGCTCGTCCTTCTCGCCGGCTACGTCCTGCTGCTCCTGTCGGAGCCGATCACAGCGGGCACCGTCCACGGTTACGGGCCATCTGTCCTCGGCAACGCCTCCTACACCATCCCGTTCGCCGCCGCCGCATGCGCGGCGAGCGGAGCGTGGGAAGGCGCTCGCCTGCGCCGGGGCAACGTCTTCGGGCAGACTCCTTCCCGCAGCCGGCTCGCCATCGCCTTGCCGTTGCTCGCCCCCGTGTGGGCGATGGGAGTGGCGGGGATGCTGATCGCGGTCGGTATCGGGGTCTCCGCGGCGGGAACGCTGCCGCCTTTCTCCCATCTGGGCATGTTCGTGGTGTTTGCGATGCTGATGGCGGCCGCTACGCTCGCCGGATACCTCTTGGGCGGTCTTCTTCCGCAACTTGCGGCCGCGCCCTTGGCGATGGTCGTCGGGTTCTGCGTGACCGCGTTCCCTGGATCCTGGGACACGCCGTGGCCTCGCCACCTGGTCGCGGGTGCCTATGACAGCTGCTGCTCGGTCGGATCGGTCATCGACCCCATGGTGGTATGGGGGCCGCTCCTGTTCACCGGCGGCATTATCGCCGCGTGCCTCCTGGTCATCGCCCAGGCCAGGCGCTGGAAGCCTCTGGTCGTACTGGTCGCCGCTTCCGCAGCCTCGGTATACCTGGTGGTGAACGTGAGCTACAGCCCGGTCACCGACCGAAACCCCGACGCACTGGTCTGCGACACCGCCGGCGCCCCGGAGGTGTGCCTTTGGCCCGAGACACCGGACCGCTCCAGGATCGTGGCAACAACCCGCACCTACAGCGGCCGCCTGCAAGAGGCCGGGCTTCCCATGCGCTCTTCCTTCACTCAAAGCCGTGACCTCAAGCCCGGACAAGCCCACTTATGAACCGTTCCGGGTTCGGTAGGGACTCGATCATTTGAGAGGATCGAGTCATGGCACGTCCGTCCCAGTACCCGCTTGAGCTGCGCCGTCGTGCGGTGCGCATGGTCGCCGAGGTGCGGCCCGACTACGACACCGAGTGGGCCGCGATGAAAGCGGTCGCCGCGAAGCTCGGCATCGGGACGACCGAGACGCTGCGCAAGTGGGTCCGTCAGGACCAGATCGACGCCGGGACCCGGCCGGGGACGACGACGGAGGAGTCGGCCGAGCTGAAGCGACTGAAGAGGGAGAACGCCGAGCTGAAGCGGGCGAACGAGATCTTGAAGGCTGCGGCGAGTTTCTTCGCGGCCGAGCTCGACCGGCCACACACACGCTCGTAGCGTTCATCGACGAGCACCGGGACCGCTTCGGCGGAG
>NZ_JBFBDP010000066.1:0-22613 GCF_040701585.1 Streptomyces sp. NPDC093801 | reverse complement strand
GCTTTTTGGTGTGGGGGCCGTACTCCTGGGTTTGTCTTGTTTCTGGGGTCTTACTGGGGGTGGGGGGTTCTCTTTCTTCCCGCCCCCTCCCCCGTTCCGCGTCAGTAGCGGTACTGCCCGTACTCGCCGTTGCCCTGGTACGGGTACCCCTGCTGCGGCTGCTGCTGCGGGTCCTGCTCCGGGTAGGGCTGCGGGGCCGCGTCCGTGGCGCGCTGCTGCGGGACCCACACCCCGCCGGGCGGGGTGTCCGTGGAGTACTGCTGCTGCGCGGGGTCGGTGTACTGCGGGTAGTCGTACGTCTGGCCCGGGGCGACCGCGCCGCCGGTGCCGATGTACGGGTCCGAGTAGGCGGCGTAGACCTGCTGTCCGCCCGCCGGGTAGCCGCCGGTGTAGTCGTATCCGTCCTGGCCCTGCCCACCGTCGTAGTAGGCGGCCTGCTGTCCGCCGTCCTGGCCGTCCGCGGCGAACGGCGAGGCGAAGGCGGCGGTGGCGTCCGGCTGCCGGGGGGCGAAGCTCTGTATCCCGTACGAGCCGGTCTCCTCGGGCACCGGCTGCGGGGTGAAGACGTTGCGGTCGTCCTGGTCGTCCCGGTCGGCGGCGTCGTCGCGGGAGGGGGCGGGGCCCTGGGAGCCGTACTCCAGCCCGGTCACCTCCAGCGCGGGCTCCGGGCGCGGCGCGGGGCCCCCGGAGCGGCGGCGTCTGCTCTTGCCCTCCGGGCGTGCGGGCTCGGCGCCCTTGCCCTTGCGCAGGGCCCAGCCGGCGACGAAGCCCTTGCGGAAGGAGAGCGTCACCAGGGTCTGGCCGACGGCGAAGGCGAGCGCGCCGACGGCGATGACCAGCACCGACGGCAGCACGACCCCGGCCACGACGCCGAGGAACCCGGCGAAGGCGAGCAGGCGCCAGCGCAGCCGGGCCTTGTACTGCATCAGGACCTCGGCAAGCAGCCACAACGCGACGAAACCGAACGCGATGTAGAGGACCGTCATTCCCATGCAAGGCCCCTCTCGGTACGGCCGTACCGCGCGGGAAACGGGAGACGGCCGATCAGGCCCGCTGGTGCAGGCCCAGGTTCTCGTAGATCTCGAGGGTCGCCGTGGAATTGTTCAGCGTGATGAAGTGCAGTCCGGGTACACCTTCGGACAGCAGCCGCGCGCAGAACTCCGTGGCGAACTCGATGCCAATGGAGCGTACAGCGGCCGGATCGTCCTTGACGGCGAGCATGCGGTCTTTCACGGCGTCCGGGAAGAGCGCGTTGCTCAGCTGCGGCAGCCGGTCGAGCTGCTTGATGCCCACAACAGGCATGACCTCGGGGATGATCGGGGTCTCGCAGCCCGCCTTCTGGGCGCTGTCGCGCAGCCGCAGATAATTCTCCGGATCGAAGAACATCTGGGTGATGGCGTAGTCCGCACCGGCGCGGCACTTGTCCACGAAGTGCCGGATGTCCGTGTCCCAGTCCTCCGAGCGCGGGTGCATCTCGGGGAAGGCGGCGACGCCGACGCAGAAGTCTCCGGACTCCTTGAGCAGGCGCACGAGGTCGGCGGCGTAGTCCACGCCCTCGGGGTGCTTGACCCAGGGGCCCATGGGGTCGCCCGGCGGGTCCCCGCGCAGCGCGAGCATGTTGCGGATGCCGGCGTCGGCGAACTGGCCGATCACGTGGCGCAGCTCGGCGACGGAGTGGTCGACGGCGGTGAGGTGCGCGACGGGGGTCAGGGTGGTGTCGGCGGCGATCTGCTCGGTGGCGCGGACGGTGCCGCCCCGGGTCGAGCCTCCGGCCCCGTACGTCACGGAGACGAAGCTCGGGGAGACCGCCTCGATCCGGCGGAGCGCGTTCCAGAGGTTGCGCTCGCCCTTCTCGGTCTTGGGAGCCCAGAACTCGAAGGAATACGAGGCTCCGGACGCGAGGAGGTCGCGGACCGTGTGTGCGCGGTCCGACCAGGTGGAAGCGGTACCAAGGGCCATACGGGCAGGTTAGACGCGCCCCGGCGGACGCCGAAGCGCTGTCCACCCCTTGGACGGATTTTTGGACACCTCGGCGCGGGCCCCGGCCGGGCACGAGGTCCGCGCGAGCGCGGTTCGAGGGGCCGGCGCCCGGGAGTGGTCCGGGCGGGCCGGGTCCGGGGCCTCAGGCGAGGCGGGCGCGGACGCGCGCGGCCAGCTCGGCGGCGGCGGCGCCGGGGTCGGAGGCCTCGGTGACGGCGCGGACGACCACGACGCGGGTGGCCCCGGCGTCGAGGACCTCGTCCAGGTTGCCGGCGTCGATGCCGCCGATGGCGAACCAGGGGCGGTCCTGGTCCAGGGAGGCCGCGTGGCGGACGAGGTCCAGGCCGGGGGCGTGGCGGCCGGGCTTGGTGGGGGTGGGCCAGCAGGGGCCGGTGCAGAAGTAGTCCACGCCGGGTTCGGCGACGGCGGCGTCGACCTCGGACGCGGAGTGGCAGGAGCGCCCGATCAGGACGTCCCGGCCGAGGATCGCACGGGCGGCGGGGACGGGGATGTCGCCCTGGCCCAGGTGCAGGACGTCGGAGCCGATGGCGTGCGCGACGTCGGCGCGGTCGTTGACCGCGAGGAGCCTGCCGTGCCGGCGGGCGGCCTCGGCGAAGACCCGGAGGTGTTCGAGTTCCTCTCCGGCCTCCATGCCCTTGTCGCGGAGCTGGATGACGTCGACCCCGCCGGCCAGGACCGCGTCGAGGAACTCGGGGAGGTCTCCCTGCCGCTTTCGGGCGTCCGTGCACAGGTAGAGCCGGGCGTCGGACAGCTGCTGCATGGGAGTACCCCCCTGGTGGTGGCGGTGTGCGGGCGGGCCGAGGCTACCCCGCCGGCCCGCACACCCGTGGATCAGCCGGTCAGAGGGCGAGCGCCTGGGCGCGGCGCTTCACCTCCGTGCCGCGATTCTCGCGCAGCGCCTGCACGGGGGTGCCGGGCAGGGTCGGATCCTCGGTGAAGAGCCACTCCAGCATCTCCTCGTCGGAGAAGCGGTCGTCGCGCAGCACCGTCAGCAGGCCGACGAGTCCCTTGACGACCTTGTCGCCGTCGATGAACTGGGCCGGAACCTGCAGGGCGCGGTTCTCGCCCCGGCGTACGGCGATCAGCTGCCCTTCCTTGACCATCTGGCGGACCCGGGTCACCTCGATGTCGAGCATCTCCGCGATGTCGGGGAGGTACAGCCAGGAGGGGACGAGGGCATCGATCTTTGCGTCAATCTCGGTCACGGGGACAAGCCTGCCACCTCGGCGGGGCACCCGGTACCCGGCCCCGTCCGTCCGGGTCCGTCCGCGTAGGCGGGGATCCGCCCGGATCGGGGTCCGCGTCCGGTTACGGGCCCGGCCGCGCGGCGGCGGACCGGGCCCCGGGGCCGTGTCAGGCGGCGGCCGACTTCAGCGGTACGCCCGGGTCGGCGACCCTGGCCGGGTCCACGGGGGTGCCCGACTCGATCAGCTTCCGCCCCTGGGCCAGGTCCCGGGGACGGCCGACGGCCAGGACCGCGACGAGGGCGTCCCCGCGCAGCCAGCACACCGACCAGGCGTCCGCGTCCGGGTCGCCGCGCCACAGCAGGGTGTCGGCGCCGCCGTGGTGGCCGGCGTACTGCACGAAGCGGCCGAACTGCTCGGACCAGAAGTAGGGCACGGGGTCGTAGGCCTGCACGGCCTCCCCCGCGACGATGTTCGCCGCGACCGTGCGCGGGCCCTGGAGGGCGTTGTCCCAGTGGTGGACCAGCAGCCGGGTCCCGTAGCGGGCCGACGGGAAGGAGGAGCAGTCGCCGACGGCGTACACCCCGGGCAGGGAGGTGCGCAGGTGGGCGTCGGCGGTGACGGAGCCGTCGGGGCCCCGCTCGACGCCGCTGCCGTCGAGCCAGTCGGTGGCGGGCCGGGCGCCGACGCCGACGACGACGGCCCCGGCGGGCAGCTCGCGGCCGTCCGCGAGGAGCACTCGGCCCTCCTCGATCCCGGCCACCCGGGCGCCGGTGAGCAGGGTGGCGCCGGCTCCGGCGTACCAGCGGGCCATGGGGGCGGCGACCTCGGCGGGCAGGGCCCCGGCGAGGACCCGGTCGGCCGCCTCGACCACGGTGACGGCGCAGCCGGCCTCGCGGGCGGCGGTGGCGAACTCGGCGCCGATCCAGCCGGCCCCGACCACGACGGTGTCGGGGGCGGCGGCCAGGACCGGGCGCAGCCGGGCGGCGTCGTCGAGGGTGCGCAGCAGGTGGACGCCGGGGACGCCGTCGGTGCCGGGCAGGGTCAGGGGTACGGCTCCGGTGGCCAGGACGAGGACCTCGTACGGGACCGGGCCGGCCTCGGTGTCCAGCTCGTGGTCGGCGGCGCGCAGGCCGGTGACCTCGGTCCCCAGGCGGAGGGCGATGCCCAGGCCCTCGAAGTCGACGTCGAAGGCCGAGTCCTCGGCCTTGCCGAGCAGTACCGCCTTGGACAGCGGCGGGCGGTCGTAGGGCTGGTGGGGTTCGGCGCCCAGCAGGGTCACGGGGCCGGTCCAGCCCTGTTCCCGCAGGGCCACCGCGGTCTGCACCCCGGCCATTCCGGCGCCGACGATCACGACACCGGGCTTCGTCTGTTCCGTCTGCTCACTCACACGGCCAGCCTAGCCACCTGACGGTGCGTCAGGAAACTGGGGGCGGGGTGCCACAGGGAGGCAGCCTTACCCGCCACCGGCCCCGGGGTTACGCTGGCCACCGTACCTATCGCGGGAGTCCGGGCGCACCGGGCTGAGAGGGAGGCTGGCCGGCCTCCGACCGTACGAACCTGATCCGGGTCATGCCGGCGAAGGGAGGGGCTGGACGCCCATGCACGCATCCGACAAGGGATCCGACCACCGGGGCTGCGACGTCCTCGTCATCGGTGGCGGGATCATCGGCCTGGTCACCGCCTGGCGGGCGGCCCGCAGCGGCCTGCGCACCGCGCTCGCCGACCCCGACCCCGGCGGTGGCGCCGCCCGGGTCGCGGCCGGCATGCTCGCCGCCGTCACCGAACTGCACTACGGCGAGGAGACCCTGCTGGGGCTCAACCTCGCCTCCGCCGCCCGCTACCCGCAGTTCGCCGCCGAGCTCACCGAGGCCAGCGGTGGCATGGACCTCGGCTACCGCGCCTGCGGCACCCTGGCCGTCGCCCTCGACGCCGACGACCGCCTCCACCTGCGGGAACTGCACGCCCTCCAGCGCCGCTGCGGTCTGGAGTCCGAGTGGCTCACCGGCCGCGAATGCCGCCGCCTGGAGCCGATGCTGGCCCCCGGGGTGCGCGGCGGACTGCGCGTCGACGGGGACCACCAGGTCGACCCGCGCCGGCTCGCCGCCGCACTGCTGGCCGCCTGCGAGCGGGCCGGGGTGGAGATCCACCGGGCGGCCGCCCGCCGGCTGCTCGTCACCGCCGACCGGGCCTCGGGGGCGCTGCTCGACGACGGCACCGGGCTGCGCGCCGGCCAGGTGGTCCTGGCCGCCGGCTCCCTCAGCGGCCGGCTGGAGGGGGTACCGGAACAGGTGCTGCCGCCCGTACGGCCGGTCAAGGGCCAGGTCCTGCGGCTGGCCGTGCCACCCGCCTACGCCCCCTTCCTGTCCCGGACGGTACGGGCCGTGGTGCGCGGCAGCCACGTCTACCTGGTCCCGCGCGAGAACGGCGAGCTCGTCGTCGGCGCCACCAGCGAGGAACTCGGCTGGGACACCACCGTCACCGCGGGCGGGGTCTACGAGCTGCTGCGCGACGCCCACGAGCTGGTCCCCGGCATCACCGAGCTCCCCCTGGTCGAGACCCGGGCCGGGCTGCGCCCGTGCTCCCCCGACAACGCGCCGCTGCTGGGCCCCAGCGACCTGCCCGGGCTGCACCTGGCCACCGGCCACTACCGCAACGGGGTGCTGCTGACCCCGCTCACCGGCGACGTGATGGCGGAGCTGCTGACCACCGGCGCCGTACCGGAGATCGCCCGCCCCTTCAGCCCCCGCCGCTTCTCCTCCACGCGTCAGGAGTCCCTCGCATGACCATCTCCGTCAACGGCGAGCCGCGCGAGGTCGCGGCCGGCACCACCCTCGACGCGGTGGTCGCCACCCTGACCACCGCCCCGTCCGGCGTGGCCGCCGCCCTCAACGAGACGGTCGTCCCGCGCGGGCAGTGGCCGCACACCGCGGTCGGCGACGGTGACCGGGTCGAGGTCCTCACCGCGGTCCAGGGAGGCTGAGCACCATGGCCGACGACCTGTTCACCCTGGGCGGCCGGACCTTCTCCTCCCGCCTGATCATGGGCACGGGCGGCGCCCCGAGCCTGGAGGTCCTGGAACGCGCCCTGATCACCTCCGGCACCGAGCTGACCACGGTGGCCATGCGCCGCCTGGACCCGACGGTCCAGGGATCGGTGCTGTCCGTCCTGTCGAAGCTGGGCATCGCGGTCCTGCCGAACACCGCGGGCTGCTTCACCGCCGGCGAGGCCGTGCTGACGGCCCGGCTGGCGCGGGAGGCGCTGGGCACGGACTGGATCAAGCTGGAGGTGGTCGCGGACGAGCGGACGCTGCTGCCGGACGCGGTCGAGCTGCTGGACGCGGCGGAGGTCCTGGTCGACGAGGGCTTCACCGTCCTGCCGTACACGAACGACGACCCGGTGCTGGCGCGGAGGCTGGAGGACGCGGGCTGCGCGGCGATCATGCCGCTGGGCTCCCCCATCGGCTCCGGGATGGGCATCCGCAACCCGCACAACTTCGAGCTGATCGTGGAGCGGGCCGGGGTGCCGGTCATCCTGGACGCGGGCGCGGGCACGGCCTCGGACGCCGCCCTGGCGATGGAGCTCGGCTGCGCGGCGGTGATGCTGGCCTCCGCGGTGACCCGCGCGCAGGAGCCGGTGCTCATGGCGGCGGCCATGCGCGACGCCGTCTCGGCGGGCCGGCTGGCCCACCGCGCGGGCCGCATCCCCCAGCGCCGCTTCGCCGAGGCCTCGTCCCCGCTGGAGGGCCGCGCCACCCTGGACCCGGAACGCCCGGCGTTCTGAGGACCCCGCCCCACCCCCTCGGGGGGGGCGGAGGGGGGAGGCGGCGGCCCCCGCCGTCTCCCCCCCTCCCCCCGCCCACGTCACAGCTGCGCTGCAAGGCGTGGACACCCCGGCCGGGGGTGGCGGGGGTCCTCGTAGAATCGCCGGGTGGATACGACCCTGGATGACCCCCTCGTCGGGCGCGTGCTCGACGGCCGCTACCGCGTCGACGCCCGCATCGCCGCAGGCGGCATGGCGACGGTCTACCGGGCCCTCGACACCCGCCTCGACCGCGTCCTCGCGCTGAAGATCATGCACCCGGACCTGGCCGCCGACGCCGCCTTCGTCGACCGCTTCATCCGCGAGGCGAAGTCCGTGGCCCGCCTCGCGCACCCCAACGTGGTCGGGGTCTTCGACCAGGGCACCGACGGCCCGTACACCTACCTCGCCATGGAGTACGTCTCCGGCTGCACCCTGCGCGACGTCCTGCGCGAGCGCGGCGCGCTCCAGCCGCGGGCCGCGCTCGACATCCTCGAGCCGGTCCTCGCCGCCCTCGGCACCGCCCACCGCGCCGGCTTCGTCCACCGGGACATCAAGCCCGAGAACGTCCTGATCGGCGACGACGGCCGGGTCAAGGTCGCCGACTTCGGCCTCGTCCGCTCCGTGGACGCCGCCACCCAGACCACCGGCTCCGTCCTCGGCACCGTCTCCTACCTCGCCCCCGAGCAGATCGAGGACGGGGTCTACGACACCCGCGTGGACGTCTACGCCTGCGGCGTCGTGCTGTACGAGATGCTCACCGGCTCGAAGCCGCACACCGGCGGCAGCCCCGCCCAGGTGCTCTTCCAGCACCTCAACGAGGACGTCCCGCCCCCGTCGGCCGCCGTCCCCGGGCTGCCCGCCTCCCTCGACGAGCTCGTCGCCCAGGCCACCGCCCGCACGCCCGAGCTGCGCCCCGCCGACGCCGCCGCCCTCCTGGGGCTGGCCCGCGAGGCCCGGGCGCGGATCGGCGAGGCCGAGCTGGACGCCGTACCGCCGCAGGCGCGGGCCGCCGAGCGGTCCGCCGCCGAGGACCGCACCAGCGTGATCCCGCGCCCGGTGGCGGGGCCGGCGCAGGAGCAGCCCGTGCACCACACCTCCCGCCTGGAGCGGCCGCACGTGCCGCAGGCCCCGGCACCTGCGGCCCCCCGCCGGCCGCGGCGGGGCATGCTCCTCGTCATCGCCGCAATCCTGCTCGCCCTGGGTCTGGGCGGCGGCGTCTGGTACATCAACTCCGGCCAGTTCACCAAGGTCCCCAACCTCCTCGGCAAGACGGAGGAGCAGGCCAGGGCGGAGCTCTCCGCCGCCGGGCTCGGCGTCAAGAAGGTCGACCGGAAGTTCAGCGAGGCCTTCGAGCGCGGCACGGTGATGAACTCCGACCCGGCCGGCGGCAAGCGGATCAAGGGCAACGGCGCGGTGACCCTCACGGTCTCCCGCGGCCCCGAGCTGGTCAGCGTGCCCGACCTGAAGGGCCGGCCGCTGGAGGAGGCCAAGGCCGAGCTGACGAAGGCGGGGCTGGCCCCCGGCATCGTCACCCAGGCGTTCAGCCAGGACGTGGCCCAGGGATCGGTGATCGGCACCGACCCGGCCGGCGGCCAGAAGCGGGCCCCCGACACCGCCGTCGCCCTCCAGGTCAGCAAGGGCCGCCCGGTCCAGGTCCCGACCGTCACCGGCCAGTCGGCCGACCAGGCGCGGGCCGCGCTGGAGGCCCTCGGCCTGAAGGTGGAAACGGCCCCCGACCAGGTCAACTCCCCGGCGCCCGCCGGTACGGTCGCCGGCCAGTCGATCGGCGCGGGCACCCAGGCCGCCGCCGGGGACACGGTCACGCTGACCCTCTCCAAGGGCCCCCGGCCGGTCCAGGTCCCGAACGTGGCCGGCCAGGACGTGGACGCGGCCCGCAAGGCGCTGGAGGCCCTGGGCTTCAAGGTGAAGGTGGAGCGTCCCTTCCTGTCCTTCAGCAGCACGGTGGACACCCAGTCGGTGCCCGCCGGGCAGAGCGTCCCCGAGGGCAGCACGATCACCATCAAGACCAAGGGGCTCTGAGCAGCGTTGTCACGCAATCCCGTGGGCGGGCACGTGCCCGTCGCCGGCGGGCTGGCCTCCGTGGGCCTGGCCTACGCCCGTGAGATGGGCGCCGAGGCCGTCCAGGTCTTCGTGGCCAACCCGCGCGGCTGGGCCACCCCGACCGGGAACCCCGCGCAGGACGAGCTGTTCCGCGCGCAGTGCGCCGCGGAGTCGATCCCGGTCTACGTGCACGCCCCGTACCTGATCAACTTCGGCTCGCACACCGCGGCGACCGTCGAGAAGTCGGTGGAGTCCCTGCGGCACTCACTGCGCCGGGGCCGGGAGATCGGTGCACTCGGGGTGGTCGTGCACACCGGCTCGGCGACCGGGGGCCGTCCGCGCGAGGAGGCGTACGCGCAGGTCAGGGAGTACATGCTGCCGCTGCTGGACGAGCTGACGCACGAGGACGACCCCTTCCTGCTGCTGGAGTCCACGGCCGGCCAGGGCTCCTCGCTCTGCTCGCGCACCTGGGACTTCGGCCCGTACTTCGAGGCCCTCGACCACCACGAGAAGCTCGGCATCTGCCTGGACACCTGCCACGTCTTCGCGGCGGGCCACGACCTGGCCGAGCCGGGCGGCACGAAGCAGACCCTGGACCTGCTGGTGGACACGGTCGGCGCGGGCCGGCTGAAGCTGATCCACGCCAACGACTCCAAGGAGGGCGTCGGCGCCCACAAGGACCGGCACGCCAACATCGGCCGGGGCCACATCGGCCGGGAGGCCTTCGCCGAGCTGCTCTCCCACCCCGAGACGGACGGCGTCCCGCTGATCATCGAGACGCCGGGCGGCAAGGAGGGGCACGCGGCGGACGTGGCCCTGCTGAAGGAGCTGCGCGAGCTGCACTGACCGCTTGCCCACATCCTTGAGGAATACCCCTGGGGGGTATACGGTTCCACCAGTCGGCGGGACCGCTGCCCGGCGTTCCGCCGGACCTTCAGGGGGTTGTCATGACGCAGGCGCACGAACATCACGAGCACCACGCACCTCACGGGAACCACGAGCAGCACACCCAGCACACCCAGCACGCCGACCACGCCCACCACGAGCACCCGCACGCGCACGCCCACGGCGGCGGACCCGTCGGCTGGGGGACGGCGGCCCGGGCCACGCTGCACTGCCTGACCGGATGCGCCGTCGGCGAGGTCCTCGGCATGGTCGTCGGCACCGCCCTGGGCTGGGGGAACCTCGCGACGATGGTCCTGGCGATCGTCCTCGCGTTCTTCTTCGGCTACGCCCTCACCCTGCGCGGGATCCTGGCCGCCGGCGTGGACTTCCGCTCGGCCGTCCGGGTGGCGCTGGCCGCGGACACCCTCTCGATCGCCGTCATGGAGCTGATCGACAACGGCGTCGTCGCCGTCTGGCCCGGAGCCATGGACGCCCACCTCTCGGAGGCGCTGTTCTGGACCGCCCTGGCGATCTCGCTGGCGCTCGCCTTCGTGGTGACCACCCCGGTCAACAAGTGGATGATCGGCCGCGGCAAGGGCCACGCCGTCGTCCACCGGTACCACCACTGAGAGCGGTCACAGCTCCGGACCGTCGCCGGGCCCCTCCTGGTACGAGTAGCGCTGCTCGCGCCAGGGGTCGCCGATGTTGTGGTAGCCGCGCTCCTCCCAGAAGCCCCGGCGGTCGGCGGTCATGTACTCGATGCCCCGCACCCACTTGGGCCCTTTCCAGGCGTACAGGTGCGGGACCACCAGGCGCAGCGGGAAGCCGTGTTCGGCCGTGAGCGGTTCGCCGCCCATGTGGGTGGCGAAGACGGTCCGGTCGGAGGCGAAGTCGGCCAGCCGCATGTTGGAGCTGAAGCCGTACTCGGCCCACACCATCACGTGCGTGGCCTGTGGGGCCGGAGGGGCCAGGGTGAGGATGTCACGGGCCAGCACCCCGCCCCACTCGGCACCCAGCATGCTGAACTTGGTGACGCAATGGAGGTCGGCCACCACCGTCTCGAACGGCAGCGCCGCGAACTCCTCGTGGTTCCAACAGTGCTTCCCGCCGTCGGCCGTCGCCCCGAAGACCCGGAACTCCCAGCGGTCCGGCTTGAACTTGGGCACGGGACCGTAGTGGGTGACGGGCCAGCCCCTCTGCAGCCGCTGCCCCGGAGGAAGCTCCAGTTGCTCTGCTCCCGGAGATTCCCGGCTTTCCGGCTGACCCATGCCTCCATGGTGACAGACGTGGCGGGGTGGTCACGACCAGGTACGAGCCGAAACGGGCAAGTCACGGTAACTCCCACTAAGGAGGCACTTACTGGACGCCCCCCTACGGCGGTGCAAAGATGCGCGCACTGCCCAGTCACCTAGCTGACATTGCCTGGAAGGAGCCTCTGCGATGCAGGGCGACCCCGAGGTCCTCGAGTTTCTGAACGAGCAGCTGACCGGCGAGCTCACGGCCATCAACCAGTACTGGCTGCACTACCGCATCCAGGACAACAAGGGCTGGACGAAGCTCGCCCATTACACCCGCGCCGAGTCCATCGACGAGATGAAGCACGCGGACAAGCTCACCGAGCGCATCCTGATGCTCGACGGGCTCCCGAACTACCAGCGCCTCTTCCACGTGCGGGTCGGCCAGACCCTGACGGAGATGTTCCAGGCGGACCGGCAGGTCGAGGTGGAGGCGATCGACCGCCTCAGGCGGGGCATCGAGGTCATGCGCGGCAAGGGGGACGTCACCTCGGCGCGGCTCTTCGAGGAGATCCTGGAGGACGAGGAGCACCACATCGACTACCTCGACACCCAGCTGGAACTGATCGAGAGCATCGGTGAGGCGCTCTACATCGCCCAGCTGATCGAGCAGCCGGAGAGCTGAGGACGCGACGGACCCGGGACCCGGCGGGCGCCCGGAGGCTATGCCGCGTCGGCCAGGACGGGCTGCGCGGCCCCGGGGGCCGGACGGGGGGCGGTGGCGAGGACGGCTGCCGCGTCGCCCTTCTCCAGCAGCTCCCGGCGCGGGCACGCGCCACGGCCCAGGAGGCCCTGGATGGTCCGCACGCAGGCACCGCAGTCGGTGCCGGCCTTGGTGACCGAGGCGATCTGGCGGGGGGTGCAGGCCCCGGCGGCCGCGTGTTCCTTGACCTGCTTGTCGGTGACCCCGAAGCAAGAGCAGACGTACACGCGGTTCACCTCCCTGAGCGGAATGGTTCTTGCAGCCATCCCCAGTGCGGTGAGGCTTACCTAACCGTACCCAAAGTGAGGGTTGCCCAAAAGGCCCGGGAACGCGGATGGGGCGCGGATCACATCGATCCGCGCCCCGTCCTCACGCGCTGCTGCCTACTGGTCGCGGTACATCTCCGCCACCAGGAACGCCAGGTCCAGGGACTGGCTGCGGTTGAGGCGCGGGTCGCAGGCCGTCTCGTAGCGCTGGTGCAGGTCGTCGACGAAGATCTCGTCGCCGCCGCCCACGCACTCGGTGACGTCGTCACCGGTGAGCTCGACGTGGATGCCGCCCGGGTGGGTGCCCAGCGCCTTGTGGACCTCGAAGAAGCCCTTGACCTCGTCGAGCACGTCGTCGAAACGGCGCGTCTTGTGGCCGGAGGCCGCCTCGAAGGTGTTGCCGTGCATCGGGTCGGTGACCCAGGCGACGGTCGCACCGGACGCGGTGACCTTCTCGACCAGCTCGGGGAGCTTGTCGCGGACCTTGTCGGCGCCCATGCGCACGACGAAGGTCAGGCGGCCCGGCTCGCGCTCGGGGTCCAGGCGGTCGATGTACGTCAGCGCCTCGTCCACCGTGGTGGTCGGGCCGAGCTTGATGCCGATCGGGTTGGCGATCTGCGAGCAGAACTCGATGTGCGCGTGGTCCAGCTGGCGGGTGCGCTCACCGATCCAGACCATGTGGCCGGAGGTGTCGTACAGCTTGCCGGTACGGGAGTCCGTACGGGTGAGGGCGCCCTCGTAGTCCAGCAGCAGGGCCTCGTGCGAGGAGTAGAACTCCACCGCCTTGAACTCGGCCGGGTCGGTGCCACAGGCCTTCATGAAGTTCAGCGCGTTGTCGATCTCCCGGGCGAGCTGCTCGTAGCGCTGCCCGGACGGGGAGGACTTCACGAAGTCCTGGTTCCAGGCGTGCACCTGGCGCAGGTCGGCGTAACCGCCGGTGGTGAAGGCGCGCACCAGGTTCAGCGTGGAGGCCGAGGCGTGGTACATGCGCTTGAGGCGCTCGGGGTCCGGGACGCGGGCCTCTTCGGTGAAGGCGAAGCCGTTGACGGAGTCGCCGCGGTAGGTCGGCAGGGTCACGCCGTCGCGGGTCTCGGTGTCCTTGGAGCGCGGCTTGGAGTACTGGCCCGCGATGCGGCCGACCTTGACGACGGGCACGGAGGCCGCGTACGTCAGGACGGCGCTCATCTGGAGCAGGGTCTTCAGCTTGGCGCGGATGTGGTCGGCGGAGACGGCGTCGAAGGCCTCGGCGCAGTCGCCGCCCTGCAGGAGGAACGCCTCGCCCTTGGCGACGGCTCCCAGGCGGGCGCGCAGCTGGTCGCACTCGCCCGCGAAGACGAGCGGAGGATACGACTCGAGGTCCGCGACGACAGCGCGCAGGGCCTCGGCATCGGGGTACGAAGGCTGCTGCGCCGCGGGAAGGTCTCGCCAGGTCGCCTTGGCGGCGAGGGCGTGGTTTTCAGCGTTCACGGTCACCTCGTACACATTACGGCGTCATTCGCCGTGTCCGGCCGGACGCCCACCTGGTGAGACGGTGTCGTTCGAAGGTCCACGGAGCCCAGATGAACGGAATTCAAGGTTCACATGGTGGAAGAGGCGGGATGCGGCAGGAGGACGGCCGGGTGGGCTAGGGTGCCTCCCATGTACGCGCTCTCCGTCCAGAACTGGTGGTGGTCCGCTCCCGGCGGCCCACCCCTCGTGCGTACCCACTGACACGAGCGAAGCGAAGGCCGCCCCGAGGGGCGGCCTTCTGCGTGCACCGACCGGCACGGGCCGCCCCTCCTCCCGAACACCCCACCGGAAGGAAGCCCGCCCCATGCCCCAGTCCGAGTTCTCCCTCGCCCGGCTCCTCGACGACGACGCCCCGCCCTTCGCCCTGCTGCGCCGGCGCACCCCCGGCCGCGACCACGACACCGTCGAGGTGCTGCTGGGCCCGGTCCACGAGGCCGACCGCCTCGCCGACCTGCCCGTCCGCGCGCTGCCCACCCTGGCCCTGGTCCCCTTCCGCCAGATCCGCGAGCGCGGTTTCGACGTCCGCGACGACGGCACCCCGCTGGCCGTGCTGGCCGCCGAGGAGGCGTACGAGGTCCCGCTCGCCGAGGCGCTGGCCGCGCTCCCGGACCACGGCGTACGGGTCGCGGGCGGCGGCTTCGACGTCGGCGACGAGGAGTACGCGGCCACCGTCGGGCGGGTGGTCCGCGACGAGATCGGCCGGGGCGAGGGCGCGAACTTCGTGATCCGGCGGACCTACCGGGGCCGGATCGACGGCTTCGGCCGGGCCGACGCCCTGGCCCTGTTCCGGCGGCTGCTGGAGGGTGAGCGGGGCGCGTACTGGACGTACGTGGTCCACACCCCGGACCGCACCCTCGTCGGCGCCAGCCCCGAGGTCCACGTCCGCATGACGGGCGGCACGGTGGTCATGAACCCCATCAGCGGCACCTACCGCCACCCGGCCGGCGGCCCGACCGCCGAGTCGCTCCTCGCCTTCCTCGCCGACCGCAAGGAGACCGAGGAGCTGTCGATGGTGGTCGACGAGGAACTGAAGATGATGTGCACGGTCGGCGACATGGGCGGCACCGTCGTCGGCCCCCGGCTGCGGGAGATGGCCCACCTCGCGCACACCGAGTACGAGCTGCGCGGACGCTCCTCGCTGGACGTCCGGGAGGTGCTGCGGGAGACCATGTTCGCGGCGACGGTGACGGGCTCCCCCGTGCAGAACGCCTGCCGCGTGATCGAACGGTACGAGGACGGCGGCCGCGGCTACTACGCGGGCGCGCTGGCGCTGCTGGGGCTGGACCCGTCCGGCGCCCAGACCCTGGACTCCCCGATCCTGATCCGCACCGCCGACATCGCCCCGGACGGGGAGCTGCGGGTGCCGGTCGGGGCCACCCTGGTCCGCCACTCCGACCCGCTCGGCGAGGTGGCCGAGACCCACGCCAAGGCCGCCGGGGTGCTGGCCGCCCTGGGCGTGCGGGAGGCCGCGCCCCGGCTCGCCGCCGGCACGGGCGCCCGGCTGGCGGACGACCCCCGGGTGCGGGCGGCGCTGGCCTCGCGGCGGGCGGACCTGGCGCCGTTCTGGCTGCGGATGCAGGAGCGGCTGCCCGCGCCGGGCGGGCACGCGCTGGTGGTGGACGGCGAGGACACGTTCACGGCGATGCTGGCGCACGTGCTGCGGGCCGCGGGCCTGGCGGTGACGGTGCGCCGCTACGACGCGCCGGGGCTGCGGGAGGCGGCGCTGGCCTGGGAGGGCCCGATCGTCCTGGGCCCGGGCCCGGGGAACCCGGCCGACGGGGCGGACCCGAAGATGCGGATGCTGCGCGCGCTGGCGGGCGAGCTCCTCGCCTCGCACCGGGGCGGTCTGCTCGGGGTCTGCCTGGGGCACGAGCTGCTGGCGGCGGAGATCGGGCTGCCGCTCGTCCGCAAGGCGGAGCCGGCGCAGGGGGCGCAGGTGCGCATCGACCTCTTCGGCACGCCGGAGGTGGTCGGCTTCTACAACACCTACACCGCCGCCTGTGACGCGGAGGCGGCGCAGGAGCTGGCGGCGCACGGGGTCGAGGTCTCCCGCGACCCGGTCACGGAGGAGGTGCACGCCCTGCGCTGCGCGGAGCGCGGCTTCGCGGGCGTCCAGTTCCACCCGGAGTCGGTCCTCACCCTGCGGGGCGCGCCGCTCGTCCGCGACCTGGTCCGCTCCCTGACCCCGGCGGGGCGGCGGGCGTGACGTCGCCCCGGGTCCGGCCGGCGGTCAGGCCGGACCCGGGACCAGGGTGTTGTCGGAGCGGCGTCCCGCCAGGTAGTCCGCCACGTTGCGGACCGTCGCGTCGATGATCTGCCCCACCGCCTCGTGGGTGTAGTACGCCTGGTGCGAGGTGACCAGGACGTTCGGGAAGGTCACCAGCCGCGCGAGGGTGTCGTCGGGCACCGCCTCCAGGGACTTGTCCCGGGAGAAGACCCCCGCCTCCGCCTCGTACACGTCCAGCCCCACGCCCGCGAAGCGGCCCGCGCGCAGCTCCCCGACCAGGGCCTCGGTGTCGACGAGCCCGCCCCGGCTGGAGTTCACCAGGATCGCGTCGTCCTTCATCGCCGCCAGCGCGGCCGCGTCGACGAGGTGCCGGGTCGCCTCCAGCAGGGGCACGTGCAGGCTGACCAGGTCCGCGGAGGCGAACAGCTCCTCCTTCGCCACGTACTCCATGCCCAGCTCCACGCACGCCGGGTTCGGCGCGAGGTCCCAGCCCAGCAGCCGCATCCCGAACCCGTGCGCGATCCGGGTGAAGGCCTCGCCGATCCGGCCCGTGCCCAGCACCCCGGCCGTCCGCCCGCGCATGTCGCGGCCCATCAGCCCGTTCAGCCGGAAGTCGAAGTCGCGGGTGCGGTTCGAGGCGCGCACGATGCGCCGGTTCACGGCCATCGCCAGGGTCCAGGCGAACTCGGCGACCGAGTACGGCGAGTAGTACGAGACCCGGCTGACGGTCAGGCCCAGCCGCCGCGCCGCGTCGAGGTCGATGTTGTTGAAGCCGGTGGAGCGCTGGGCGATCAGCCTCGTCCCGCCCGACGCCAGGACGTTCAGGACCCGGGCGCCCAGGTCGGCGTTGACGCCGGAGGAGACGATCTCGTATCCGGCGGCGATCGGCGCCGTGTCCTCGCCGAGGGGGACGTCGAGGCAGCGCACCTCGTGCGGACCCGCCGTGGCGAAGGCCCGCTCCAGGAGCGGTCCCTCGTCGGCGGTCACTCCGAAGGCCAGGATCTCCACGCTCGCTCCCACAGGTCGGACCACGGGTCGTTCCATCGCCTTCGTCACGATACGACCCGTGGTCCGGTCCCCCGCAGAGGCGGGGCGGCGGCTCAGCCGAAGAAGACGCCGGCCTCCTCGTACAGCTTCGGGTCCACCGTCTTCAGCTTCGCCGTCGCCTCGGCGATCGGTACGCGGACGATGTCCGTCCCCTTCAGCGCGACCATCTTGCCGAAGTCCCCGTCGCGGACCGCGTCGATCGCGTGCAGTCCGAAGCGGGTGGCCAGCCAGCGGTCGAAGGCGCTCGGGGTGCCGCCGCGCTGGATGTGCCCGAGGACCGTCGTCCGGGCCTCCTTGCCGGTCCGCGCCTCGATCTCCTTGGCCAGCCACTCCCCCACGCCCGACAGCCGGACGTGCCCGAAGGAGTCCCGGGAGACGGCGTCCTTGAGGACCAGGTCGCCGTCCTTGGGCATGGCCCCCTCGGCCACCACCACGATCGGCGCGTAGCTGGCCTTGAACCGGGAGGTCACCCAGGCGCAGACCTGGTCCACGTCGAAGCGCTGCTCGGGAACGAGGATGACGTTCGCACCGCCCGCCAGCCCCGAGTGCAGGGCGATCCAGCCGGCGTGCCGGCCCATCACCTCGACGACCAGCACCCGCATGTGGGACTCGGCCGTGGTGTGCAGCCGGTCGATGGCCTCGGTCGCGATGCCGACGGCCGTGTCGAAGCCGAAGGTGTAGTCGGTGGCCGACAGGTCGTTGTCGATGGTCTTGGGAACGCCGACGCAGGGGATCCCGTACTCCTCGTACAGCCGGGCGGCCACGCCCAGGGTGTCCTCGCCGCCGATCGCGACGAGCGCGTCGACCTCGGCCTTGGCGAGGTTCTCCTTGATGGCGCGGACCCCGTTCTCCGTCTTGAACGGGTTGGTGCGCGAGGAGCCGAGGATGGTGCCGCCGCGGGGCAGGATCCCGCGGACGGCGGGGATGTCGAGCGGGACGGCGTCCCCCTCGACGGGCCCCCGCCAGCCGTCCCTGAACCCGACGAACCCGTATCCGTACTCCTGGACGCCCTTGCGGACGACGCCCCTGATCACCGCGTTGAGCCCGGGGCAGTCGCCGCCGCCCGTGAGCACTCCGACCTTCATGGAATCTCCCTTCGCCATGACGGCCACGCTAGTGGTGACACAGGTCACACCGATGGGTCTGGAAAGGGCAATTCCGGTGGAATTACGAGGCGTTGCGTACGCGTGTTCACTCGTAAGGGGAAGTAAGTACGACCGGTGCGGCCTTGTGCGTCCCCCCACGCCTCCCCTCGTGCGTCCCCCCGCTCGCCTCAGGCGTCGTCGAGCCCGCGCTCGATCGCGTACCGGACGAGCTCCACCCGGTTGTGCAGCTGGAGCTTGCCCAGGGTGTTCTGCACGTGGTTCTGCACCGTGCGGTGGGAGATGACCAGCCGCTCCGCGATCTGCTTGTACGACAACCCCTTGGCCACCAGCCGCAGCACCTCGGTCTCCCGGTCGGTCAGCTGCGGGGCCTTCGGCTCGTCGGCCGCGGCCGGCACCGGGTCGGCGGCCAGCCGCCGGTACTCGCCGAGGACCAGCCCGGCCAGACCCGGGGTGAACACCGGGTCGCCGACCGCGGTCCGGCGGACCGCGTCGATCAGCTCCTGGGCCCCGGCGGACTTCATCAGGTAGCCGGTCGCCCCGGACTTCACCGCCTCCAGCACGTCCGCGTGCTCCCCGCTCGCCGACAGCACCAGCACGCGCAGCGCGGGATCGGCGCCGACCAGCTCCTTGCACACCTGCACCCCGGGCATCCCCGGCAGGTTGAGGTCGAGGACCAGCACCCGCGGGGCCGCGGCGCGGGCCCGGCGCACCGCCTCCGGCCCGTCCCCGGCGGTGGCGACGACGTCGAACCCCGCGGCGGCCAGGTCGCGGGCCACCGCGTCCCGCCACATCGGATGGTCGTCGACGACCATCACCTTGATGTCGTGGAGCTCGCCGCCGCCGCTGACGCTGTCGTTCACTGGGTCCTCCCCCTCGGTACTTTCAGTTCCACTTCGGTGCCCTGCCCGGGGACGGACACCAGCTCGGCGCTGCCGCCGAGGTCGCGCAGCCGGCCCCGGATGGACAGGGCCACGCCCATCCGCCCCTCACCCTCCGCCTGGTCGAGCCGTCCGGCCGGGATGCCCGGACCGTCGTCCCGGACCGTCACGATCACCTCGTCGCCCCAGTCCTCGACCAGGATCCAGGCACGGGCCCCCTCCCCCGCGTGCTTGCGCACGTTGTCGAGGGCGGCGCCGACGGCCGCGGCCAGCTCCCGCGCGGCGGGCGCGGGCAGCGGAACCGGGGTGCCCGGCTCGGCGAAGCTCACCCGGGAGCCGGCGTGCGGGGCCAGCAGGGAGCGCAGGTCCAGCTCCCCCTCGTCGGCGCCCGGCTCCTCCACCTCGTACGCGTCCACCCGCGCGCCGAGCGACTCGTCGCGCGAGACCCGGGAGGGGCGGACCAGCCCGCTGGAGACCAGCGTGCGCAGCGCCACCTCCTGCTCCCCGGCCATCCGGCCCAGCTCGGCGGCCTCCCCGCCCAGCTCGGTGCCGCGCCGCTGGACCATGGCGAGGACCTGGAGGACCCCGTCGTGGATGTCCCGGGCCAGGCGCTCGCGCTCGCGGGTCGCCGCCTCGATCTCCAGGGCGCGGGCGAGCGTCGCCTCACTGGCCCGGGCCACCTCGACGACGTAGCCGAGGGCGATGGAGGCGACCCAGACCAGCAGCACGTTGTGGAAGGTGTCCCGGGTGGGGTCGCCGCCGTGGATGGCGATGTTGGCGACGGCCACGAAGGTCGAGGCGATCCCGGCCCAGCGCCAGCCGCCCTTGAGGGCGAAGGCGAGCACCGAGCCCGCCGTCCAGATGCTGGGGAGGGTGGGGCCGCCCGCCTGGATGCGGGCGTGGGTGTCGGCGAACGGGGTGAGGGCTATGCCGACGAGCGCGACGGTGAGGTCGGCCGCGAGGAAGCCCCGGGTGCAGCGCGCCGCACTGCCCACCCGGCGGTGGGTGGCCAGCGTCCAGACGACGAGGACGGCGAGGTAGCCGGCCGCGGCGCCGGGGCGGACGAAGCCCTTGTAGGCGGAGGCGAACAGCAGGACCGCGTAGACCATGGTGAGCAGCCGGTACGCGGTCAGGGCCCGCCACAGCGGCTGCTCCACCGACATGCGCACGACGCGCTCGCGCTTCGTCGCCATCTCCCCCACCCCCGCCGCGCGGACGGCACCGGCCGCCCGCGGGGACTACTCCGCGCCCTTGTCGCCCTTGGCCGCGTCCTTGGCGGCCTTCTCCGCGTCCGCGATCTGCCGCTTGGCGGCCGTCGCGTAGATGTCGACGTACTCCTGGCCGGAGAGCTTCATGATCTCGTACATGACCTCGTCGGTCACCGAGCGGAGGATGAAGCGGTCCCCGTCCATGCCCTGGTAGCGGCTGAAGTCCAGCGGCTTGCCGATCCGGATGCCCGGGCGCATCAGCTTCGGGACCACCTTGCCGGGCGGCTGGATCTTCTCGGTGTCGATCATCGCCACCGGGATCACGGGCGCGCCGGTGGCCAGCGCCACCCGGGCCAGGCCGCCGGGCTTGCCCCGGTAGAGGCGGCCGTCGGGTGAACGGGTCCCCTCGGGGTAGATACCGAACAGCTCCCCGCGCTCGATGACCTCGATGCCGCTCTTGATGGCGGCCTCACCGGCACCGCGCGCACCGGAGCGGTCCACGGGGAGCTGGCCGACGCCCTTGAAGAAGGCCGCCGTCAGCTTGCCCTTGACCCCGGGGGAGGTGAAGTACTCCGCCTTCGCGATGAAGGTCACCTTCCGGTCCAGCACGGCCGGCAGGAAGAAGGAGTCGGAGAAGGACAGGTGGTTGCTCGCGAGGATCGCCGGCCCCTCCGCGGGAATGTTCTCGAGGCCCTCCACCCACGGCCTGAAGGCGAGCTTCAGGGAACCGCCGATGGAGAACTTCATTGCGCCGTAGATCAACTCGAAAGCCTTCCTGTGTCTGTCGAACAGACCTTATCCCCTGGCTCCACCGAGAGCGCCCGACGACCCTGGTCGGTGTCATCCCGGTCGCGTACCGTGAAGTCACACAGCGCGACGCACCCGTACGCACCCGTACCCCCACGCGTCATGGTCATCGTCGTAGCCATCGTCATCGTCATCGTCGAGTCGAGTCCTCACCAACAAGGAGACTGTGGTGCCCGTCCTCCCTGGAGCAGAGCCGTTCCGCCACGAGGGCGGGGAGGTGGGCGTGCTCCTCTGCCACGGCTTCACCGGTTCCCCGCAGTCGCTGCGCCCCTGGGCCGAATACCTGGCCGAACGCGGGCTCACGGTCTCGCTGCCGCTGCTGCCCGGGCACGGCACCCGCTGGCAGGACATGCAGCTCACCGGCTGGCAGGACTGGTACGCCGAGGTGGACCGGGCGCTGCGGGAGCTGCTGGAGCGGTGCACGCAGGTGTTCGTGTTCGGGCTGTCGATGGGCGGCGCGCTGACCCTGCGGCTGGCCGCCAAGCACGGGGACGCGATCAGCGGCATCGTGCTCGTCAACCCGGCCAACAAGGTGCACGACCCGCTGGCCGTCGCCCTCCCCGTGGCCAAGCACTTCATCCGCTCCACGCCGGGGATCGCCAGCGACATCGCGAAGCCGGGCGCGGCGGAGGTCGGCTACGACCGGGTCCCGACGAAGGCCGCGCACTCGCTGCGGAAGTTCTTCCAGCTGGTGGACACCGAGCTGCCGCAGGTCACGCAGCCGGTGCTGCTGCTCCACAGCCCCCAGGACCACGTGGTCCCGCCGGTGGACTCGGAGCGGATCCTGGCGCGGGTGTCGTCGACGGACGTCACCGAGACCCTGCTGGAACAGAGTTACCACGTGGCGACGTTGGACCATGACGCGGAGCGGATCTTCGCGGACAGCTATGCGTTCGTCGGGCGGCTCGCGGAGAGCGTCGGCAGGGAGGGGGCGGCCAGCGGTGGCTGAGCACGAGGAGTCCGCCGGGGGTGTGCCCCCGCTGGACGAGGAGGCGGCCTGGGCCGCGATCGTCGCCGGGTACGGGCAGGAGCCGCCGGACCCGCCGGGGGCGCGCCCCTTCCGGCCGATCGAGAACCTGATGCTGCCGGAGGAGGACGTCCAGCCGGAACCGCCGGCCGCCGCCCCGACGGCACTGGGCAGCTCGGTGGTCTTCGCCCCGGGCGTCGGCCTCGGCCCGCGCGACCACACGCCGGCCGAGCCGAAGGACGGGGACGCGGCGGGGGACGCGGCGGGGGACGCCGCCGACGAGGGCCACTTCGTCCCCCCGGAACCGCCGGAGCTCCCGCCGGCGGACACCACGGCGAAGTTCGCCTGGCTCGCCGTGGTCGGCGGCCCGGTCCTGCTCCTGCTGGCGGTCCTGCTGCAGTGGGACATGACGTGGTGGCTGACCACCCTGGGCATCGGAGGCTTCCTGGGCGGCTTCGCCACCCTGGTCGCCCGCATGTCGGGCGACACGAACGACGATGACGACGACCCGGGACGCGGGGCGGTGGTCTAACCCGCGCCCGAGGGCTGCCGGACCGGCGGTGCGGAAGTACGGCGGTGCGGCGGCGCGGGCCTCGGCGACGGCCCTCATGACGCGGGCCCGCCGTCGCCCCCGCGAGGGGCCGGGGCGGGCCGGTGCCCGCCCC
>NZ_JBFBDP010000065.1:0-22682 GCF_040701585.1 Streptomyces sp. NPDC093801 | reverse complement strand
GTCGGGCAGCGGCGGCCCGCAGCCGTCCTCCGGTTCGGGGCGGCCGTGTTCGGCCATCCAGTGCAGTGCCCTCAGCGCGGAGTGCTCGGCGGGGCCCGGCTGCGCGCGGCCGAACTCCTCGTGGCCCGCGGCGACGTCCTCACGCCCGCCGCCCGGATCGCCCGGGCCGCCGCCGACGCGGAGCCGGGCACCGCCGAGCACTCCGCGCTGAGGGCACTGCACTGGATGGCCGAACACGGCCGCCCCGAACCGGAGGACGGCTGCGGGCCGCCGCTGCCCGACGCCTGGCCCGCCCGGCCGGAACAGGCCGCCGAGGCCGCCGTGGCCGCCTGGCGGACCGCACAGCGGGGCCTGGACATCACCCGGGCCCGCGGGCTCGCCCGGGCCGCCCTGGCACCGGAGGCCCGTACACACGTGCCGCCGGCCGTCCGGACCGCCGCGGCGTACGCGCTCGTCCTGAGCGGGGACACGGAGGAGGCCCGCGGCGCCCTCGACGGGATCCTCGTGTGCGCCGGACGGCGGGACGCCCGGCCGGTGGCCGGCGCGGCCCTGCTCGTCACCTGCCTCGCCGAGCTGTGGGGCGGACGGGACGCGGCCGCCTCCGAGGCCCTGGACCGCTGCGAGGAGGTCATGCCGGGCCGCCTCTGGCACCCCCTCATGGCGCCCGGCCCCCTCGCCCTGCGGGCCCTGCTGGACCTGCGCCGGGGGGACGCCGACGCCGCCGCACGGATCCTGGAGACCCGGCTCCCGCCGACCGCCGAAGGCGGCCTGGCCTGGGCCTACCTCCTCTACGCGCGCGGACGGGTCCGGCTCGCGGCCGGCGAGCGGGACGGGGCCCTCGCCGACCTGCTGGAGTGCGGGCGCCGGCTGCTGGCCCGGCAGGCGGTCAACCCGGCCCTGCTGCCCTGGCGTTCGGCGGCCGCCCGGACCCGCGACCCGGGGGACCCGCTGGCGGTGCGGCTGCTCGCCGAGGAGCGCCGACGGGCCCTGCTCTGGGGCTCGCCCGTGGCACTGGCCACGGCGCTGGCCCCGCGCCCCGGCGGAGCCGCCGCGCCCGGAGCGGAGGCGCGGGCCCGGGGGCGCGCGGCCGGCTGGCAGTACCGGCAGGCGCTGGTGGCCCTCGGCACGGCCCCCTTCTCGGGCCACCTCACCGTCGACTCCCTCCTGGACGACGACCGGGCCGCGCCCGGGCCCGTACCGGACCGGGGTGCGACGGACCGGGGTGCGACGGACCGGGAACAGGACGGGGCCGTCCACCCGGCGACGGACCAGGACCACGGCGTGCGGCCGGACCGGCCGCGGCCCGCCCCGGCGCACGGGGGCCCGCCGGGGCCCCGGCGAGGAGCGGCTCCCGCTCCGGGCGGAGCGGCCGTCCTGCTGACCGACGCCGAGTCCCGGGTCGCGGCGCTCGCCGCCGGGGGCCTGCCCAACCGGGCCATCGCCGGGGAACTCGCCGTCACCCCCCGCACCGTCGAACAGCACCTGACGAAGGTCTACCGGAAGCTCGGCATCCGAGGGCGACCCCAGCTGGCCGCGGCACTCGAACGAACAGCGACGGAGGAACCGACATGACGCACCTGCTCCACCGGCAGCAGGAACTCGACCTGATCACGGCGGCGTTGGACGCCACGGGCCGCGGAGCCGGAGGCGGGTCCCTGACCGTGGTGACCGGGGGCATCGGCATGGGCAAGACCGCCCTGCTGAGGGCCCTGCCGGAACTCGCCGAACGCCGGGGCGTCCGCGTCCTCACCGCCAGCGGATCCCCGCACGAACAGGCCTTCGGCTTCGGCGTGCTCAGCCAGCTGCTGACCCCGCTCCTCCCGGCCGACGGCAGCGCCGTCACCCCGCCCGAGTACCCCGCCGGCGCCCCCGACGGCTCCGCACAGGACGCCGAACTGCTCGCCCTGGTCGCCGGACACGCCGACCGCAAACCCCTGCTCCTGCTCGTGGACGACCTCCAGTGGGCCGACGCCCCCTCGCTGCGCTGGCTCGCGCGGCTGGCCGGACGGCTGCCCCGCATGCGCGTCACCCTGGTCGCCGCCCTGCGCGAAGGCGACCCCGGCGAGGACGAACCCCGCCTCCACCACCTCACCGGTCGCGCCGCCGCCGTCCTGCGGCTGCGCCCGCTGTCCATCGGGGCCACCGCCGACCTCGTCGGCACCCGCCTCGGCAGGCCCGTGGACCAGGACTGCGCCCGCGCCTGCCAGGAGGCGACGGGCGGACACCCCCTGCTGCTCACGGCCACCCTCGACGCCCTGACCGCCGCCGGGGCGCAGGACCGCGGGGGACGGCTGCCCGACGCACGGACGATCCGCGGGATCCGGCCCGACGGCCTGCGCGAACGCCTCGCGGTGGTCCTGCGCGGCCAGCGGCCGCCGGTATGGCGCTTCGCGACCGCCCTCGCCGTCCTCGGCGAGGACACCTGGGCGGCCGCGGACGCACGGGACACCGGCCCCGGCAGGGACGCCGCGGACGCGGGTGCCCCCGGAGCAGCCGGCACGGGGGACACCGCCGGAACGGCCGGCACGGGGGACACCGCCCCCGGGGAGGAACCCGCCGCCCGGCTCGCCGGCCTCGACGCCACCGGCCGCGCCGAGGCGGTGCGGGCGCTGCGCCGGCTCGGCCTGCTGGCGGAGGACCCCGTACCCCGGTTCGTCCACCCGGTCGTCGCGGACGCCGTGGAGGAGGCGATGGACCCCGCCGAAGCGGAGACCGTGCGGCTGCGCGCCGCCCTCCTGCTGCACCAGGGCGGCCACCCCGCCGAGCGGGCCGCCGCACAACTGCTCGGCGTCTCCTCCTGCGAGGAGCCCTGGGCGCAGGAGGTCCTGCGGGCCGCCGCCGGCGCCGCCCTGCGCCGCGCGGACCCGGAGGCCGCCGCCCGCCACCTGCGCCGCGCCCTGCTCCTCGGCCCGCCCGACGGGCCCGCCCGCGCCGAGCTTCTCGTGGAACTCGCCACCGTCGAGCGGGACTTCGCCCCCAGGGCGGCGCTGCGCCACTTCACCCAGGCCCTGCTCCTCCTCCCGGACCCGGCCCGCCGCGCCCGCGTTGCGGGCCGGATACCTCCGTTCCTCCTCGACGACTGCCCGCCCGCCGTCCTCGACACCGTCTCCGCGACGGCCGCCGAGCTGGGGGACGCCGCGGCCCTCACCGGCACCGCCCGCCGCAGCGCCCTGCGGCTGGAGGCCCGGCTCCGGCACGCCGCCGTGGCCGGCCCGGCCGAACTGGCCGCCTCCGCGGACCGGCTGCGGGCCCTGGGCCCCGTCCCCTGCCTGGACAGCGCCGCGGACCGCGAACGGGTCACCGTCCTGCTGCACGGGGCGGTCCTGGCCCAACAGGTCACCGCCGCCGAGGCCGTTCCCCTCGCCGAACGGCTGCTCCAGCACGAGCCGGCCACCCCGGACCACGTCCACACCGCCCTGCCCCTGCTGACCGACGTCCTGGTCGCCGCCGACTCCCTCGGCACCATCGGCCCCTGGCTGCACACCGCCTACGACCGGGCCCGCCGCGACCGGGCCACCGTCCCGCGCGCCCTGATCGCCGTCGAGCTGGCCCACCTCGCCCTGGCCCGGGGAGACCTGGCGCTGGCCCGCGCCCACGCCGCGGAGGCCCTCGACCTGGACGCCACCGGCTGGGCCACCCTCCGTACGCTGGCCGCCGTCGTCCTGGCCGCCCTGGAAGCCCGGGACACCGCCCTGTGCGAACGGCTGCTGTCCGGCTCCGCGCCGGACGCCGCACACGGCCACCTGCCCTCCCTGCGCCTGCTCATCCGGGGCACGGCCGCCGCCCTGCGCCACGACCTGCCGACCGCCCTGGGCTGCTACCTCGACTGGGGCCGCACCGCCGAACGCGCCCACTGGCGCAACCCGGCCGTCGCGCCCTGGCGCTCCTGGGTCTCGGCGCTCCACTACCGCACGGGCCGCCCCGGCCAGGCCCACGACCTCATGGACGAGGAGTACGCGCGCGCCGTGAGCTGGGGCAGCCCGGTGGCCATCGGCCGCGCCCAGCGCGGCCGGGGCGCGATCACCGGGGGAGAACGCGGGCTGGTGCTGCTGCGCGAGTCCGCGGCCACCCTGGAACGGACCGCCCACGTCCTCGAACAGGCCCGTACCTCCCTGCTCCTCGGCAGACGGCTGCTGGCCGCCGGCCGGGAGGCCGAGGCCGAGCACCGGCTGACCCGGGCCCGGGAACAGGGGCTGGCGTGCGGGGCGCCCTGGATCGCCGACCGGGCCGGCCGGGCGCTGCACACCATCGCGGGATCCCGGGGCGCGGACGCGGTCGCCGCGCTGACCCGTACCGAACGCCGCGTGGCCGCACTGGCCGCCGGCGGCACCTCCAACCGGGCCATCGCCGAACGGCTGGAGGTCAGTGCCCGGGCGGTCGAGAAGCACCTCACCCAGGCCTACCGCAAGCTGCGCATCGACGGCCGCGCCGAACTCGTCCCGATGGCGCGGCTGCTGTCCGAGGAGTGCCCCGAAGCCCGGAGGCGGACGGGGGAGGGGCGGGGGTCCGGTGCGGGGCCCGGCGCGGGATCCGCACCGTACCGAACCGAAGCCTCCCGGTACCGCCCGTAACCGTACCCCCCGGCCCGCGCCCACAGGGTTAGTGCGCGGGGGATTGATTTCGTTGACACCTTTCACGGCGTCTCCATACCTTCGTGGTGGCGCCGATCGAACTGCGCGCACGGCGGAGTTCGCATTGCGGAGCGCCGTGTTGAGAAAGCGTTGACGCCGTATTGCGGCCGCGTTTCCGGGGGGTTCGGCCGCGATAGGGCCAGCCAAGGAAGGGCATTTATGAGCCAGGGTTTACCGGTGACCTTTACCACTGTCCGGGACGGATACTTCAACCCGCCTCCGGCGACCCGGACGCTGCGCCGGACCGAACCGCTGACGCGCATGGAATTCGCCGACGGCCATCTCGGATGGCTCGTCACGGGATATTCCGCCGCCCGGGCCGTCCTCGCCGACGCCCGGTTCAGCGCCCGCGGGGAGCTCAAGCACCCGCCGGTCCCGCGCGCCGCGACCCTGGACGAGGCCCCGGCGGCGCCCCCCGGCATGTTCATCCAGCACGACGACCCCGAGCACCAGCGCTACCGCAAGCTGCTCGTCGGGCAGTTCACCGTCCGGCGCATGCGCCTGCTCACCGAGTGGATCGAGAAGATCACCGCGGAGCGGCTCGACGAGATGGAGCGCCTCGGCTCCCCCTCCGACCTCTTCGAGCACTTCGCGCTTCCCATCCCCTCCCTCGTCATCTGCGAACTGCTCGGCGTCCCCTACGCCGACCGCGCCACCTTCCAGCACCACACCCACGTCTGGAGCAGCTTCGGGGAGTCCACCGAGGACGTCACCGCCGCCTTCCTGGAACTGGGGGCCTACCTGGGCGGCCTGGTGCGCCTCAAGCGCACCGACCCCGCCGACGACATCCTCAGCGGACTGATCACCGCCGACCCGGACCTCACCGACGAGGAACTCACCTCGATCGCCTTCCTGCTGCTGGTCGCCGGCCACGAGACCACGGCCAACCAGCTCGCCCTCGGCACCTTCGCCCTGCTGGAGCACCCCGAGCAGCTGGCCGCGCTGCGCGCCGACCCCTCGCTGATCGAGGGCGCCGTCGAGGAGAGCCTGCGTTACCTCAGCATCGTCCACCACGGCCCCACCCGGGCCGCCCTGGAGGACGTGGAGATCGAGGGCACCCTCATCAAGGAGGGGGAGGTCGTCATGGTCTCCCTCGCCGCCGCCAACCGCGACCCCGAACGCTTCCCCGACCCCGAGTCCTTCGACGTGACCCGCCGCGCCGCCGGCCACCTCGGCTTCGGCCACGGCATCCACCAGTGCCTGGGCCAGCAGCTGGCCCGCATCGAACTGCGGGTCGGGTTCACCGCCCTGCTGGAGCGCTTCCCGCACCTGCGCCTGGCCTGCCCGCCCGAGGAGATCCGCCTCCGCCACGACATGCAGGTGTACGGGGTGTACGCGCTGCCGGTCGCCTGGTGACGGACGGCCCGCTGCGGGTCGGGGTCGACCGGCGGCTGTGCTGCGGCGCCGGAATGTGCGCCCTGCTCGCCCCCGAGGTCTTCGACCAGTGCGACGAGGGCTTCGTGCTCCTACTCGACCCCGGCCCGCCCGCCGCCGCGCACGCCGCCGTGCGCGAGGCCGCCGACCAGTGTCCCTGCTCGGCCATCACCCTGCACACCGCCGACTGACGCCTCCCGAAGGGCTCCCGCGCTCCGCGCGGGGCCCCGCGTCACCCACGACGCCGCGCCCGCCGGCCCCGCGGGCCGCCCGCGTCCACCGGCGTTCGGCCTTCCCGACGCCTTCCCGGCGCCTTCCCGCGCCCGCCGGGCGAGGCGCCCTGCGTGCCACAGCCCGTCCCCTCCCTTCCGAAAGTCAGGTACCCACCGTGGAACAGCACCTCTCGCGCCGCCGCTTGCTCGGCATGACGGCCCTCGGCGCGGCGGCCCTCGCGGGCAGCACCACCATCGGCGCCCCCCGGGCCCTGGCCGCCGACCGCGCCGACGGCGTCGCGTTCGTCCCCGCCGTCGTCATCGGCACCGGCTACGGCGCCGCCGTCTCCGCCCTGCGCCTGGGCGAGGCCGGAGTCCGCACGGTCATGCTCGAAATGGGCCAGCTGTGGAACCAGCCGGGCCCCGACGGCAACGTCTTCGCCGGCATGCTCAAGCCCGACAAGCGCTCCAGCTGGTTCAAGAACCGCACCGAGGCCCCCCTCGGCAGCTTCCTCTGGCTCGACCTGGCCAACCGCGACATCGAGCCGTACGCCGGCGTCCTGGACCGGGTCAACTTCGACCAGATGTCGGTGTACGTGGGCCGCGGCGTCGGCGGCGGCTCCCTCGTCAACGGCGGTATGGCGGTGGCTCCGAAGCGCTCCTACTTCGAGGAGGTGCTGCCGCGCGTCGACGCCGCCGAGATGTACGGCCGCTACTTCCCGCGCGCCAACTCCATGCTCCGCGTCAACCACATCGACTCCGGCTGGTTCGAGAGCACCGAGTGGTACAAGTTCGCCCGGGTCTCGCGCGACCAGGCCCAGAAGGCCGGACTGGGCACCGTCCACGTCCCCAACGTCTACGACTTCGACCACATGCGGCGCGAGGCGGCCGGGGAGGTCCCCAAGTCCGCGCTGGCCGGCGAGGTCATCTACGGCAACAACCACGGCAAGCAGAGCCTGGACAAGACCTACCTGGCGGCCGCCCTGGGCACCGGCAAGGTCACCATCGAGACCCTGCACCAGGCCAGGACCATCCGGCAGCAGAAGGACGGCACCTACCTGCTGACCGTCGAGCAGCGGGACGCCGACGGCCGGCTGCTGGCCACCAAGGAGATCTCCTGCCGTCATCTGTTCCTCGGCGCCGGCAGCCTCGGCTCCACCGAACTGCTGCTGCGCGCCCGCGAGACCGGCACGCTGCCGAACCTGAGCCCGGAGATCGGCGCCGGCTGGGGCCCGAACGGCAACATCATGACCGCCCGCGCCAACCACGTGTGGAACCCCACCGGCGCCAGCCAGTCCTCGATCCCCGCCCTGGGCATCGACGACTGGGACAACCCCCAGAACCCCGTCTTCGCCGAGATCGCCCCCATGCCGGCGGGCGTGGAGACCTGGGTCAGCCTCTACCTGGCGATCACCAAGAACCCGGAGCGCGGCACCTTCGCCTACGACGCGGCGACCGACCGGGCAGCCCTGCGCTGGACCCGCGACCAGAACACCCCCGCCGTCAACGCCGCGAAGTCGCTGTTCGACCGCATCAACAAGGCGAACACGACGATGTACCGCTACGACCTCTTCGGCAAGCAGCTGAAGGCCTTCTCCGACGACTTCACCTACCACCCGCTCGGCGGCTGCGTCCTCGGCCGGGCCACCGACGACTACGGGCGGGTGAACGGCTACAAGAACCTCTACGTCACCGACGGTTCGCTCATCCCGGGCTCCATCGGCGTGAACCCGTTCGTCACCATCACCGCCCTGGCCGAACGGAACATCGAGCGCGTGATCCGCCAGGACGTCACCGCCGCCTAGCCGGCGGCGGGCGCGGGTCCGCCGGGCCCGCGGGCCGTCCGGTCCGGGTGGGCCGTCCGGTCAGGAAGGGCCGTCCGGTCCGGCACGCAGGGGAACAGCACGGGGGCCCTCCCCGGCATGCCCGCACGCCCCGAGGCGCTGCGGAACCAGCACACCAGCAGTAGTTCAACGGGTCGATGGAGCACACATGATGCGCGAGTCTGTTGCGATGCCGGAGGAATCCGGGAACGGCGCACACGAGGTGATCGTGGCGATCGGATCGGCACACCGCACGCCGGAGGACACCGGCGCGGGCCGGGCGTTCGACGCGGAATTCCTCGCGGACGCCACCGGAGACCCGTCGGACCCCGCCCGGACCGACGCCCTGCCGCACGGTCCGGCCGCGGCGGAGACCTGGTGGGAGGCGCTGGAGGACGCCGGAGTCGTCCCGGCCGCGGTTCCGGGGGCGGCCGCCGGCGTCTTCCTCGCCGTCCTCGGCGCACCGGACGCGCCGCTCCCGGCGGAGGAGGACGCCGCCGCCGCGGTCGGCGCCGTCCTGCGGCTCGCCGCCGGGTCCGCCCCGCTGCTGCGCCGCCTCCCCACCGGCGCCGACGCCCTGCGCGCGGCCCACCACAGCCTCGGCCGGGGCGAGAGCGCCCTCGCCCTGGCCGCCGGCCCCGGCGTCCGCCCGCCGGGCGCACCGGACGACGCGCCCGTCGGCTACGGCGCCGTCCTGCTGAAGCCCCTCGCCGGAGCCCGGGCCGACGGCGACCGCGTGCTCGCCGTACTGGGCGCCGACGGCCGCTTCACCGCGGCCGCCGACCTCGGCTGGAACCTCGGCCCGGACTCCGCCCCCGGCCCCGCGGCCGCCCCCGGCCACAGCACCGGCGCCACGGCCGGTCCCGACACCCCCGCCCCTGGCGGAGCCGCCACCGGCCGCGAGTCCGCCGCCGAACCCGCCTCCGGGGTCGCCGTCCTGGATGCCGACGCCGGTTCCGGCCGCGAGGGCGGAGGTGTCTCCGGCCGCGAGGCCGCCGCCGACGCCACCACCCCAGACGCCGGCGCCGATGCCGCTTCCGGCCCCGAATCCGTGTCCGGAGCCGCCGTCCTGGGCGCCGACGCCTCCGGCCGCGAGGCCGCCGCCGACGCCACCACCCCAGACGCCGCCGGCGACACCGGTGTCCGTTCCGGCCTCGTCGGCGCCCCCGGGGACGCCGACGGGGAGCCGGTGCCCTGGATGCTCTCCGCGGCCGGACCGGAGGCCCTGCGCGCCCGGGCCCGCGCGCTCCACGAGCACCTCACCGCACACCCCGGCCTCGACTTCGCCGCCGTGGGGCGGGCCCTGGCCGCCACCCGGCACCACTTCCCGCACCGCGCCGTCCTCCTCGGCGACGGCCCCGCCGGGCTCCTCGACGCCCTCGCCACCCTCGCCGACGGCGGATACGCCCCCGACGTGATCCGCGGCACCGGCGCCGGCCGACCGGCCGCCTTCGTCCTGTCCGGCATCGGGGGACAGTGGCCCGGGATGGCCGCGGAACTCCTCGACTCCTCACCGCAGTTCCGCACCGCCGCCCTGCGCTGCGAGCAGGCCCTCGCCCCCTTCACCGGCTGGCTCCTCACCGACGTGCTGCGCGGCGCCCCCGGCGCCCCCGGCCTGGACACCCCCGACGTCAGCGTGCCCGCCACCTTCGGCGTCCAGATCGCCCTCGCCGAGACCTGGCGGGCCCACGGGGTCCGCCCCCGCGCCTACGCCGGCCACAGCATCGGCGAGGTCGCCGCCGCCCACCTGGCCGGCGCCCTCACCCTGGAGGACGCCGCCCGCACCATCCACGCCTGGGGCGAAGCCCTGGCCGAACTCGCCCGGCACGGCGGCGACATGCTCGCCGTGAGCCTGCCCGGCCACCGGCTCCAGGAACGGCTCGCCCCCTGGGGGGACCGGCTGGTCATCGCCGCCCACAACGGTCCCGAGTCCCAGGTGGTCTCCGGCGACGGCGACGCCCTGCGCGCCCTGCGCGCCGAACTGGAGGGCGACGGCATCCGCTGCGGCGGCGTACGCCTCGGCGCCGCCGCCCACTCGGCGCACGCCGACGCCGTTCGCGACCGGATGGTCACCGCCCTCGCCGGCCTCGCCCCGCGCGCCGGCCACACCCCGCTCTACTCCTCCGCCACCGGCGGCATCGTCGACGGCCGCGCCCTCGACGCCGGCTTCTGGTTCGAGGCCCTGCGCCGCCCGGTCCGCTTCGAGCAGACCACGCACGCCCTGCTGGCCGACGGCCACGAGGCCCTCGTGGAGATCAACCCCCACCCCACGCTGACCGCCGCCATGCAGGAGACCGCCGCGGCCGCCGGACGCCACGCCGTCACCCTCGCCACCCTGCGCCGCGGCCAGGGCGGCCTGCGCCGCCTGCGCACGGCCCTCGCCGAGGCCTGCGTCCAGGGCGTCGACGTCGACTGGGCGACCGCCTTCCCCGCCGCCCCGGCGGAGCGCGTCCAGCTGCCGACCTACCCCTTCCGGCGGGCCACCCCCGCCGGCGGCCCGGCCGCGGCCGGCCGGCTCGCCCTGCTGCCCGGGGCCGAACGCGAGCGCACCGCCGCCGCCCTCGTCCGCTCCCTCACCGCCGCCCTGCTGGGGCTGCCCGGCCCGGACGCCGTCGCCACCGGACAGGCCTTCCGCGACCTCGGCCTGGACTCCGTCACCGCCGTCGAACTCCGGGGCCGCATCAACGAGGCCACCGGACTCGCCCTGCCGCACACCGTCGTCTTCGACCACCCCACCCCGGCCTCCCTGACCGGACGGATCCTCGCCGAGGTCCTCGGCACCCACGAGGACCCGGCCGACGAGGACACCACCGCCGCCGCCTGGGACGAGCCCGTCGCCATCGTGGCCATGAGCTGCCGCCTGCCCGGCGGCACCGACACCCCCGAAGCCCTGTGGCGGCTGCTCGCCGAGGGCGGCGACGCCGTGTCCGCGCTGCCCGCCGACCGCGGCTGGGACGTCGAGGGCCTCTACGACGCCGAGCCCGGCCGGCCCGGACGCTACTACCAGCGCGAAGCCGGCATGCTCCCCGAAGCCGCCGACTTCGACCCGGAGTTCTTCGGGATCTCCCCGCGCGAGGCCCTCGCCATGGACCCCCAGCAGCGGCTCCTCCTGGAGACCGGCTGGGAGGTCCTCGAACGCGCCGGCATCGACCCCGCCACCCTGCGCGGCACCCGCACCGGCACCTTCGTCGGCGCCATGAACCAGGACTACGGCCCCCGCCTCCACGAGGCGCCCGAGGACATCAGCGGCTACCTGCTGACCGGCAACAGCGTCAGCGTCGCCTCCGGCCGCCTCGCCTACACCCTCGGCCTCGAAGGCCCCGCCGTCACCGTCGACACCGCCTGCTCCTCCTCCCTGGTCGCCCTCCACCTGGCCGCCCAGTCGCTGCGCACCGGCGAATGCTCCCTTGCCCTGGCCGGCGGTGTCACCGTCCTGCCGACGGCCGGCTCCTTCGTCGAGTTCAGCAAGCAGCGCGCCCTGGCCCCCGACGGCCGCTCCAAGGCCTTCTCCGCCGACGCCGACGGCTTCGGCCTCGCCGAGGGCACCGGCATGGTCCTCCTGGAGCGGCTCTCCGACGCCCGCCGGGGCGGCCGCCGGGTCCTGGCCGTCCTGCGCGGCTCCGCGATCAACCAGGACGGCGCCTCCAACGGCCTCACCGCGCCCAGCGGCCCGGCCCAGCAGCGGGTCATCCGCCAGGCCCTCGCCAACGCCGGGCTGACGGCCGCCGACGTGGACGCCGTCGAGGCCCACGGCACCGGCACCCGCCTCGGAGACCCCATCGAGGCCCAGGCCCTGCTCGCCACCTACGGCCGGAACCGGCCCGAGGACCGGCCGCTGTGGCTGGGCTCCCTCAAGTCCAACATCGGCCACACCCAGGCCGCCGCGGGCATCGCCGGCGTCCTGAAGTCCGTCCTCGCCCTCCAGCACGGCCTCCTGCCCAGGACCCTGCACGCCGAGGTCCCCTCCCCGCACGTGGACTGGACCGCCGGACGGGTCAGGCTGCTGACCGACGCCGTGGACTGGCCCGCGACCGGCCGCCCCCGCCGCTACGGCGTGTCCTCCTTCGGGATCAGCGGCACCAACGCCCACGCCGTCCTCGAAGAGGCCCCCGCCGAACCCCCGGCGGCCGACCCGGCCCCGGAGGCGGACACCCCCGCCGAAGCCGTCGACGTGCCGTGGATCCTGTCGGCCCGCAGCCCCGAGGCCCTGGCCGCCCGCGCCGAAGCCCTCCTCGCGCACACCGCCGCGCACCCCGGCGCCCGCCCCGCCGACATCGGCCACGCCCTCGCCACCACCCGTACCGCCTTCGAACACCGCGCCGTCGTCACCGGCGCCACCGCAGCCGAACTCACCGAAGGGCTGCGCGCCCTCGCCGCCGGCGGCTCAACGCCCCGCACCGCCCGGGGCACGGCCGCCGACGCCCGCCGCGTCGCCTTCGTCTTCCCCGGCCAGGGCTCCCAGTGGGCCGGCATGGCCGCCGGACTCCTCGACACCTCCGCCGTCTTCCGCGAGCGCATCCACGCCTGCGGCCGGGCCCTGGCCCCGTACGTGGACTGGTCCCTGGAGGACGTCCTGCGCGGCGCCCCCGGCGCCCCCGCCCTCGACAGCGCCGACGACGTGGTCCAGCCCACCCTGTGGGCCGTCATGGTCTCCCTCGCCGAACTCTGGCGCTCCTTCGGCGTCGAGCCCTCCGCCGTCATCGGCCACTCCCAGGGCGAGATCGCCGCCGCCGCCGTGTCCGGCGCCCTGAGCCTCGACGACGCCGCCCGGGTCGTCGCCCTCCGCAGCCGCCTCCTCGCCCGCCTCGCGGGACTCGGCGGCATGGTCTCCGTCCCCGAACCCCTCGCCGACGTCACCCGGCGCCTGGAGCAGTGGGGCGAGCGGCTCGGCATCGCCGCCGTCAACGGACCCCGCTCCACCGTCGTCTCCGGCGACGCCGACGCCCTCGGCGAACTGCTCTCCGCCTGCACCGCCGACGGGGTCCGCGCCAAGCGGGTCCCCGTCGACTACGCCTCCCACTCCGCCCACGTGGAGCTCATCGAGGCCGAACTCGCCGAAGCCCTCGACGGCATCACCCCGCTCACCCCGCGCGTCCCGTTCTACTCCACCGTCACCGGCGAACCCGTCGACTCCGCCGCCCTCGACGCCGCCTACTGGTACACCAACCTCCGCACCACCGTCCGCTTCGAGCCCGCCGCCCGCCGCCTGATCGCCGACGGCCACCAGGTCCTCGTCGAATGCAGCCCCCACCCCGTGCTCGCCGTCGGCCTCCAGGAGACCGCCGAGGACGCCGCCGCCACCGTGGACGTCCTCCCCTCGCTGCGCCGCGGCGACGGCGGCACCGCCCGCTTCCTCACCTCCCTCGGCGAGGCCTGGACCCGGGGCGTCCCCGCCGACTGGGCCGCAGCCTTCGCCGGGCTGCGCCCGCACCCCGCCGACCTGCCCACCTACCCCTTCCAGCGGCGCCGCTTCTGGCTCGACACCGCCGCCCCGGCCACCCCCTCCGAGACCGGCGCCGCCCACAGCGAGGAGGAGGCCCGCTTCTGGGCCGCCGTCGAGAACACCGACGTCCGTGCCCTGACCAGCTCACTGGACCTGGACCCCGACGCCTCCCTCGACAGCATGGTCACCCGCCTCGCCGACTGGCGCCGCCGCTCCACCCGGACCGCGCGCATCGACGGCTGGCGCTACCGGATCACCTGGACCCCCACCGAAACCCGGGCCCGGCGCGGCAGCCGCGCCCCGCTCACCGGCACCTGGCTGCTCGTCACCACCGCCGCGCACCAGGACGGCACCACCGCCACCGCCGTTCACGGCGCCCTCACCGCCCGGGGCGCCCGCGTCGTCCGCATCCCGCTCGACCCGGCCGGCCGGCCCGACCGGCAGACCACGGCCGCCCTCCTCACCGACCGGCTCGCCGAGGCCGCCCTGGAGGCCGACGAGGTCACCGGAGTCCTCTCCCTGCCGGCCGACGACCAGGCCGGCGACCCCGCCGACGCGCCCGGCCACCACGTGCCGTCCGCACTCGCCGCCACCCTGGCCCTCGTCCAGGCCCTCGGCGACACCGGCATCGGCGCCCCCCTGTGGTGCGCCACCTCCGGGGCCGTGGCCACCGGCCCCGCCGACCCGCCCCGCCACCCCGCCCAGGCCCAGCTCTGGGGCCTCGGCCGGGTGGTCGGCGCCGAGTACCCCCAGCGCTGGGGCGGCCTCGTGGACCTGCCCGAAACCCTCGACGCCCGCACCCTCGACCTCCTCACCGGCCTCCTCGCCGACCCCGCCGGCGAGCAGGAGCTCGCCGTCCGCGCCACCGGCACCCTCGCCCGCCGCCTGGTCCGCGCCACCGCCGACCCGGCCGCCCCCGCCGGCGAACACACCCTCGCCCGCCCCCACGGCACCGTCCTGGTCACCGGCGGCACCGGCACCCTCGGCGCCCACGTCGCCCGCTGGCTCGCCCGCTCCGGAGCCGCCCACCTCGTCCTGACCAGCCGCAGCGGCCCCGCCGCCGAAGGCGCCGCCGAACTCCGCGAGGAACTCGCCGCCCTCGGCTGCCGCGCCACGATCGCCGCCTGCGACGTCAGCGACCGCGCCGCCCTCGCCGAGCTGCTCGGCGCCCTGCCCGCCGCACACCCCCTCACCGGCGTCATCCACACCGCCGGCGCCCTCGACGACGGCGTCCTCGACGCCATGACCACCGAGCGCCTCGCACACGTCCTGCGCCCCAAGGCCGAGGCCGCACTCCACCTGCACGAGCTGACCGCCGGCCACGACCTCGACTTCTTCGTCCTGTTCTCGTCCATCGCCGGCATCGTCGGCAACGGAGGCCAGGGCGGCTACGCCGCCGCCAACGCCCACCTCGACGCCCTCGCCCACCACCGCCGAGCCCAGGGCCTGCCCGCCACCGCCATCGCCTGGGGCTCCTGGGGCAGCGGACGCATGATGGGCCGCCACGCCGAGGAGCACCTCACCCGGCGCGGCATCCTCCCCATGCCCGCCGACCTCGGCATCGCCGCCCTGCGCCGCGCCATCGAGCACGACGACACCGCCGTCACCGTCGCCGACATCGACTGGGAGCGCTTCGTCCGCGCCTTCGCCCCCACCGGCGACTACCCGCTCCTGCACCGCCTGCCCGAAGCCCGCCGGATCCTCGACGGAGCCACCGCGACCGCCGGCCCGAACGGCCCCGCCGCGGGCGGCCCCGCCCTCGCCGGACAGCTGGCCGCGCTCCCCGGCGCCGACCGGCTCCGCACCCTGGTCGAGCTCGTCCGCACCCAGGCCGCCACGGTCCTCGGCCACTCCGGCGCCGACGCCGTCCAGCCCCAGCGGGCCTTCCGCGACACCGGATTCGACTCGCTCACCGCCATCGAACTCCGCAACCGCCTGGCCGCCGCCACCGGCCTGCGGCTGCCCACCACCGTCGTCTTCGACTACCCCAACCCGGCGGAGCTCGCCGCCCACCTCGACACCCTCCTCGTGGGCGGCCCGCGGGCCGCCGCGCCCGGCGCCGCGCCCGCCGCCCGGCCCGTCGACGACGAGCCCATCGCCATCGTGGCGATGAGCTGCCGCTTCCCCGGCGGGGTGACCTCCCCCGAGGGCCTGTGGAAGATCCTGTCGGAGGGCGAGGACGCCCTCTCCGCCTTCCCCGGGAACCGCGGCTGGGACCTCGACGCCCTCTACCACCCCGACCCGCAGCACCCCGGCACCACCTACGCCCGCGAAGGCGGGTTCCTCCACGACGCGGGCGAGTTCGACGCCGCCTTCTTCGGGATCTCCCCCCGCGAGGCCCTCGCCATGGACCCCCAGCAGCGGCTCCTCCTGGAGACCACCTGGGAGGCCTTCGAACGCGCCGGCATCGACCCCGCCACCCTCAAGGGCAGCCGCTCCGGCGTCTTCATCGGCTCCAACGGACAGGACTACGCCTCCGGCCTGCGCCGGGCCCCCGAAGGCGTCGAGGGCTACCTCCTGACCGGCCGGGCCGCGAGCGTCGTCTCGGGCCGCCTCGCCTACACCTTCGGCCTGGAAGGGCCCGCACTGACCGTCGACACGGCGTGCTCCTCCTCCCTGGTCGCCCTCCACCTCGCCGTCCAGTCCCTGCGCCAGGGCGAATGCGAACTCGCCCTCGCCGGCGGAGTCACCGTCATGTCCGGCCCCGGCATCTTCATCGAGTTCAGCCGCCAGCGCGGACTGGCCCCGGACGGCCGCTGCAAGGCCTTCGCCGCCGCGGCCGACGGCACCGGCTGGGGCGAGGGCACCGGCATGCTGCTCCTGGAACGGCTCTCCGACGCCCGCCGCAACGGGCACCGGGTCCTGGCCGTCGTACGGGGCTCCGCCATCAACCAGGACGGCGCCTCCAACGGCCTCACCGCCCCCAACGGGCCCTCGCAGCAGCGGGTCATCCGCCAGGCGCTCACGGACGCGGGGCTCGCACCGGCCGACGTCGACGTGGTCGAGGCCCACGGCACCGGCACCCGGCTCGGCGACCCGATCGAGGCCCAGGCCCTCCTCGCCACCTACGGCCAGGACCGCCCCGAGGACCGGCCGCTGTGGCTGGGCTCGCTCAAGTCCAACATCGGCCACACCCAGGCCGCCGCCGGCGTCGCCGGCGTGATCAAGCTGGTCCTGGCCCTCCAGCACGCGGAACTCCCCCGCACCCTGCACGTGGACGCCCCGACCCCGCACGTCGACTGGACGGCCGGCTCGGTCGAACTGCTCTCCGC
Organism: Streptomyces sp. NPDC093801; assembly: GCF_040701585.1. Classification (NCBI taxonomy): domain Bacteria; kingdom Bacillati; phylum Actinomycetota; class Actinomycetes; order Kitasatosporales; family Streptomycetaceae; genus Streptomyces; species Streptomyces sp. NPDC093801. Next base: position 5,927 of record NZ_JBFBDP010000065.1, on the reverse strand, counting down.
CCCGGTAGCCTGGCCCGAGGCGGCAGGACACGTCCGCCGCGGCGGCGTCTCGGCCTTCGGCGTGAGCGGCACCAACGCCCACGTGATCATCGAACAGGCACCCGCACCGGCCGAGGCCGGGACCCCAGGGGACCCGGAGGACACCGGGGACGACCGGGCCGCGGACGCCACGGACGCCCCGGACACCGCCGTCGCCTGGCTGCTGTCCGCGAAGACCCCCACCGCACTGCGCGCCCAGGCCCGGCGCCTGCGCGCCCACCTCACGGAGCGGGAGCACGAGGAGGCCACCCCGGCCGACATCGGCTACTCCCTCGCCACCGGCCGGGCGGCCCTCCAGCACCGCGCGGCGGTCCTCGGCACCGACCGCGCCGAACTCCTCCGCGGCCTCGACGCCCTCGCCGGCGAGGACACGGCCGGCTCCGCCGCCCACGTCGTCACCGGCGGCACCGACCCGGCCACCGGCCACGGACCCGGCCGCACCGCCTTCCTGTTCTCGGGCCAGGGCAGCCAGCGCCCCGGGATGGGCCGCGAGCTGTACGCCGCCTTCCCGGTGTTCGCCGACGCCTTCGACGAGGTCTGCGCCCACCTGGACGGACACCTGGAACGGCCCCTGCGGGAGGTGGTGTTCGGCGAGGACGCGAAGCTGCTGAACCGGACCGGGTACGCACAGCCGGCGCTGTTCGCGGTGGAGGTGTCGTTGTTCCGGCTGGTGGAGTCGTGGGGCGTGCGCCCGGACTTCCTGGCCGGGCATTCCGTCGGTGAGTTCGCGGCGGCCCACGTCGCGGGCGTGCTCTCGTTGGAGGACGCGGCGAAGCTGGTGGCCGCGCGCGGCCGGCTGATGCAGGAGCTGCCCTCGGGCGGTGTGATGGTGGCGGTCCAGGCCTCCGAGGAGGAAGTCCGGGAGCTGCTGGACGGGCTGGAGGACCGGGCGGGCATCGCCGCCGTCAACGGGCCCGCGTCCGTGGTGGTTTCGGGAGCGGAGGACGCCGTTGCGTCCGTCGTGGACGGGCTGGCGGCCGAGGGCCGCAAGACCAAGGCCCTGACGGTTTCCCACGCCTTCCACTCGCCGTTGATGGACCCGATGCTGGCCGCCTTCCGCGAGGTCGCGGAATCGGTCGCCTTCGAGGCCCCTACGGTTCCGATCGTGTCCACCCTCACCGGCCGGACGGTCTCGGCGCAGGAGTTCTGCTCCGTCGACTACTGGGTGGGCCATGTCCGTGAGGCCGTCCGCTTCGCCGACGCCGTCACCACCCTCGCCGCGGACGACGTGCACACCTTCCTGGAGATCGGCCCCGGCGGCGCCCTGTCCGCGCTGGCCGGGGAGCTCGTCGACGAGCAGGCCGTCACGGTGCCCGCCCTGCGCGCCGACCGCGCCGAGGAACTCGCCGTCACCACCGCCCTCGCCCGGCTCCACGTCCACGGCACCCCCGTCGACTGGACGGCCTGGTACGCCGACCGCGGCGCCCGCCGCATCGCCCTGCCCACCTACGCCTTCCAGCGCGAGAACTACTGGCTGCACGTTCCGGCATCCGCCGACCCCGAGGCGATCGGCGTCACCGACACCGACCACCCCCTCCTGGGCGCCACCGTCGTGCTCCCGGACGGCGGCATCGTGCTCACCGGCCGCCTCTCCCTCTCCACCCACCCCTGGATCGCCGACCACACCGTCTCCGGAGCGGTCCTCGTCCCCGGTACCGCCTTCGTCGAACTGGCCCTGCGGGCCGGCCGGGAAGCCGGCTGCGCGCACATCGAGGACCTCACCCTGGAGGCCCCGCTCGTCCTGCCCGAGCACGGCGGGGTCCAGCTCCGCCTCACGGTCGGGGCGCCCGACCCCACCGGCCGCTGCGCCCTGGAACTCCACTCCCGCCCCGAGGACCCCGCCGCCTCCCGCGGCTGGACGCGTCACGCCGGCGGCACCCTGTCCGCCGAAGCGGCCCCGCCCCCGGTGGCGTCCGAGCTCGCGGCATGGCCCCCGCACGGAGCCGAACCGGTCGCCACCGACCACCTCTACGAGCTCCTCGACGACCTCGGCTTCGGCTACGGCCCGGTCTTCCGCGGCCTCACCGAGGCGTGGCGGCACGGCGACTCCCTGTACGCCGCCGCGGCCCTCCCCGCCCCCACGGCACCCGACGCCGGCGGGTTCGGGCTGCACCCGGCCCTCCTCGACGCCGCCCTCCACGCCTCCTGGCTCGGCCTGCTGTCCGGCACCGACACCGGCCAGGGCCTGCTGCCCTTCTCCTGGAGCGGCGTCGGCCTGCACGCCGCCGGGGCCCCCGCCGTACGCGTCCGGCTGACCCCGGCCGGCCCGGACACCGTCTCCGTCCTGGTCGCCGACACGGAGGGGCAGACCGTCGCCTCGGTCGACGCCCTCGTCCTGCGCCCGGTCTCCGCCGACCGGCTGCGCGCGGCGGCGGCCCCCCGCGCCGACACCCTCCTCCGGCTCGACTGGACGCCGGTCCGGGCGCCCGTCGACGCGCCCGAACCCGACTGCGTCGTGGCCCTCGCCGGCCCGGACCCCGACGGCGGCACGGCACCGGACGACCCGGCCGGAGCCGTACGCGCCACCGCCCACCGCACGCTCGCCCTGATCCAGGAGTGGCTCGCCGAGGAGAGGTCCGACCGGACCCCGCTCGTCCTCGTCACCCGCCGCGCCGTCGCGACCACCCCCGCCGAACGCGCCGTGCTGGACCCGGCCCAGGCCGCCGTCTGGGGCATGCTCCGCACGGCCCAGTCGGAGAACCCCGACCGCTTCGTCCTCCTCGACCTGGAACCGGGCATGGACCCGGACGCCGGCCCCGGCAGGGAGGCCCTGCGCGCCGCCCTGGCCACCGGCGAACCCCAGCTCGCCGTACGCGGCGGCACGCTCCTGCTGCCCCGCCTGACGGCCCACACGGACCGGCCGGCCGGCGACTCCCCGCAGCGCCGGGCGTTCCCGGCCGACGGCACCGTGCTGGTCACCGGCGCCACCGGCACCCTCGGCCGGCTCGTCGCCCGCCACCTCGTCACCGAGCACGGCGTACGCCACCTCCTGCTGACCGGCCGCCGAGGTCCTTCCGCGGAAGGCGCGGCCGACTTCGAGGCCGAACTCACCGCCCTCGGCGCCCGGGTCACCACCGCCGCCTGCGACGTGGCCGACCGCCGCGCCCTGGCCGACCTGCTGGCGGCGGTCCCCGCCGAGCACCCGCTGGCCGCCGTGGTCCACGCGGCCGGGGTGACCGACGACGGCATCGTCCCCGCCCTCACCCCGGACCGCGTCGACCGCGTCCTGCGGCCGAAGGCCGACGCCGCCCTCCACCTGCACGAGCTCACCCGCGACATGGACCTGTCCGCGTTCGTGCTCTTCTCCTCCGTCTCCGCCACGCTCGGCGGTGCCGGCCAGGCCAACTACGCCGCCGCCAACGCCTTCCTCGACGCCCTCGCCCAGCAGCGCCAGGCGGCCGGACTGCCCGCCGTGTCCCTGGCCTGGGGCCTGTGGGCCGACGGCAGCGGCATGACCGGCAAGCTGGACTCCACGGACCTCGCGCGGATCCGCCGCATGGGCCTCGTCGCCATGGACGCGGCCACCGGCCTCGCCCTGTTCGACGCCGCATGCGCGACCGGCGCTGACGTCCTCTTCCCCGTGCCGCTGGACCACGCGGGACTCCGCGTCCAGGCGGCCGAGGGCAAGGTCCCCGCCCTCCTGCGCGGGCTGGTCAGGACCCCGGTCCGCAAGGCCCACAGCGGCCCCGGCGCGCCCTCCGCCTCACCCGCGGACCGCGCCTCCGCCCTCGCCGCGACCCTGCACGGGCTCCCCGAGTCCGAACAGGAACGCATCCTGACCGACCTGGTGCGCGGCCAGGTCGCCACGGTCCTCGGCCACGCCTCGCCCGACCGGGTGGAACCCGAACGCCCCTTCAAGGACCTCGGCTTCGACTCGCTCACCGCCGTCGAACTGCGGAACCTGCTGGGCGCCGTCACCGGCACCCGACTGCCCGCGACCCTGGTCTTCGACCACCCCACCCCGCTGGCCCTCACCCGCTTCCTGCGCGCCGAGATCCTCGGCGACACCCCGGGCACCACCGAGCCGGTTCCGGCGGGCGTGCTGCCCGGCGGCCTCCCGGCCGTCGACGATCCGATCGCGATCGTGGGGATGAGCTGCCGGTATCCGGGTGGGGTGCGTTCTCCGGAGGATCTGTGGAGGTTGGTCGCGGAGGGTGGTGACGCGGTCGGCGGGTTCCCGGTGGACCGTGGCTGGGCGCTGGAGGCGCTGTACCACCCGGATCCGGATCACGCGGGGACGAGTTATGCCCGTGAGGGCGGGTTCCTGTACGGGGCGGGCGAGTTCGACGCCGCGTTCTTCGGGATCTCGCCGCGCGAGGCGCTCGCCATGGATCCGCAGCAGCGGCTGCTGCTGGAGACCTCGTGGGAGGCCTTCGAACGCGCCGGGATCGACCCGGCGACGTTGAAGGGTTCGCGTACCGGGGTGTTCGCCGGGGTCATGTACCACGACTACGGCTCCCGGCTCTCCGTCGTCCCCGACGGCTTCGAGGGCTACCTCGTCAACGGCAGCGCGGGCAGCATCGCCTCCGGCCGCGTGGCCTACACCTTCGGGCTGGAGGGGCCGGCGGTGACCGTGGACACGGCCTGCTCCTCGTCGCTGGTGGCCCTGCACCTCGCGGCGCAGGCCCTGCGCCAGGGCGAGTGCTCCATGGCCCTCGTGGGCGGGGTGACGGTGATGGCGACCCCCAACATCTTCATCGAGTTCAGCCGCCAGCGCGGGCTGGCCGCCGACGGCCGCTGCAAGGCCTTCTCGGCCGACGCCGACGGCACCGGCTGGGCGGAGGGCGCCGGCATGCTGCTCGTGGAGCGGCTCTCCGACGCGCGCCGCAACGGGCACCGGGTCCTGGCCGTCGTACGGGGCACCGCCATCAACCAGGACGGTGCGTCCAACGGTCTGACCGCGCCGAACGGGCCTGCGCAGCAGCGGGTGATCCGCCAGGCCCTGGCGCAGGCCGGGCTGTCGACCGGTGACGTCGACGCCGTCGAGGCGCACGGCACGGGCACGACCCTCGGCGACCCGATCGAGGCCCAGGCCCTCCTGGCCACCTACGGGCAGGAGCGGGACGCGGACCGGCCGCTGTGGCTGGGCTCGCTGAAGTCCAACATCGGCCACACGCAGGCCGCGGCCGGTGTGGCGGGCGTGATCAAGATGGTGATGGCCATGCGTCACGGGGTCCTCCCCAGGACCCTCCACGCCGACGAACCGTCCCCGCACGTCGACTGGTCGGCGGGAGAGGTGCGTCTGCTGACCGAGGCCCGGGAGTGGGCGGAGCACGAGGGCCGTCCGCGCCGGGCGGGTATCTCCTCCTTCGGCGTCAGCGGCACCAACGCCCACGTCGTCATCGAGCAGCCCGAACCGCACGGGGCACCGGAGCCGCAGCAGGCCCCCGAGGGCGCGCCGGCCTCCGGCGCGGCCGTCGTCTGGCCACTGTCCGCCAAGGACCCGGCGGCGCTGCGCGCGCAGGCCGGACGGCTCCTCGCCCACCTCACCGCCCACCCGGACCTGCACCCCCTCGACGTGGCCCTCTCCCTCGCACCCCGTGCCGCCCTGGACCTGCGGTCCGCCGTCGTCGGCACGCACCGCGAAGAGCTGCTCGGCGGTCTGGAGGACCTCCTCGCGGGCCGGCCGACGGCCACCGCGCTCCTGAGGGGGCAGACCCTGCAGGGCACGCCCGTCGGCGGCAGCAGGACGGCGTTCCTGTTCTCGGGCCAGGGCAGCCAGCGCCCGGGTATGGGGCGTGAACTGCACGCTGCCTTCCCGGTGTTCGCGGAGGTCTTCGACGCGGTGTGCGGGGCCCTGGACCCGTATCTCGATCTCCCGCTGCGGGAGGTGGTGTTCGGTGAGGACGTAGAGCTGCTGCACGAGACGCGCTTCACCCAGCCGGCGC
>NZ_JBFBDP010000064.1:0-24063 GCF_040701585.1 Streptomyces sp. NPDC093801 | reverse complement strand
AGCCCCACGACACGAACCCGGGAAGACCGTGAAACGAGCCGAAACCCTCACCGAACACATCCGCCTGAAACAGCAGCGAGGATAAAGATCAAGCTCAGTGCGGGCGGGGCCGGCGGCGGAGTGCTGCGGCCGCAGGAGAATGGTCAGCCCTTGACCAGGTTGTAGATGAGACCTGCGACGAGGATGTATGCCAGGTATGAGCCGAGTGCCACGCCCAGCATCGCCAGGGCCTTGAACGGCGTCCGGAAGTGCTTGCGGGCGAGGGAGAGGTTCGCGAAGAGGCCCGCTGCCCCGAGTGCGCCGCCTATGGCTCCGCCGATCGGCAGCAGAAGGATCGGCGCGATCGAAAGCACCAGCTGCCACCAGGTGAGCCCCCGGAACCTGGCCCATGGGTCGGGCTTGTCGAGCGTGTTCTTTCCGAGGTCGGGGATCTGCTTCATGGGCGGGTTTCCTTCGTTCTTGTCGTCGTGGTCGTGGTTGATCGTCAGGATGCGAGGGCTTGCCTGCCGGGCAACGGCGCGCCGACAACGGTTTGCGCACGCTGTCAACGGTCGACAGGGCCTCCTGCGGCCGAACCCGGTCTCGCCTGAGAGTTCTGGGCGAGGGGGTGAGGGAGGGGCCAGGATGGGAGCGAGTCGCCGGAAACCGGCGACTCGCTCCCTCGCCCGCATGGGCCACAGCCGCGGCAGGGCGAGTGGTCAGCGGCACCGTTCGCCGACCCGCCACGTGGGGGCCTGGTGGTTTCAGTGCCAGGGTGTGCGCTGCCTGCGGAGGGTTATCCGAGGGTGCGGGCGGTGTTCCAGTCGTCTTCCTCTACGCGCCAGCCGTTGGCGATGGCGGTGCGGCCTCCGTAGTAGAGGTGGAGGGTGCCGTCGTTGCGGGTGAGGTAGAGGTCGGGGATTCCGTCTCCGTTGACGTCGGGGGTGCCTCGCAGGAGGGGCCAGGTGGTGCTGTCCCATCCGGTGGTGCCGTAGGTGAGGTCCTTGCCGTCGGCGGAGTTGACGGCGAGGGCGATGGAGTTGATGTCGACGCCGCCGTTCGTGCCGGGCTTGCCTCGGCGCAGGGCCAGGCCGCGGTCGGGGGTGGAGTCGTCGCGGTAGACGAGGTCGGGGACGCCATCGCCGGTGACGTCGCGGACGTTGATGATGTCGCGCTTGGTCCAGCTGGTGGCGGAAAGCTGGCGGGCTTCGGTGATGGAGGCGCCGCTGTAGCCGGTCAGGGCCCAGAAGGTGTCCCCCGCCGTGGCGAAGATGTCCTCGAAGCCGTCTCCGTTGACGTCCTGGACGGCCACGATCTGGGAGAGCGTGGCGGGGTCGGGCGCGCCGGCGGGAAGGAGGATTTCGGTGCGGCGGCTGATGTCGAAGCGGCCGTTGCCGTCGCCCTGGTAGACGTAGAGCCTGCCGTCGGGCATGCGGGCGATGAGGTCGGTGATGCCGTCGCCGGGGTACCAGTCGCTGGAGTGCGCGATCAGCGCGTCCTTGAAGTAGCCGGCGGGTGCGGGCTTGCCGTTGTCGGTGGCGGCGGGCATCCACGCGTCGACGTCACCGACGGCGTCGGCGGGGTAGACGCGCAGGTCGCCCTTTCCGTCGACGGCGAGGATATCCGCCTTGCCGTCGCCGGTGACATCGCCGGCGCCGTCGAGGCCGGGGCGGGGGCGGACGTAGAAGGTGTAGATGAACGGGCTGGAGACGTTCCCGGACTTGGTGACGATCCGGACGTAGAACAGGTTCGGTCCGGCGTTGTCGGGGTTCACGTCGACCGTGACGGTGTCCTGGCCTGCGGCCGGGGCCGTCTTCTGGTCGTAGACGGGGTGGTTCAGCGACCACTGGAACTCGCGGATGTCCGCCGGATTCGTACCGCCCGCGATGACGGTGATCTTGCCCGGCCCGAGGGTGTTCTTGCTCCACTCCGCGCCGTCCGGGCCGGGGGCGGGGAAGTCGTCGGAGCGGATGGTGGGGGCGGTGGGCTGGGTGTGGTCGATCGTGAACGTGCACGGCTTGTCCGTACCCGCGGGCCCGGCCGCCGAGGAGGATCCGTCCCAGTCACTGGCGGTCGCCGTCCACGCGTAGGAGGCGTTCGCGGCGAACGACTCCCAGGGGATGGTGGTGCGGGCTACGCCGTAGCTGTCGGGCCAGATCCACTGGTCGAAGACAACCTGGTTGTCGGCAGTGCGCCAGACCTTGAACTGGATCTGCTTGAGGTTGCCGTCGCCGTCGTGGCCCTGGACCTCGAACATGACGTCGGACTTGCCGACCTTGTTGAACGGCGCGTCCGTCACGCACACGCCGCCGGGGACGGTGTCCATGCCGGCCTGGGTGGGCTCGTCGGGGGCCTTGTTGTACTCGACCTCGATGTAGGGGGCGCTCTCACCGTTGGCCTGGAACTTCTTCCAGAAGTTCGCGTCGCTCTCGTTCGGGGAACGCAGGCCCAGGGTCAGGTTCTGCCAGGCACCGCGGGCGCCTTCCTCGACCTTCGACTTGATGTCGATGCCCACCCACGCGTCGGGGCAGGAGCTGTTGTAGCCGTAGCCGGTGGACGCGCCGGCGATGCGGTTGCCCCAGAACCCGGCGTTGTCGGTGTTGTTCCACGTGCTGGAGCTGGTGATCAGCGGCGTGTGGTAGACGTCGAAGGCTCGCGCGGTGCAGCCCCAGGAGTAGGTCTGCAGCATCCGCAGGTTCGCCGTGCGGATCTGGGAGCCGTAGAGCTGGCTGCCGAAGTCGAAGATGAACGCGGCGCGCGAGGTGCCGCCTGAGGTGGACTCGTAGCCGACGCGGGCCTCGGGGGTGCCGCTGCCACTGTTGTAGTTCTGCCCGTTCCAGAAACTGGAGGAGCCCTCGGTCTTGTAGAAGGTGGTCCAGTTCTGCTTGTGGCCCTTGAAGGAGGGGTCGATGAAGACCGGATAGACCGTGTCGCCATCGTTCAGCAACTGCGTGCTGGGGGTGACCGTCAGGACGTTCTCCCCGCTCAGCGCGGCGGAGGCGGACTTCGCGTGGTTGCCCTCGGCTCCGTTCAGCCCGGGCAGGGCGAGCGTGGGATGGTCCTTGGCCTCGGGCGCCGGGGCCGGGACGGGCTCGCCCTCGGTGATGGCGACCTTGCCAGCGGAGTCCCACATGAAGGGGGTGGGCGAGCCCGCGATCTCCTCGCCCTGGGCGTCCTGGGCGCTGACGGCGCGGGAGGCCTCGTCGAGGTGGAAGGTGAGATCTGGGGAGGAGAGGCGGTAGTTGAGCTGTCCGAGGAGGGGGTCGGCGGCGGCCTGCTTGTCCTTCACGACCAGGACATGGGTGTAGCCGCCGTCCTGGGCGGTCAGTACCAGGTCGATTCCCGGGCGGACGTTCTCGTACAGGGCCCGGGGACCGGAGATGACGGGCTCGGGCAGCAGCCCCGGCCAGGCAACGGTCAGGTCGTGACCGTCGAGGTTCAGACGGACGAGGTCACTCCAGACGGGCTGAGGGGTGTCGGCCTTCGCAACGGCAGGCTGGACGAGGGCCACACGCGAAGCACCGCGTGATGCCCGGCTACCGTCACCGGCTGCTGGCGCCTTGGTGCCCGCGCTGAAGACGACCTTCCCGTTGACGGCCTTCGGCGCGAAGCCGCCGTCCACCCGCTGAAGGGTGGTGTCGATCGGCTTCCAGTCGTTGCCGACCTTGGCCCGGGTCGCCAGGCTGGACACCCGCAGCTTGAACGTGCCGCCGGGCTGCGCCCAGGTGCTGGTGTACGCGGACGCCTCGGCCGTGACCTCGACCTCCTTGCCGCTCTCCCGAGCCAGGCGACGGGCGTCGGTTGCGCCGACCGGCCCCTTCGCCGTCGCAGGCCTGGCCTGCACCGGCTTACGGGTCTCGTCCTTGTTCAGGACGACGGGCATGGCGACGGCCACGGCGAGGAGGGCCGCGAGACCACCCCACGCCCGGCGTCGCCGATACCAGGAAGCCTTGGCAACTCGCCCTTTCTCAGGGCTCTTTGGTGAATCTCCCGGTCCGGGTTCGATTCTGGACACGCTAGTTCTTCTCCCCCCTCGGGCACGCGATTCCGCAACCCCGGGTGCTCGCAAACGAAAATGGCCCGGCAGCCGGGCATCGCGAATACCGGCTCCCCACCCGGACGTTCGCGCATGGAATGTGCGAGCAGAGCATGACGCATTCCACAGACATCGTCACCTGCAAGAATGTCGGAACTAGGTCCGAAATACCCCTTTCGTCGCGACGTACGTGGGCGGTAAGTGATCAATCCCACATCATGATCGTTCCTATGGATTTCCTGTGCGCTGGACCACAGAATCAGCGCACCATTTATCAGTTTCCTGCCACACGTGTGTCTTCACCGTGGGCAGAGCGTGGGGGGTCCACATGTCGCCGTTCTCGGCGCATAATTTCCGCCTGCCCGGAAACAGAAGAGCGCGCGCGAAACGCGCGCGCCTCGCCGGGCGTACCAGCATCACCATGTCCGTGATGCTGGTGGCGACGATGCTTCCTGCCCAGGTCTGGGCAGCATCGCCAGGAGACCGCAGCGGCGTACAGCTGCCCGGTCTTCAGCAGGACATCAAGGCCAAGCTCGACCAGGTCGAGGCGGCCAAGTTGGAGGGCTGGGCAGGCGCCCCCGTCCAGTCGCCGCCCGAATACGAACCGTCCAAGGTGGCGCCGCCGGTCGGTGGCACCGAGCCCGTCACGCTGACGGGTGAGCAGCTGGTGCAGGCGGGCGCTCTGCCGGTGAGCATCGGCAAGGCATCGCCGACTCCGGAGAACCCGGCTCCGCCGACGCCCTCCGGTACCTGGTCGGTGTCGGTCGAGACGCGCACCAAGACCGAGGCGGCCAATGTCGACGGGGCACTCATCAAGGTGACGCCGCCCGCAGAGGGCTCGACCCCGGTCGACGTCCAGCTGGACTACAAGAAGTTCAAGGACCTCTACGGCACCGAGTGGGCCACCCGCCTCAAGCTCAAGCAGCTCCCCGAGTGCTTCCTGACCACCCCGGATCTCCCGGAGTGCTCGGTGTCCAAGGACGTCCCGAGCACCAACGACCCGGCCACGGGCACCGTCCGCGCGACCATCGACCCCGCCACCGCCCCCAGCCAGGGCATGCGAACCATGGCCGGCGGCAGTGGCGGACCGACGGTCCTGGCAGCGTCCGACGGGGCCTCCGGCGCGGGCGGGACGTACACCGCGACGCCCTTGGCCCCGTCCGGAAGCTGGAGTGCCGGCGGCAGCGGCGGCGGCTTCTCATGGGGCTACCCGCTGACGATGCCTCCCGCGCCCGCAGGGCCGGCTCCGACGGTCGCGTTCTCGTACGCGTCGCAGTCGGTCGACGGCAAGACGTCCGTGGCCAATGGCCAGGCGTCCTGGATCGGTGACGGCTGGGGCTACGAGCCCGGGTTCATCGAGCGCCGCTACCGTTCCTGCTCCCAGGACCGGAATGCCTCCCCGAGCGCCCCGAACAACGACAACGCCACCGACAAGAAGAAGAGCGACCTGTGCTGGGCCGGCGACAGCGTGGTGATGTCTCTCGGCGGGAACACGACCGAACTGGTCCACGACGCCACATCAGGACAGTGGATTCCCGCCAGTGACGACGGCGCGCGCGTCGAGCGGAAGACGGACGCCACAGTCGCCAACGGAGCCAAGGACGGCGAGTACTGGCTCGTCACCACCCGCGACGGAACCCGCTACTTCTTCGGCCGCCACGATGTGGACGGGGCCGGCAACAGGGCCGTCACCAACTCGGTCTTCACCGTCCCCGTTTTCGGCAACCACCCGGGCGAGCCGTGCCACCAGGCCGCCTTCGCGGATTCCTCCTGTACTCAGGCATGGCGCTGGAACCTGGACTACGTCGAGGACGTCAACGGCAACGCCATGGTCATCGACTGGGCCAAGGAGACCAACTACTACGCCAAGAACGAGAAGACTGCGGCGAAGGTCTCCTATGACCGCGCGGGGTACCCCACCCAGATCAGCTACGGTCTGCGCAACGACAACCTCTCCGGCCCGCCGGCCGCGAAGGTCGAGTTCACCGTCGCCGAACGCTGCATCAAGGAAGGCACCACTGAGTGCTCGAACGCTGAGTTCGAGGGGAACAACTACGGTGCCAAGCAGCCCTGGTGGGACACCCCCTCCACGCTGAACTGCAAGGCGGACGCCAAGGACTGCTACGTCTCCTCCCCGACCTTCTGGACGCGCAAGCGGCTGACCTCCGTCACCACCAAGGCGCAGCGCACCCCGGGTTCCACGGACCTGTCGCTCGTCGACCGGTGGAACCTGGCGCAGTCGTTCCCGAGGCAGCGCACGGACACGCACCCGCCGCTGTGGCTGGAGTCCATCACCCGCACCGGCTACGGGACGACGAAGGACGCGGCAGGGAATCAGCAGAGCACCTCGCTGCCTCCGGTTTCCTTCCTCCCCAATGTCCAGGACATGCCGAATCGGATCGCTTCCGGGCCCGCCGACGCTACTCCCGACTTCGACCGTCTCCGTGTGGAAACCATCCGCAACGAGACCGGCGGCGAGATGGTGGTCTCCTACTCCGCGCCCTGCCCGGTAGGCGGCACCCATCCGAAGCCGGAGGAGAACACCTCCCGCTGCTTCCCGGTGCACTGGTCCCCTGACGACGATCTCGAGAACCCGCCGCTGACGTGGTTCAACAAGTACGTCGTGGACAAGGTCACCGAGAAGGACCGGGTGGCCCGGCAGCCCGACGTCACCACCAGCTACACCTACGAGGGCGACGCCGCCTGGGCCAAGGACAACGACGAGTTCTCCAAGCCCGAAATGCGCACCTACAACCAATGGCGCGGCTATGCCAGTGTCCTCGTGAACACGGGCGTCACCGCCAACACGGGCAAGCCCGAGGCCACGGAACAGTCCCAGACCCGCACGCGCTTCTTCAGGGGCATGTCCGGCGACGCGGGCCGTCCCAAGATCACGATGAAGGACTCCACCGGCACCGAGGACCTCGGCGAGGACCTGCCCCAGCTCCAAGGCATCGCAGCCGAGACGATCACGTACCTCCAGGCGGGCGGCCCCGTCGCCTCCCGTGAGCTGATTTGGCCGTGGAGCCAGAAGACCGCATCGCGGACCCGGGACGGAACCACACCGCTGGAGGCGTTCCGCTCCGGCACGCTGCGCACCGACTCGATCACACCGATCAGCGGCGGCAAGACCCGCGTCGTGCGGTCCCGGAACACCTACGGCAGCACGTATGGCCTCCTGGAAACGACCCAGGTCGAGGCCCTCACCTCAAACGGTGCGGGCTGGGACACGACCGAGTCCAGCTGCACCGTCACCACCTACGTCCACAATACCGACAAGAACCTCGTCGGACTCGCACAGCGAGTGCGTACGACTGCGGGCGACTGCACCAAGACGGCCACCGGCGTGGTCTTCTCCGACGCGCGCACGTCGTACGACGCCCAGAACGCCTTCGGGACGGCGCCCACCAAGGGCCTTCCCGTCCAGGTCGACACCAACGACGCGGCCGGCACCGGCTGGATCACCGCCAGCCGCACCGAATACGACGCGCTCGGTCGCCGCACCAAGGCGCTCGACGCAGCGGGCAACGCCACCACGACGAGTTACAGTCCGCCAACGGGCCCCGCCTTCAGCGCCACCGCCACGAACCCCCTCGGCCACACGGGAACGTCCAAGGTCGACCCGGGCCGCGGCAGTGCCCTCGAAGTGGCGGACGCCAACAACCGCAAGCTGACCCGGACATACGACAACCTGGGGCGCGTCACCCAGGTCTGGACAGCGTCCCAGGACCCGGCCAAGGACAAGGCCGCGTACAAGTTCGCCTACCAGATCTCCGAACACGAAGCCCCCGTCGTCACCAGCAGTGCCCTGCGGGACAACGGGATGTACGAGTCCACCGTCGCCATCTACGACGGCCTCCTGCGCCCGCGCCAGACCCAGAAGGAAGCCCTCGGAGGCGGCCGCATCGTCGGCGACACCCTCTACAACGCCAACGGGGCGGTGCGACGCACCAACAACAGCTACTACGCGGAGGGCAACCCTCAGGGAAAGGTCTTCGTCCCGGAATCGAACTTCCAGGTCCCGAACTCGACTGCCACGGCCTACGACGGCCTCGGGCGAGTCCTGCGCGCCACCACCAACTACGGCGACCCCTCGATACCCGCGACTGCCACCGTCAACGAGTACGCCGCCGACTGGACACTCACCCGCACCGGGATGTCCGCTGACGCCGTACCAGCCCCGCTGCCCGGCAGCAGCACCGTCAAGACCACAACCGACGCGTTCGGCCGGACGACGCTGCTTCAGCGTGCCGTCACTCTCACCAGCCCCATGACCTGGAGGGACACCACGTACGAATACGACGTGCGCGGCAAGCTCTCCAAGGTCACGGATCCCGCAGGCAACAACTGGACGTACGCGTACGACGCCCGCGGCCGCCAGATCGGATCGACTGACCCGGACGCCGGTCCCAACTCTGCCGGATTCGACAACCTCGACCGGCAGATCTGGACGAAGGATTCCAGCGGCCGCGCGCAGTACAGCGTGCTCGACGCTCTCGGCCGTGTGACGGAGCTCCGCGACAACGCCGCCGACGGTCCGCTCGTCGCCTCGTGGACGTACGACTCCCTGCCCGGTGCCAAGGGCCGGCCCGTCGCCTCCACCCGCTACGAGGGCGGGGCCGCCTACAGCAGCGAGGTCACCGGATACGACGCCGAGTACCGGCCGACCGGATCGAAGATCACAATTCCGGACGTCCCGGCGGCCAAGGGCCTGGCCGGCACGTACACCTACAGCACCACCTACACCCCGACGGGCAAGGTCCAGTCAACCACCCTCCCCGCCACGCCGGGCGGTCTGGCGGCGGAGAAGCTGGTCACCCGCTACAACGCCGACGGCATGCCGCAGAGCGTGTCGGGCCTGTCCTGGTACACCGCCGACGTCAAGTACAGCCCCTTCGGCGAGGTCCTGCGCACCGCGTCCGGCAACGCCCCGAACCGGGTGTGGACCACCACGCAGTACAACCCGAACACTGGGAACGTCACCCACCGGATCAGCGACCGGGAAACCGGACCCAACCGGATCAGCGACGTCTCCTACGGCTACGACCCGGTCGGCAACATCACCTCCATCACCGACTCCCAGCCCGGCGGCCGCGAGGACCGCCAGTGCTTCGCTTTCGACCCGATGGGCCAGCTCTCCAAGGCCTGGACCGGCAAGACCGCGGCCTGCACCGGCCCCACCCTGTCGGACGTCACGGCGGGTCCCGACGGCGACGGCTTCTGGCAGGAATACCAGTTCGACACCATCGGCAACCGCACCAAGCTGATCAACCACGACCTCACCAACCCGGCACTGGACGACGAGACCACCTACACCTACGGCGTCACCATCGCCGGCGGCGCCCAGCCCCCAGTGAAGACCCAGCCCCACGCCCTGGCAAAGGCCGAGAAGACCACCCGCAACCCGGGCTCCACGGTCACCTCGCTCACCGACTACACCTACGACGCATCCGGCAACACCAAGAGCCGGCGCATCGACGGCGACACCCAGACCCTGAACTGGGACCGCCGGAACAAGCTGACCTCCGCCAGCAGCCCCGGCATCGGAGCCGTCTCCGTCATCGGCGCCTCCGGCAAGTGCATCGACGTCGAATCCGGCAATACCGCCGACGGCACCCCAGTGCAGATCTACCCCTGCAACGAATCCAAGGCCCAGCAGTGGCGCCTGACCGGCGACACCGTCCGCGCGCTGGACAAGTGCCTGACCACCAGCGGGACCAAGCTGGTCCTGGCCACCTGTGACGGCAGCGACAAGCAGAAGTTCGTCTACCGCGCGAGCGACAAGTCGCTGAACAACCCGGCCACCAACCAGTGCGTCGACGTCCCCAACAACGCCAACGACGGCAGTGACCTCCAGTTGTGGTCCTGCAACGCAACCGGTCCGCAGCAGTTCACCTTCGACAACACGACCACCTACATCTACGACGCCTTCGGGAACCGACTCATCGAGGAGACCGGCAGCTCCCGTACACTCTCCCTCGGCGAAGCCGAGATCACCGTCAACAAGGCCGGCCAGGCCCTCGACGCCGTCCGCTACTACGCCGGCCCTGGCGCCACCACCGTCCGCCGCACCAGCGGAAAGGCAACCAACCACCAGCTCAGCGTCCAGCTCGCCGACCACCACGGCACCGCCACTACCACCGTCGACCTCGCGGCAGGCCAAAACATCACCCGCCGCAAGTCCGACCCGTACGGCAACCCCCGAGGCGCCCAGCCGGGCAACTGGCCCGGCAACCGAGGGTTCCTCGGCAGCGGCGTCGACGACACCAACACGGGACTGACCCACATCGGCGCCCGCGAATACGAGCCCGCCACGGGCCGCTTCATTTCAGTGGATCCCCTCATCAACATCGCGGATCCGCTGCAGATGAACGGGTACACATACGCCAACGGCAACCCCATCAACCAGACCGACCCGTCCGGACTCTGCAGCGGCCACGACCCGGACGCGAGCTGCAGAGGGTTTGTACCGGGCAAGCAGTACGTCCTACCGGACAACCCGGCACGACCGCAAAGCGCTGGCACTACGTACGTCCGCACCCATTGGAATGCCTCCTCGTTTTCCGCCGGCCCCTCCCGCACCGCAGCACCCGCTGTCGTAAAGAAGAGCGGGAAGTCCGTCGTCATACACAACGTCTACGTACCCACTCACGAAGAACTGATCGCCCAGCACAAGTGGGCCAGCTCCGATCACACCTGGTCTGAGGACCTTCAGACGTGGACGCGTATGCAGTGCTCCCCGCCGTCCATGACCAAGGACAAGGCCGCGTTCTGTGATACCGCCGGCCAGATAGGGATGATGGGCACTACCGAAGATGCCGACATCCTCGAACTGGTCGGACTCCGCAGTGCGTACGACTGCGCTGTTGAAGGTGACGGCGGAGCATGCAAGGACGCTGCCGAAGAGGCAGCCATCGATGCGGGAATCACCCTGCTGTCGATAGGCATCGGAAAGGCAGCCAAGGTCGGCTTCAAGATCCTCAAGCAAGGGTTGAAGAAGGGCGACACAAGAGCCATCGAGTGCCTTACAGAAATGGCTGCCAATAGTTTCCTTGCCGGCACCCTGGTAAAGCTAGCGAATGGCGAAACCAAGCAGATCGAGGACCTCGAAAATGGAGACGAGGTGCTTGCCACAGACCCCGAAACTGGCGAAACGAGCGCCCAGCCGGTAGTCGCCTCCATCGTCACGGAGACAGACAAGCAATACGTCGAACTGACACTTGAATCGAATGGGGCAACTTCCTCAATAGTCTCCACCGTGCATCATCCGTTCTGGTCGGACACAACGGCATCGTGGCTGGACGCCGCCGACTTGCGCCCCGGAATGACGCTCCGCACCGACCAAGACGCGTCGGCCACAGTGGCGGCCAGTCGCCGCTTTGATGCCCACCAGCGCACCTACAATCTGACCGTTGCCCGACTCCACACGTACTATGTACTCGCTGGCAACACGCCGATCTTGGTCCACAATTCCGGAATTTGCGGGAAGACGGCCCTTGAGAACGGGGACTGGCAGCACATTCTGGACCGTCACAGGCCTGGTGGGGCGTTGGTTGACGACGAGGCGGGGATCTTCACGGGGAAGGAAAAGGTGGTGCGTCAGAGGATCGCTGACACCATCAATCGAGGAACCCCGAAGCCGAATACGCCGGACCCTGTCACTGGCGCGCCCCGGCCTGGTCAGATTTACGAATGGGACTTCGGTACCACTGTCGGCAAGGCCGGCTCGGCTAATGGAGGCGGAGACCTGACCAGTATTCGCGTGATTGTGAATGACGGGCAAGTCGTGACTGCCTTCCCGTACTAGGCGAGTGAAGTTCCCGCGAGGAGAAAACATGATTGATCTTTCCTTCTCCCTTCCGGAGTCTGCCTCGCCCTGGCGTAGGACCTGGGATGGGGCCAAGCAGGGCGATCCTGCGGGCATTGCGGAGATTGACCTTCGCTACAAGTACTTCGGGGTCAACGTCGAGATGGTCGTGGACGACGTGGAGATCATTTCGAAGAGGAGATTTGTGACGCTCGTGGATCTGGCGCTGTCTCTTCGTGGTGTGGCCGAGCGGATCTCCCGTGGGGAGGATGCTGCATTCGGCTTCACGGAGAGCGAGGAGGTCATTAGCCTTCGCCAGGCTGGCGACAGCATCTCGGTGAGCTCATCGAAAAAGCCGGGGCAGGCGTCGGTGGCTCGTGGAGAGCTACTGGAGAAGATCTCGGGGTTTCTTCAATCGGCGCACTCGCAGCTGGTTGAAGAGATCCCAGAATTGGATGAGAATCCGGTTGTCCGGAGAATCATCTCAGGCTCCGAGCTGTAATTTCGGCCCGTAGTAGATCGCCAACGGCAGAAGCCCCGCTGAAGATCATCAGCGGGGCTTCTGGGTGTCTTGACGGCAACGGTTGACGGCAACGTCAGCGGACGGGTACTGCACAAAGCGGCGGATCGTCGCCATCGTTGGGCTCGGCCGTGGCGTCAGCGGGGTGGCGAAGGGCGTTGCTGAGGGTGTCGATGGCTTGTCGCTGGAGG
The DNA here is from genome assembly GCF_040701585.1 of Streptomyces sp. NPDC093801. Taxonomy (NCBI): domain Bacteria; kingdom Bacillati; phylum Actinomycetota; class Actinomycetes; order Kitasatosporales; family Streptomycetaceae; genus Streptomyces; species Streptomyces sp. NPDC093801. The sequence continues at coordinate 11,530 of NZ_JBFBDP010000064.1, read as the reverse complement.
CGGAGTCGGACGTGGGCGTACACCGTGGCGGTGACGCCGATGTGGGCGTGGCCGAGGAGTTCCTTGATTACGACGAGTTCGACGCCCTGCTCCAGGAGCAGGGTCGCTGCCGAGTGTCGGAGGTCATGGAACCGGATACGACGTAGCCCGGCCCGACGAAGCAGGGCGGTGAAGTGCCGGGTGAGCGTGGCTCCTTCGATCGGGGCACCGTCGGGCCGGGTGAAGACGTAGCCGCTGTTCTGCCAGGCGTCGCCCGCCGCTTCGCGTTCCTGGCGCTGCTTATCGCGGTGCAATGTGAGTGAGCGCAGGCACGGGGTGGGCAGCGCAATGCGCCGCTCGGAGCTGTGGGTCTTCGTCGGAAGGGCGGTCAGGCCGCCGGTGTTGGTGCGCTGGAGAGTGCGGCGGATGCTGGCGGTGCCGCTGGCCAGGTCGAGGTCCTCCCAGCGCAGGCCGAGGAGTTCGCCCTTGCGCAGGCCGGTGTGCAGGGCGAGCTCGAACAGCGCGTGCAGGCGGTGCCCGCGTGTGGCGGCGAGGAACTGTCGCGCCTCCGCTGCGGTCAGCGGCTCGAAGCGGCGGGGTCGGGGTGTGCCCATGCGGACGTTCCGGGCGACGTTGCGGGGGATCTCCTCCTCTCGGACGGCGTGCTCCAGCGCGGACTTGAGCACGGAGTGGACGTAGGCGAGGGTCAGCGCGGACAGCCGCTTGCCGCAGCACGTGCCGACCGCGCAGCAGCGCTGCTGCTTGTCGAGGCCGCGTGCGCAGCACTGGCAGCGGGTGCGGAGCTGGTCGAGCCAGGTACGGACGTCCTTGGCGGTGAGTTTGGCGAGCTTCTTCCGCCCGAGGCCGGGTATCAGGTAGAGCCGCACGCAGGCGGTGTAGCGGGTGTGGGTGTTCTCGCGGAGGCGGTGGACGGCGACGGTCTCCAGCCAGTACGTCAGGTAGGCGCCGACGGTGCCCTGCGCGGAGGGTGCGGGGACACCGCGGTTGCTGGTGGCGATCTTCTCGGTGAGTTTGGCGGTGGCTTCGGCGCGGGTGTTGCCGTAGACGCGGACGCGCTTGCGGGTGTTGCCGGGTGCGAGGACATAGCCGGCGGCTTCCCAGCGGCCATCCTTGCGCTGGTAGATGGTGCCGTCGCCGTTGGCGCGGGTCTTGCGGGTGGTGGGGCGTGGCGTGGTCATCAGGCTGCCTCTTCGAGGTGGTGGATGTAGTCGGTGAGGGTCCGGGCGGGGATGCGTCGGGCGCGGCCGATGGTGACGGAGGCGAGGCGGCGGGTGCGGATGAGGTCGTAGATGGTGGAGCGGCTGATCTTGAGCCGGGCCATGACCTCGGGGACGGTGAGGAGTTCGTCGTCACGCACCGGAGGCCACCTCCGTCTGCTTGACGGGCGGAGCAACAGCGGCGGCGAGCCGGGCGAGTTCGGGGGTGAGGCCGATGCCGGAGAACGCCCAGTGGGAGAGGACAAGCGTCGAGGTCTGGTCGGGTCCGGTTGCCGGGGGTGCGGCCTGTGCGCGCTGCCAGTCGGCGCGTGCCTGCCGGAGCTCGGCAAGAGTGGTGGAGTATGTGCGGGTCTTGGTGGAGAAGTGGCCCCGGAAGCCGAGCATGTGTGCCCAGGCCCGCAGCTTGAGGCCGGCGAGCTCGGGGCGTGCACCGAGATCCCAGGCGGTGCGGATCATCTTCTCGGCGTGGACGGGGATGTCCCACTGAGCGAGTTCGCCGATCAGCCGGAGGCGCCGGTCGAGGGTTCCGGCGGCTCCTTCGGCTCCCTTGGTCGCGTACTTGGCGATGTACGCGGCGACCGCCCGTTCGGTGATCTGGCCACCGTTGTCGAAGTCGGCGGTCCGGATCGGCCGTATGTCGAGTTGGCTGCCGAACGCGAAGGTGGTTGTCTCGCCGCTGAGTTCCGGCCCGACGACGGCAGTCCGGGCAGCGGCAGCGCGTATTGCGTCGGTCAGCAGGTCGACGGTGGCCCAGGTGGGTGGGAGGGACGTGTTGCCTTCCGGTCCGTCGAGGCGGATGACGGCGTGGAAGTGAACGAGGCCGCGTCGCTGGTACTCGGCGACCTTGGCGTACGACACCTTGACGGCCGAGGACAGCTTGCGCTGGGCCACTCCGGCGAGGCGGGCGACCTCCCGTCGCAGGTTGAGCATGAAGCGCGACCACAGGGCCGGGGCGTGGGCGTTCCAGAGCACCGCACCCTGGTAGTCGTAGCGGTCAGGGGCGAGCGGGGAGCCGAGGAGCGGGTCGTCGTCGGCGTGGGTCTGGCCGCAGCGGCAGCGGCGGGCGGCGTTCGAGCTGCCGGTGAGCCGGTTGTGGACCGGGCCGAAGGACGGCGCGGTGAAGGTCGCGAAGACGCGAGGGTGGCGGCCGACGGTTTCCGGGACGGTCTTGCCGCCGCGCAGGCCGGCGGTGATGAGCTGGTAGGTGTCCTGGCGGTAGACCTCGGCGCAGGACGGGCAGCGGGTGGCACGGCGGTTGCCGCAGCGGACGAGCAGGCAGCCGGCGGGCATCTCGGTGGAGTCGAGGTGGCGGAGGATCAGGCCGGTGGCGGTGTCGACCTCGGTCCGGTGGCCGTCGAGGCGGACCGGGCGGGAGCACCCTCCGAGTGTGGTGAGCTGGCGGACCAGGCTGGGGAGCTTGCCGAGGGAGCCGAGCGAGGCCACATCCTGCGAAGACAGGGGAGGAGCGGTCGGGGCGTCGGGGGTGGGGAACGTCATGAGGGCATGACCCTTCTGCGCCACGGCGCGGGCGTGCGGCGCCGGAGGTAGTGGAGGGGAGGGCCCCGGCAGGGGCGGAGGATGGAGGTCACGCCCCTGCCGGGATGGGGTCTGCGGTCGGCGGAGGCCCGCCGGGATCTGGAGCGGAGACGGAGAGCGGCGCGCATCAGGCGGCCTTCACGAACTCGGTGCGGGTGGGCAGGTCACGGACCTGGAGTCCGGCGTGGCAGATGGCGTCGCTGATCTGCCAGCACGCCTCGGTGGACAGGTAGACCGAGCGCATTCGCACGGGGGTGCGCATGTCGCCGATGGAGGCGATGGAGACGCCCTGCGGCATCTCACGGTCGGCGGCGCTGACCTCCAGCTCCCGGCCGTCGGGGAACAGGTGGAGGAAGTCCTCGACGGTGTCGACCCGGTGACAGATACGGGCCGAGAGGTTGGTCCGCATCGCCGTGGACAGCACGTCGGCGGAGGGCTTCTGCGTGATCAGCCACAACCGGACGCCGAACTTGGCGCCCTGGCTGGCGATGGCCAGCAACTGGGCCTCGAACCGTTCGCGGGCCTTGCGGTCGGAGTGGCGGGTGTAGTTGGCGACCTCGTCGATCACCACCACCAGGAGCGGCAGCTCCTCGCTGAACGCGGTGATCCGGTCGGTCCTGGCGGACCAGAACAGCTTCTCTCGGCGGTCCATCTCCTCCCGGACCCAGGCGAGGACGTCTGACGCCTCGTCCGGATGCACGGAGGCGGAGACCTTGTGGGCCGTGCGCCACCAAGGGGCGGCTGCCGCGAGGTTGGGGTCGATCACGAGCAGCCGCACGTCCCGCATCAGGGACGCGTAGGCGAGGAGCGTGTTGACGGTGATCGACTTGCCCGACCGGGTGACCCCGGCGATGAGGCCGTGGGCGCTCTTGGCGAGGTTGAGGCGGATGCGTTGCCCGTCCTCGTCCCAGCCGAACAGGACATCGTCGGCGGTGGTGAGCGAGCCGGGTTCGACGGCGAGTGAGCCGTCGGCTCGGAACAGCGACGAGGGCATCAGGGTGTCGAGTGGTTCGCGGCGGAACCCGCGTGCGGTGATCTGGCCGGGCTTGGGCTGGGTGATCTTGACTCGGGTCATGCCCCAGCCGTTGCGCAGGTCGTCGGCGGCGTCCTGCCAGGCTTCGAGGCCGACGCGCGGCAGGGTGGTGGCGGTGACGGTGACGCCGAACTCGTCGGCCTTGGTGGTGATCCGGGGGATGCGGATCTTCGGCTTGATCGGCTTTCCGTCGGTGTTCAGGTGCTCCAGGCCGGTCGGGGTGGAGTCCTTGACGGCGAGTTCGGCCATCGGCGCGAGGCGCTTCCAGGTGCTTCGGATGCGGCGGGCCTGGCCGAGGCTGATCCGGGTCTCGGCGTCGGCCCGCAACCAGCGCACCGAGACGAAGAGCATCCGCCCCAGCAGCAGGGCCGTGGCCGGGACGAGCAGCCAGAGCAGGGTGTCGGGCGATATGTACGGAGTGGTCGTCTGCATCGTCAGGCCGCCTTCCCGGTGATGGCGGCAGCGCGGAACGCGATGCCGTGGCGGGCCTGGCCGTTGAAGTTGTTCTCCCACGGGGTGGCGACGAGGCCGGTGAAGGCGACGAGAGCGCCGGGCTTGGTGCCCTTGGCGAGACCGGTCTCCGGGACGGTGACGGAGATCATCTCGGCGCGGCCGTCGAGGACGAACATCACGTCCGCAACGAGCAGCTTCGCGCCGGTCTCCTTGTCGAGGGCGATCTCGCCGGTCTGGAAGTCCTTCACCTTGTCGCGGACGACGCCGAGCATCGCGGTGGCGGCGGTGGTGTCGACGGGGATGTTGCGCATGTGTTCCTCCCGGAACGGATGGGGTTTCTGTGGCCGCTGGTGCGATCACGTGCCGGAACATTAGCACGCTCCATCCGACCCCATCCAAGTCCATCCCTATCCGGGCGGTTTCCACCCCATCCATGGCTGACTACCCTGGTGACCGGCGGATGCGGTTGGCACCGTTCCGCCTTCAACCCGCACACCCGACAGAGGGGGACTGGTGTCCCAGCCCGATGGCCTTCGCCTGACCTTCGAGCGCATCGCCGACGACCTGAAGCAGCAGATCAGGGACAACGCCCTGCGGCCCGGACAGCTGCTGCCCTCACAGAGCCAGCTCATGAAGACCTACAAGGCGTCGAGCCTGACCGTGCAGAAAGCCATGGCCCTGCTGCGGGAGCAGGGTTGGGCGGTCTCGAAACCCGGCAAGGGCACCTTCGTCAGCCAGACCGTGGACCTGGAGCGCGCCTACCAGACGATCAGCGCAGACCTAGAGCGCCAGATCCGCGCTGGCGACCTCGCCCCCGGGACCAAACTGCCCGCAAGCGAAAGCCTCGCCGAGCAGTACGGAGCACCCGTAACGGCGGTGGACGCGGCAATCCGCAAACTCCTCGACGAGCGGTGGCTCGCCCGCGACGAGTCCGGCGGCACGTCGGATGTCTTCGTGCAGAGTGCGGACGACCCGACGATGGCGTCCCGCCTCGCCTACGAGCAGCTGGCGAAGAAGATCGCAGACGGGACGCTCCAGGAGGGGACTGAGCTCACCGATGAGCAGGTTGCCGACATGCTCGGCATCGACGAGCAGGCCGCACACCATGCGCTCGTCCTTCTGCTGGTCGAGGGCAAGGGCACGCGTATCCGTCGCGGCGTCCCCGCCGAGACGGGCGGCATGGCGGTCGTGGAGGCCGTGGCCGTCGGCCAGCTCTCGGCGGTCCCGGGCGCGCTGGAGACCTACAGCGGCCCGTCTCCGGAGGAGCTGATGACGCGCCAGCGCATCCAGCACCTGGCCGACGTCCTGGAGGATGCGCTGGAGCAGATCGAGGAGATGCGCGAGCGCATCGAAGCCCTGGAGGCCGGCGCCAAGCCGAAGAAGACCATGACGCGGAAAACCGGCTGAACCCAACGAGCAGGATCACCCGGTCGGTTACGGTCGCCCGCTGTTCACACGGGGGCCTTGGCGGGCGGCGTACCGTTGGCGAGGAACGAAGACGCAGGTGCGGGGGTGGCCATGGCGGAGAGCATCGGGGACCGGATCGGGCGGTTGCGCCGACGCCGAGGCATGACGCAGGAGCAGCTGGCGGAGGCGTCCGGGGTGTCGGTGGCGACCATCCGAAAGTTGGAGCGCAACGACCGCGAGAGCGCCCGCATGGGCACCTTGCGTCAGCTCGCCCAGGCGTTGGGCGTGAAGACGACGGATCTGATGCAGACCGGCCCGATTGAGGCCCCGGTCGCCCCGGAGGTCGACCCGGCCGGGATTCTGGCGATCCGTCGGGTGATCACACCCGCCAGGGGCCTGGGCCGAGTGGCCCACGCTGATGACGCTCACGACGCCCCGACCATCACCGGGGTCCGCGCGTCGGTGCGCGAGGGTAACCGCCTCTACCAGGGTGACGACTACGCGGCCACGCTGGGAGCGCTGCCGAGCGTGCTGACCGAGGCCGCCCAGGTCGCCGAACTGGCAGAGGGCGAGGCCAGGTTGGCGGCGCTGGAGGTGCAGGCGCAGGCGTACCAGCTGGCGGGCTCCACGCTGATCCACCTTCGGCATGACGATCTCGCCTACCAGGCGCTGAACCGGGCCATCGACCTGGCCGAGCGCAGCGGCAACCAGGTCCTCGGGGCGTCCGCGGTGGTCTCGCTGTGCTGGCTGCTACTTCGCCAACGCCGCTTCGACGAGGCCGAAGACGTGGCCGTCGCCACGGCGGACGCCATCGAGCCGTCCTTCCGGCACTCCACCGCCAGCCACCTCGGCACGTGGGGCTGGCTGCTGCTGCGAGGATCGGCAGCGGCCGTACGCAACAACCGCACCCCGGAGGCGGACGAGATGATCCGGCAGGCCAAGGCCGCCGCCGTCCTAGTCGGCCGGGACGTGATCGACTACCACGAGTACTGGACGACCTTCGGCCCCAACACGGTGGCCATGAAGGAGGTCGAGAACGCCATGGTCCTGCGCGAGTACGGCAAGGCCCTCCAGCTCTCCGGACAGGTCACCGCCCCCGCCCGCTCCACCTCCAACAACCGCAACCGCCACCTGCTCGACCTCGCAGCCGCCCACACCGAGCAGCGCGACCACGCGCCGGCCACCGAGATCCTGATGGGCATCAAGCAGGCCGCCCCCGAGTGGCTGCGCTACCAGCGATACGCCCGCGACATCGCCACCACCCTCGTCACCCGCCGCAAGCGCGGCCTGTCCCCACAGCTCGTCGAACTCGCCGACTTCCTGGCCGTCGAACTCTGACCAGCCCGGCAGAGACACCATGTATCAGATCCACATCGGGCGGCAGACGAACTGACCCCGCACGTTCCTGGGCCACCCGACGGCGACGCCCGACGATCTCAGTAACCGCACGAACGGCACGGACCGACACAGCATCACCAACGGTCCCGCGCCGAGCCGAACTGAGATGGGACGAAGAGATGACCAAGCCCGCGAAGCCCACCGCCGTCGTCTACCTGTGCACCGCCAAGGACGAGCCCGTCGTCACCCGCCAGGCGATGTGCGAGCGGATCGCCCGCGAGTCGGGCCTGCACCTCGCGGGCGTCATCCACGACGACGAAGGCGCCACCGAACCCGACCAGCGCCGAGGACTCACCTACGCCCTGCAGATGCTCCTCGACGGCGACGCCGACACCATCATCGTCCCCACCGGCGAGATGATCTCCGTCCTGCCCGACGAGAAGGCCCGAGTCAGCCGCTCCGTGAGGAAGGCCGGCGGCCGAATCATCGTGGCCAGCGAAGTGAGCGCCCGATAGCTCAGCCCGGCTCCGTCCTCGCACAAGGCTGCCGCGTCGGGGCGTAGGGAGAGGGCCTCTCGGCCATCGGCTGTGCCACAGTCCAGCGCGGACACAGCCAGTCCAGTGAACAGCGGTGGTGGGCAGGCCGGTTCAACAGTTCAGCAAGGCGCGGCCCCGGTGGTGGAGTGCGTCGAAACTTTCCTTACGGGTTCAAGGCGGCCCGCTTGCGCGGGCCGCGCGCGCCCGCAGGCCGAGCCGCCCCGCGCTTCCTGTCTACGCCCCACCGCGCGACGGCCCGGCCACCTGCGCGCGCAAAAGCGGAGAAAGGGCCGGGCAGGGCCCGGTGGCGGCCTGGCAGCAGGCCAACGATGGGGCCAGCCAGGGAAGGCGGGATCAGCCAGCATCCGAGCCGCGTCTCCGGGTTGGTGCTGACCGGGAGGGCCGACGGGCTCGCCGTCGGCAGGGTGGCCCAGCACTGACGCACCATGGCGGGGCTCGGTGCTCGGGCGCGGGGCGGGCGGCGAAGCGTGCTCTACCCACCTACCCGGGCCGGGGCCCGCGTCGGACAAGGCCAGGGGGCCACTCGGGCCAATTGCGGGCAGGCCCAAAGCCTGCCCGAGATCGCGGGCAAGCTTACGGCCCCCTGACCATGCCCGACCCCAACCCGGGCAGGACACCGGCCAAAGCCCGCTCCACCGCCCTTTCACCGCCACCCACCACAACCCCCAGTGGTGTAGACCTCTGACGGCAACGCTGACGGCAACAGGGCCGGACAGCAACGCACTTCCACGCACCTCGGCGTACCGGTAGATTGCCGCTCACCTGCGAAAACGCAGTCGGGAAGGGGTCGCCTATCACACGTACTATGTACTGGCGGGCGGGACTCCGGTGCTCGTTCACAATTCGGATTGCGGTGAGCATAACGTTCCAGGACTCCCGCGGAATAAGTCGAAGATCACCAACGGGCCCGGCGACTGCAGAGAGTGTGCCGAGAAGATTCGCGACAGCCTTGGAGGGGGCGATATTCACAGGTTTGAGCCGTCGCCGTTCCCCAACTTTGGCCCCTACCAAGGGCAGCCCCAGTCGTGGACACATCACTACGCGGTAGTGAAGGATGGTCGCGTCTATGATGCCTTCACCCCAAGAGGTGGGGTAACAATCGATGAGTACAAGGGAATGTGGGAGTACGGTGACGACATCAACTTCGGCTTCTAGGTCAAGGTGTGCCCATGATCTCCGGTGACCTCCTTGCAAGAGTGCAGGCCAGGCCCGAACGCTTCGGCTTGGACGGCTCGTATCGCTCGATGGCGACATTCCTGATCGGCTTCGATCTCGGTAACAGTGGCGGCATCTTGAGGGGGTTCAATGAATGGCTGGTGGTGAAGCTTGGCCATGCGACGAGCCTCGGCTGGAGCTCCCTGGTTCTGCAGATGGAATTCCCGTGTGGAGAAGTTCGAACTGCCGACGGGTTGAGCTCATCGCAGGAACGCCGAGCTGTTGATCGCCTTTTTTCTCTACTTTCGGAATTTGCTACTGTTCGCGAATCCCCGATGGCTCTGGCTGAGATCTATTCCAGATATTTGGCCTTGCAAGAACTAGGTGAATGACCCGCACGGCGGCCCCATCGGATTTTTTCCGGTGGGGCCGTTCGGGCGTTTGACGGTACCGTCTCCGGCAACAGGCACTGAGCGTTTTCCAACCTGGTGTCCGTGATGGCCAGTTGGGCTGACAGCGCAGTGAAGTCCCTGGTAGATGGGTTTTCGACCAAGAGAACCGTCTCCACCAGAGGCTTCACATGCTTGTCTACCCGTCGGGGATCGACCTGTCGAGTTCCGCTCTGCGCTTCCTGTCCGCCCGGCTGCGTGCCCATCGCCTCGAGCGTGGCACCCGCTGGCGGCGGCTGACCACGGGCCGCCAGGTCCTGTTGGCCCTGGCCCACCTGCGGTGCGGGCACACCTATGCCCAGCTTGCGGCCGGCTTTGGCGTAGGCACCACCACCGCCTACCGATACATCGCCGAGGCCGTCGAGGTCCTGGCCGCGCTCGCCCCGGACCTGGCGAGTGCGGTCAAGACCGCGTCCCGCAAGGCGTTCGTGATCCTGGACGGGACGCTGCTGGCGATCGACCGGATCGCCGCCGCCCGCCCGTTCTATTCCGGGAAGCACAAGAAGCACGGCATGAATGTGCAGGTCCTCGCCGACCCGTTCGGCCGCCTGCTGTGGGCCTCGCCCGCTCTGCCCGGTGCCGTCCACGACATCAAGGCGGCCCGCAGCCACGGCATCATCGATGCCCTTACCGACGTCGGCCTGGCCTGCTGGGCAGACAAGGGCTACCAGGGCGCCGACGGCACCGTCCGAGTGCCCTTCCGCGGCCGGTGGGAGCGACTGTCCGCAGGTCAGCAAGCCGTCAACATCGCACACGCACGCATCCGGGCCCTGGGCGAGCAGGCCATGGCAACCCTGAAGACCTGGCGCCTGCTACGCAGACTCCGCTGCAGCACCAATCGCAGCACCAGGCTCGTCCTTGCCATCCTCACCCTGCACCTGAACTGCACAGACTGACGTTGGCAGTTGTCCTCCTTCACCATGCCTCGACCTGAGGATAGAAAAGGCTCCATGAGCTTCGACATCTTCGTGTGCCGGTTCGAGAACGGTGAGCCGACGCCGTTGGACATGAGTGCTGCGCACGAGGTCCTCGACCCCTATGTGGTGGCACGGGACCCCCAGACGAACTTCCTGCAGGTCCGTACGGCGGAAAGAGAGGAGGCGGGTGTGTTCTTCTCCAGCCCGGACAGCATCACCTTCAACCACTTCGGAGGCGACGGAATCATGGACCTCCTGGCCGTCCTGCTGCGCCGGCTGGATGCCGTGCTCGTCGTCCCGGGAGGACCAACCATGATTCAGCTAGACGAGGACCGCGACCTTCTGCCTGCCGCTCTCAGGGACGAGTGGCCCGTCGTCGTGGCTCGCACCGGCGCGGAGATCGATCGGGCGATCCGGGCTTCCTGAACGAACAGACGAAGGATCCACCTCTGGTACGGACCATCGGGAACGGCCTCGTGAAGACCCACTCTCGTCCTTCACCACTCCCCGACCTGAGGTTGAAAAAAGGCTCAGTGAGTCGTCCGTTCCGGAATCGAAGACGATCCAGTAGTCGTCGGTGTCCTTGAGGGCGCATGCCTGGAGGCTGTGGTGGTCGCCGACGGGGTAGAGGATGTCAACTGAGGTTGATCCCGGGGAGTGGACACCGGGTTTCATGCGATGAGTGACAGCGTACGTGACGTGATCAGTTGTTGTTCGAACTCGGCTGGTGTGCGGTAGCCGAGTGCTGAGTGGCGGCGGCGCTGGTTGTAGTAGGAGAGCCAGCGGAACAGCTCGAGTCGGGTATGTGCCTTTGAGGTCCAGGGCGTCCGTGGAGCAATTCGCGCTTGAGGCCCTGGAAGAACGACTCGGCGAGGGCGTTGTCGTAGCTCGAGCCGACCCGGCCCATGCTGCGGCGGGTGCCGTGCCGGCGGCAGACGTCGGTGAAGGCGGCCGCGTTGTATTGACCAGGTTCAACCAGTGGATGCAACACCGGCTTATTTCATCGATAGTAGATGGTCGTTGAGGGCTTCGGCGGGTGTCTTCCAACCGAGGCTCTTCCTGGGCCGACTGTTGAGCGTGGCAGCGACCGCCTCGACATCCTCAGCCGCCCATCGAGAAAGGTCGGTTCCCTTCGGGAAGTACTGGCGCAGCAGGCCGTTCGTGTTCTCGTTGGTGCCGCGCTGCCAGGGGCTGTGCGGGTCGGCGAAGTAGACCGGGATGCTGGTCTCGATCGTGAACTGGGCGTGTGCCGAAAGTTCCTTGCCGCGGTCCCAGGTCAGTGAGCCCTTTCAGGGTGCCCACTGATCGAGTGACCCAGGCCGAGTCGGGATGAGGACCGCAACGCACAAGGCTCCCGCGCCGTTGAGGGAGGTGTTCGAAGTCTCAACCCATCGGCACAGGAGCCCTGTTGGTTCCCCATCCTGCCGCACTCGACCTGCCTCATGCTCTGGTCGAGTGGGTATCCATG
>NZ_JBFBDP010000063.1:0-24945 GCF_040701585.1 Streptomyces sp. NPDC093801 | reverse complement strand
CCCCGTGCCGCCCGCGCTCGCGGCGCTGCTCGGCACGGGCGCGGGGGAGCGCACCCTGGTCCACCACCACCGCGTGTACGGTTCCGACGGCCGCGATCGGGGCCGGCCCACGCGTCAGACCACTACGCGCTCCTCATGTCGCGGCGCCCGGCGACCGTCCGGGCCGACACCGCGCGCGAGGACGCTCAGGGAAGCAGCCGGGCCCGCCAGGCGCCCCGGACGAGCGTGCCGCCCTTGGGCGGGCGGCGGCGGGCGACGGAGCCCCACCGGCGGTTTCCGGCCAACCCCTCCGGAGCCCGGCCGCGCTCCCCGCCCGCCTCCGGAGGAAGGTCACGGGCCCATAACGGGGGGATAACGCCCGCTTAATCCCAGGTGCAAACCCACCCAACCACACTCGCCCGTCCGCCATGGTTCACCGTCCGTTCACCAACCCCCGTCGACCCCGTCACCTGTTCTGCCTAATTTCGGTACCGCACGGTGCGAGCCGAACACGAATGAGCGGCCCCGCACCCCACCCAACCCGTAGTCCTCTTCGCACGCCGCCCCGATACAGAAAGCGGCCGGCGGCTCCCCGGAAGGAACACCCGAACAGTGAAGCTTCAGCGCAAGAACCGGCTTCGTGCCTCCGCCCTCGGGGCCCTCGTCGTGTCCGGCGCCCTGGTCCTCACGGCGTGCGGCTCGGACGACAACACGAAGACCGGCGCCGACGGCACCCCGAAGGCCTCGGCCCCGGCGCCCGGCGACATCAAGTGCGACGGCGCCAAGGGCAAGCTCCTCGCCTCCGGCTCCTCCGCGCAGAAGAACGCCGTCGACCTGTGGGTCAAGAACTACATGGCCGCCTGCTCCGGCGTCGAGGTGAACTACAAGTCCTCCTCCTCCGGTGAGGGCATCGTCGCGTTCAACCAGGGCACCGTCGGTTTCGCCGGCTCGGACTCCGCGCTGAAGCCCGAGCAGGTCGAGGACTCGAAGAAGGTCTGCACCGGCGGCCAGGGCATCAACCTGCCGATGGTCGGCGGCCCCATCGCCCTCGGCTTCAACGTCGCCGGCGTGGACAAGCTGAACCTCGACGCCGCCACGATCGCCAACATCTTCAACGACAAGATCAAGAAGTGGGACGACGAGGCGATCAAGAAGCTGAACCCCGGCGTCACGCTCCCCTCCACCGCCATCCAGGCCTTCCACCGCTCCGAGGACTCGGGCACCACCGAGAACCTGGGCAAGTACCTCAAGGCCGCCGCGCCCGACGCCTGGTCCTACGACGCCTCCAAGAAGTGGCCGGCCCCCGGCGGCCAGGCCGCGTCCGGCTCGGCCGGTGTCGCCTCCCAGGTCAAGGCCGTCGACGGTGCGATCGGCTACTTCGAGCTCTCCTACGCCAGCTCGCAGAACATCAAGACGGTCGACGTGAACACCGGCGCCTCCACCCCGGTCAAGGCCACCCCGGAGAACGCCTCCAAGGCCATCTCCGCCGCCAAGATCGCCGGGACCGGCTCGGACCTGGCGCTTAAGCTCGACTACGCGACGAAGGCCGAGGGCGCCTACCCGATCGTCCTCGTCACCTACGAGGTCGTCTGCGACAAGGGCAACAAGCCCGAGACGCTGGGCACCGTGAAGTCCTTCCTGGAGTACACCGCGTCGGACGCCGGCCAGAAGGCCCTCACCGACAACGGCTACGCTCCCATCCCGACCGAGATCAACAGCAAGGTCCGCGAGGTCATCAAGTCCCTCGCCTAAGGCTCAATCCTTGATCCCCGAGGTCCGGCCCGCCCCCGTCCGTCCAGGCGGGCCGGCCCGGGGACCCTCCCCCTCGCCGGGGGATCCGGTGCACCGCCGCCAGGGGGCCTGCCCCCCACACAGACCGGAAAGACCATGGCTTCCAGCACACCCACCCGCATAGACACGGCTCCGCCCGTCGCCAAGAACGGAAGGTCCACCGGACGCGCCGGTGACAAGATCTTCTCCGGGCTCTCCAAGGGCTCCGGCATCCTGCTCCTGGTAATCATGGCGTCGATCGCCGCCTTCCTCACCTACCGGGCCAGCATCGCCCTGTCGAAGAACGAGGGGAACTTCCTCACCACCTTCGACTGGAACGCGTCGGCCAACCCCCCCGTCTTCGGCATCGCCGTCCTGCTCTTCGGCACCGTCGTCAGCTCGATCATCGCGATGGCCATCGCGGTTCCGATCGCTGTCGGCATCGCCCTGTTCATCTCGCACTACGCGCCGCGCAAGCTGGCCGCGCCGCTCGCCTACGTGGTCGACCTGCTGGCCGCCGTGCCGTCGATCATCTACGGCATCTGGGGCGCCCTCTTCCTCGTGCCGCAGCTGAACGGCCTCAACCTCTGGCTCGACGAGTACCTCGGCTGGACCTACGTCTTCGACAAGACCCAGGTCGGCGTCGCCCGCTCGCTGTTCACCGTCGGCATCCTCCTCGCGATCATGATCCTGCCGATCGTGACGAGCGTCAGCCGCGAGGTCTTCCTCCAGGTCCCGCGCATGAACGAGGAGGCCGCCCTGGCCCTCGGCGCCACCCGCTGGGAGGTCATCCGCCTGTCGGTGCTGCCCTTCGGCCGCTCCGGCGTCATCTCCGCCTCCATGCTCGGCCTCGGCCGCGCGCTCGGCGAGACCATGGCCGTGGCCACCGTCCTGTCCCCGAGCTTCCTGATCTCCGGGCACATCCTGGACCCGGGCGGCGGCACCTTCGCTCAGAACATCGCCGCGAAGTTCGACGAGGCCAACGAGTTCGGCCGTGATGCGCTCATCGCCTCCGGCCTGGTCCTCTTCCTGCTCACCCTGCTGGTCAACGGCGCCGCCCGCCTGATCATCGCCCGTCGCAAGGACTTCTCGGGGGCGAACGCCTGATGAGCCACACACTCCAGGACCAGCGGCCCGCTCCGGCCCACAAGTCCGCCGTCCCCGTCGGCCTGACCCGCGGCGGCCTGCCCCGCTGGGCCCCCGCCGGCATCGCCGTCGCCTCCGCCGTCCTCGGCAGCGTCATCGGCCTGGTCTTCGACCTGAGCAGCAAGGTGCAGTGGGGGCTGATCGCCGCCCTGCTGTTCGTCGTCATCACGTACACCGCCAGCGCGGTCGTCGAGAACCGCCGCCAGGCCAAGGACCGCATCGCGACCTCGCTCGTCTGGGTCTGCTTCGTCCTCGCGGTCGTCCCGCTGCTGTCCCTGATGTGGACCACGGTCAGCCGTGGCCTGAAGGCACTGAACGCGGACTTCCTCAGCCACTCGATGAACGGCGTGACCAGCTTCGAGCAGGGCGGCGGCGTCTACCACGCACTGCTCGGCACCCTCGAGCAGGTGGCCCTCGCCGCCCTGATCGCGGCGCCCATCGGCCTGCTGACCGCCGTCTACCTGGTCGAGTACGGCAAGGGCAAGCTCGCCCGGGCCGTCACCTTCTTCGTCGACGTCATGACCGGCATCCCCTCCATCGTCGCGGGCCTGTTCATCCTGACGACCTGGAACCTGATGCTCGGCTTCGGCCCCTCCGGCTTCGCCGGCGCGATGGCGCTGTCGATCCTGATGATGCCGGTCGTCGTGCGCTCCACCGAGGAGATGCTCAAGCTCGTCCCGAACGAGCTGCGCGAGGCCGCCCTGGCCCTCGGTGTGCCGAAGTGGCGCGTGATCCTCAAGGTGGTCCTGCCCACGGCCATCGGCGGCATCTCCACCGGCCTGATGCTGGCCGTCGCCCGCATCGCCGGCGAGACCGCGCCGATCATGCTGCTGGTCTTCGGATCGCAGCTGATCAACGGCAACCCCTTCGAAGGTGCCCAGTCCTCCCTCCCGCTGTACATCTGGGAGCAGTACAAGGTCGGCAGTGAAGCCTCCTACGACCGTGCCTGGGCCGCGGCGCTCGTCCTGATCGCCTTCGTCATGATCCTGAATCTGGTGGCCCGCGGCATCGCCCGCTGGAAGGCCCCGAAGACCGGTCGCTGACGCGACCACTGAAAGCGAAGTGACCCCTCATGGCCAAGCGAATCGACGTCAGCGGCCTCTCCGCCTTCTACGGCAGCCACAAGGCCATCGATGACATCTCGATGACCGTGGAACCCCGCTCGGTGACCGCCTTCATCGGCCCCTCCGGCTGCGGCAAGTCGACCTTCCTGCGCACCCTGAACCGCATGCACGAGGTCACCCCCGGCGGCCGCGTCGAGGGCAAGGTGCTGCTGGACGACGAGAACCTGTACGGCTCCAACGTGGACCCGGTCGCGGTGCGCCGCACCGTCGGCATGGTCTTCCAGCGCCCGAACCCCTTCCCCACCATGTCGATCTTCGACAACGTGGCGGCGGGCCTGCGCCTGAACGGCAAGTTCAAGAAGTCCGAGCTCACCGACATCGTGGAGCGCTCCCTCAAGGGCGCGAACCTCTGGAACGAGGTCAAGGACCGCCTGAACAAGCCCGGCTCCGGCCTCTCCGGCGGCCAGCAGCAGCGCCTGTGCATCGCCCGCGCCATCGCGGTCGAGCCCCAGGTCCTGCTGATGGACGAGCCCTGCTCCGCCCTCGACCCGATCTCCACCCTCGCCATCGAAGACCTGATCGGCGAGCTCAAGGAGCGGTTCACGATCGTCATCGTGACCCACAACATGCAGCAGGCGGCCCGCGTCTCGGACCGCACCGCCTTCTTCAACCTCGCCGCCGTCGGCCAGCCCGGAAAGCTGGTCGAGATCGACGACACGGACCGGATCTTCTCCAACCCGTCCGTCCAGGCGACCGAGGACTACATCTCGGGCCGCTTCGGCTAGACAGCCGGGGCCGCTCGCACGGTCGTCCTGCGGTGCTGCATGGCGGTGCCACCGCAGGACGGAAAGAAAGAGGGCCGGCTCCCCCTGGGTGGGGGGAGCCGGCCCGTTTCCGTTCCGGTGCCCGTACGGCCGGGCGCTCCCTGCTCAGCCGACGAAGGCCAGGTCCGCGAGCCAGAAGCAGATCGCGGCGACCAGGGCCGCCGCCGGCATGGTGATGAACCAGCCGAGGATGATGTTCTTGGCCACGCCCCAGCGGACCGCGTTGACCCGCTTGGTCGCGCCCACGCCCATGATCGCCGAGGTGATCACGTGGGTGGTGGAGATCGGCGCCTTGAAGAGGAAGGCCGTGGCGAACATGATCGAGGCACCGGTGGTCTCCGCCGCGAAGCCCTGCGGCGGGTCCAGCTCGATGATCTTGCGGCCGAGGGTGCGCATGATGCGCCAGCCGCCCGCGTAGGTGCCCAGCGACAGCATCACCGCACACACGATCTTCACCCAGACCGGGATCGGGTCGTCGGCGCCCTGCACGTCGGCGATGACCAGGGCCATCACGACGACACCCATGGTCTTCTGCGCGTCCTGGAGGCCGTGGCCGAGGGCCATGCCGGCCGCCGACACCGTCTGCGCGATGCGGAAGCCGCGCTTGGCCTTGTGCGGGTTGGCGCGGCGGAACATCCACAGGATGACGACCATCACCAGGTAGCCGACGAGCAGGCCGACGACCGGGGACAGGAACATCGGGATGACGACCTTGTCGAGCACCCCGCCCCACAGGACCTCGGTCCCGCCGGCCAGCGCCGCGCCCACCATGCCGCCGAACAGGGCGTGGGAGGAGGACGAGGGCAGCCCGAAGTACCAGGTGATCAGGTTCCACACGATGGCGCCGACCAGGGCGGAGAAGAGGATCCACATGCCCCGGCTCCCCTGGGGCGTCTCGATGAGCCCCTGGCTGACCGTGTGGGCGACGCCGCTGCCGAGGAAGGCGCCGGCGAGGTTCATCACCGCGGCCATCGCGAGCGCCGCGCGCGGGGTCAGCGCCCGCGTCGAGACGGAGGTCGCGATGGCGTTCGCGGAGTCGTGGAAACCGTTCGTATACGTGAAGCCGAGCGCGACACCGATGGTCACGACCAGAGCGAAGGTGTCCACGAGGTTCAGGACTCCTTGACGGCGATGGTCTCCACCGTGTTCGCGACGTGCTCGAACGCGTCGGCGGCCTCTTCGAGGACGTCGACGATCTGCTTGAGCTTCAGCACCTCGATGGCGTCGTACTTGCCGTTGAAGAGCTGGGCGAGCAGCTTGCGGTGGATCTGGTCGGCCTGGTTCTCCAGCCGGTTGACCTCGATCCAGTACTCGGTGAGGTTGTCCATGGTCCGCAGGTGCGGCATGGCCTCGGCGGTCAGCTCGGCCGCCCGCGCCAGGACCTCGATCTGCTGCTCGACGCCCTTGGGCAGCTCCTCGACGTTGTAGAGGACGACGAGGTCGACGGCCTCCTCCATGAAGTCCATGATGTCGTCGAGCGACGAGGCCAGGCTGTAGATGTCCTCGCGGTCGAACGGCGTGATGAAGGAGGAGTTCAGCTGGTGGAAGATCGCGTGGGTGGCGTCGTCCCCCGCGTGTTCGGCCGCACGCATCCGTTCCGCGATCTCGGCCCGGGCGGAAGGATCCGCTCCGAGCAGTTCCATCAGGAGCTTGGAGCCCGTGACGATGTTGTCCGCGGATGCGGCGAACATGTCGTAGAAGCTCGTCTCCCTGGGGGTCAGACGAAATCGCACGTGAGGTCCTCGGGGTGCATTGGATTCGGTCAGGCTGATGCTAGGCGTATCCCCCGGCCACGGCTAACCGGCGGTCTTCGGCTGTCCTCCATCAGGCAGAGTGGGCCCTGCGGATCCCTGCCCCTGCGGCCCGGGCGAAGTAACCTATACCCATGAGGGGTATATACCCCCTCGTTCCGGACCACGGGAGGACTCATGACGACCATCGAGGCGGAGGGCTCCGGGGCCGTTCCCGTCCACGGCTATCACCACCAGAAGGACGAGCACCTCAAGCGGCTGCGCCGGATCGAGGGCCAGATCCGGGGCCTCCAGCGGCTCGTCGACGAGGACGTGTACTGCATCGACATACTCACCCAGGTGTCGGCGAGCACGAAGGCCCTCCAGTCCTTCGCCCTCCAGCTCCTGGAGGAGCACCTGCGCCACTGCGTGGCGGACGCCGCCGTCAAGGGCGGCACCGAGATCGACGCGAAGGTGGAGGAGGCCACGAAGGCCATCGCCCGGCTCCTGCGCAGCTGACCGCGGCGGGCTAGGGCCCGACCCCCATCAGCACCTCGTCGATCCGGTCCTGGCTCAGCCGATCCTCGGCCGCGGCCGACGCCGCGATGATCAGCTCCCCGCAGAGCTCGATCTCGGCGAGCGCCACGTGGTCCTGCACCGTCGTACCGCCCGCGGGAGTCACGCGTGTCACCTCTCTCTGCCGCCATCGCCCGTCCGGCACCCGGCTTCCCAGCGTAGGGACCGCCCCTCGTGCCGCGCATGACACGGATGGACCATTTCCGGATAGCGGAGCCATGGCCCGGACGAACCGCCCGGGCCCTTCCGGCCGGCTACTCGGCGATCTTCCCGGCGTAAATGTCCCCCTCTGCGGGCAATACGACGGTCACCGGCGTCCCGAACCCGTACAGCAGCGTCGTCGAGGAGACATCGATCACGCCATTCTTGACGTACGTGAAACGGTGCCGGACCTTCCGCAGACGGCCCTCCTCGTCCAGGTACGCGTCGAACGGCACGCTGTCCTCACGGAACCCTTTCGCCGCCGCCCGCAGGGCCTCCTTGACGCCGGGGGAGGCGCTCTGCGCGGCCCGTCCGATGTCCGTCGTCCCCTGGTAGTGCCGGACCTTGGTGCCCGCCAGGTCGGTCTCTCCGACGTACGTCACCTGCTGCGCGCCGCGCAGCAGCTCGGCAGCGGCCAGCGGATCGGTGGCCCCGCCCGTGACGAGGTTGCCGTCGGGCAGGGCCGCCGTGTCGAGGCGGACCCACTTGTCGTCGGGGACGCCGGCGCCGCGGTTCTTCATGTAGAGCGCGCCCGGGACGAGCAGCTCGGTGATCGGACGGTGCTCGGGCCGGCCCTTGACGTCGGCGGGCAGCATCACCAGCAACTGGCCCATCCGCCTGCGGAAGTCGACCCCGCCCTCGCCCCGGATGGTCACCCGGGTTCCGCCGGTGGCCATCTCCATCGCGGTACGGGCCCGCGCGCTCCCGGTGGCGGCCAGCGCGTCGGCCGCCCCCCGGACCGCCGCCGCCGGATCGCCCGGGGGACGGGCGTCGCCCGCCCCGCCGCCGGCCACCGTCCCGCTCGCGGCGCCGCATCCGCCCAGCGCGGCCACGGCGACGGCCACACCGACCGCGAGCACCGCCTCGCCCGCACGCCGTCGCCGCCTGTGCCGGTCCACCACCATCGCCTGCCAACCCCCAACGCATGACCGCTGCTTGCCCGAGGCCCCCACCCGCTCCGGTTAACGAGGTCCGGGGTTTCCCGTCACGGTCCGGAAGTGGCCAGGGACCGTACCGGTGCTGGCCCTTCCCCGGTACCGTTGAGGGCGTGGATCCGCACACCAAGGCGACGCAGGTCGCTCCGTTTACCGCTGCGCCCGGCCCGCGTCACCCCGCGGACACCGCGCAGGCACCCGCCGGACACACCACGAGCACCGCCGAGCGGGGATCCTTCTGCCTGGCCGTGTGCAGCTGCGGCTGGACCGGCCCCGCCCGCCGCTCCCGCGACCTCGCCCGCAGGGACGCCACCCGGCACACCTCCGCCGCGTAGCTCCACGGCGGCCGGGCGGTTCGCCCGTTCGGACGCCCCGGCTGGCCGGGGACGACGGGACCGGGTGCGCTGGAGGCATGCCAGGAACCGCACCCCGCCTCGCGGCCCTCCTCTGGGCCCTGCTGATCGCGCTCACCCCGGCCGCGGCGGCCTGGGCGCGCCCCGTGGGCTCGGCGGACGGGCCGGCCGACGTGGCGCTGGCCGTCGGGCTCACCACCGCCGCGGCGACGGCCACCGGGCTGTGGCTGCGCTCCCGCTACCGGCGCGAGGAACCGGAGCGTCCGGGCCGCGGCGGCGAGGGCGGGGACACGTGACGCCCCGCCCGCGCCCGACGGCGGTGGTGCTGTGCTTCGGCGCGGCGGGGCTGTGCCTGCTGGTGGCACTGCTGCTCGCACTGTGGAACCCCTGAAGAGGACGCCCGCCACGCGGGACACCAGCGCCGCCGCGCGGTGCGTCTCAGGCCCGCCGCGGGGTGCGCCAGGCCCGCCACGCGGTGCGTCTCAGGGCCGCCGCGCAGTGCGCCAGGCCCGCCACGCGGTGCGTCTCAGGGCCGCCGCGCAGTGCGCCAGGCCCGCCACGCGGAGCGTCTCAGGGCCGCCACGCGGTGCGTCTCAGGGCCGCCGCGGGGTGCGTCAGGCCCGCCGCGCGGGACCCTCAGGACCGCCACGCGGGACCTTCAAGGCCGCCACGTGGAGCGTCAGGGCCGCCGCGCGGGGCCTTCAGGCGGCGAGGTCGCTCTCGGCCGGCCGCTGCGCCAGCTCCACGGGCCGGGACACCACCCGCTCCCGGGCCCGCACGAGCCGGCCCAGGCGCGGGGCCCGGGCGAGCGCCCGCACGAGCGGGGTCAGTCCGGCCATGGCAAGCGGCGCGAGGACGAGCACGACGGCGGTGCCGAGCGCGAAGCCCCCGATGACGTCGGTCGGGTAGTGCACGCCCAGGTAGACGCGGCACAGGCCCTCGACGAGCGCGAGCCCGATGCCGACGAGCCCGAGCCGGCGGTTGGCGAGGAACACCCCGATGCCCAGCGCCATCGCGAGGGTGGCGTGGTCGCTGACGAAGGAGAACCCGGCGCCCGGCCCGCCGCCCGCGCCTCCGAGCACCTCCAGGCCCTCGTGCGCGACGAACGGCCGCGGCCGCGCCACGAACTGGCGCAGCGGCACGTTCACGAGCAGGGCGAGTGCGGCGGCCAGCGGGGCCCACACCAGAGCGGCGAACGACTCGGCGGCGGCCGCCTCGTCCTGCCGCCGCGCCCCGCGCCAGCACCACAGCACGAGCAGCACCATGGCGAGCGGCAGCCCGTAGGACGCGAGCAGGGCGACGCCCCGGTCGAGCCAGCCGGGGGCGTGCCGGGCGACGCTGTTGATCCGGTACAGCAGGCTGACATCCACATTCGGCCCACCGGTCGTGAGTCCAGCCATGTGACGCGGCCCCTTGCTTGCCTAGGTCCCGTGTGGCGCACGGCGGTGTGCGCCCCTCCAAACCCCCCCGCCGATCAACCCCCGTGTCCATGGAACGCCCGTTCTCACGGGCATGGTTCCACTCTCCATCGAATGATCACTGCAACGTTATCCAAGAGTGACTCGTCGTCGCAGCTCAGGGCCTGTACTTCACGGAACGTCACGAGGCCTTCGGGGCGGCCGCCGAACGCTCCGGAAGCGCCTCCGCGCCCTCCTTGGTCACCCGGGTCGCGCCGAAGTAGTCGGGGGTGTCGATCTTGTCGAAGCGGATGACGGCGCCGGTGCGCGGGGCGTTGATCATGTAGCCGCCGCCCACGTACAGCCCGACGTGCCGGATCGCCCGAGAGTTCGTCAGATCGTCGGAGAAGAACACCAGATCACCGGGGAGCAGTTCGGCGCGCGAAGGGTGCGGCCCGGCGTTGTACTGGTCGTTGGCCACGCGCGGCAGCTCGACCCCCACGGTCTCGTAGGCCGCCTTGGTCAACCCGGAACAGTCGAACCGCCCGTTGTCCTCGGGCGTCCCGTCCCCACCCCACAGGTACGGCGTCCCGAGCTGCTTCTGCGCGAAGTACACGGCTGCGGCGGCCTGCTGGGAGGGGGAGACCCGCCCGACGGGGCGTTCGAAGCTCTTCGCCAGATCGGTGATCGACTTCACGTAGCCCTGGGTCTCCTTGTACGGCGGCACGCCGCCGTACTTGATGACCGCGTACGCACCGGCGTTGTAGGCGGCGAACATGTTCGACGTCGCGTCACCGGGCACCTTCGCCACGTCCTTGGCGAGCTCGCAGTCGTACGAGGCCGCCGAAGGGATCGCGTCGTTGGGGTCCCAGATGTCCCGGTCCCCGTCACCGTCCCCGTCGATGCCGTGGCCCGCCCAGGTCCCGGGGATGAACTGCGCGATCCCCCGGGCGTCGGCCGGGCTGACGGCCCTGGGGTCCCAGCCGCTCTCGGAGTACAGCTGGGCCGCGAGCAGCGCGGGGGTGAGCGCCGGGCACAGGGTGCCCCACTTCTGCACCAGGTCCTGGTACTTGCCGGGCACCGCGCCCTTCACCAGTCCGAGCGGCCGGCCTCCGCGCGCACCACCCGCGAGTCCGGCCGCAGCCGAGTAGGTACCGACCACGATGAGCACGAGGAAGCTCAGACAGACCCCGAGCCCGATTCCGCCTGCCATCCAGAATCTGCGCATCCGTCAACACTCCCCCATCCCCGTCACTTTCACGTGTGAATCGCCCGTGTCGCCGGTCCTACTAGCCCACTCGGAAGCCCGAGCAGGCGATGCTCGCGTACTTCGTGGGGTCATCCTCGACGTGGTAGAAGACCAGCGTCCAGTCCCCAGGGTCGTTGGCGATGGGCACGCCGGCGTACGCCTTGCCCTGGACGTGCTCCGCGAAGTCGTCGGGGTAGGTGAGGGTCAGGAACTCGCCCGTGTCCCACTTGCCGTAGAGGTCGACCGGCTTGCTCGTGAACCCGACCGCCTTGTTGTCCACCTTGTAGGGCATGCCCGTCTGCGGATCCAGATCGTGCGGGGACCTGACCGCCACCGACACGTAGTACGGCTCGGGCCTGCTGTGGTTCAGGTTCGCGTACTTGATCCGCATGTCGACGGTCACGGACTTCCCCGACACCTTGACCGCGTACTGGATGCCCTCGCCGGGCGACTTCTGCTCGGCGGGCTGGTTGCACTCCCCGACCCCGTGGGCGGCCATGTCCGGATCGGCCGACGGCTTCCAGAAGTAGTGGGAGATCTGGTTGTCCTCGATGTACTCGGCCGGGGGCTTTCCGGCGCCCTCGGACGCGGCCGGCGAGGCGGGCCCGGCCGTACCGCCGCCGGCCGGCGTCACCGGCGTCCGCGAGGGCGTGGCCGCGCCGGCCGCACCTCCACCGCGGGCCTGCTCGCCCCGGCCGCCGTTCCCGTCGAGCGGGAACAGCCTCCAGGCCGCCAGCGAGAGCGCGAGGACCACGGCCGTACCCGCGGCGGCCCACACCGCACGGCGCCCGGTGCGCCGCGCGGGCACGGCCTGGACGGCGCCCTGCGTCGGCACGTACGGGTACCCCGGCCCCTGCGTCCGCATCTCGTGCAGCGGGACGGGCTCCCCCAGGACCAGCAGCGCCGTGTACACCGGGTCGTCCAGCAGCGCGTCCCGCACCCCGCAGCGCCGGATCACCTCCGCCGGATCCGGACGGGCCGCCGGGTCCTTCGCCACGCAGGCCTCGATCAGCGCCGCCAGCTCCGGTTCCACCCCGGCCACGTCGACCGGCTCGTGCACCGCCCGGTACCCCACGGTCGCCGCCACCCCGGTGCCGAACGGCGCCCGCCCGGTCGCCGCGTACGCCAGCGTCGCGCCGAGCGCGAACACATCGGCCGCAGCGCCCGCCTCACCGCCCAGCAGCACCTCCGGTGCCGTGTAGCCCGGTGTGCCGGGAGCCTGCCCGTCCTGGGTCAGCGCCGTCGCACCGACCCCTCGCGCGATGCCGAAGTCGATCAGCTGGGGCCCCTGCGCGCCGAGGATGACGTTCTGCGGCTTCAGGTCCCGGTGCGTGACTCCGTACGCGTGCACGCTCGCCAGGCCTTCGGCCAGCGCCGCGCCCAGGCGGCGACAGGTCTGCGGGGGCAGGGCCCCGCGCACCCCGACCGCGGTGCCGAGCGTGGGGCCCGCGACGTACTCGGTGGCCAGCCAGAAGGGCGCCGACTCCAGCGAGGCGTCGATCAGGTTCGCCGTGTACGCCGACCGCACGGCCCGGACCGTCCGCGCCTCGCGCCGGAAGCGGGCCAGCGCCTCGGGGTGCCCGGTGATCTCCTCACGCACCACCTTGACGGCCACCAGCCGCCCACCGGGCGACCGCCCGAGGTACACCTGCCCCATCCCGCCGGCACCGAGGCGTGCCAGCAGCGCGTGCGCCCCTATGGACGCGGGATCGATCTCTCTGAGCGGCTCCACCCGACCGAGCCTGCCACACCGACTGCCTTGTTCTGAAGGTGGGTTGACGCCCGTTCCGCCTGCCCTCGCCGGCCCGCCGCCCGTCGGCGGACCCACCTCTGGCACTGCCCGGAGGGCGGGACCTCCGTGATTGCGCCGCCTCGGCCGCGCCCGGCGAGCGGCGTCAGCGCGCCGCCACGAACAGGCTCTGCGCGCTCCGCCCGATCGGCCCCTTCTCGTCGTGCAGCCGCGCGTCGGCCAGCCCGATCCCGCCCGCGTCCACGCTCGTGCGGGCCTCGACGCACACCCACTCCCCCACGGGATACCGGTGCAGATGGACGCTCAGGTCGCCGTTGACGAACACGAACCGCCCGAAGTCCATCACCGCGCTGATCCCGTTCCCCGAATCGGCGGCGGCCAGCACCCGGTCCAGCGGCCGCACCGCCTCCCCCGCGACGAGCGGCACGCGCATCCGCATCCAGCAGGTCCCCGGCCCCGGCTCGGTGAAGGACCCCGCCGTGAACCGGGTCTCCATCGAGGAGTGGTAGCCCCTCTCCCACGGCACGGGGAAGAACGGCGTCACCCCCACCTCCCCCGGCGGCGGCACCTGCGCCCCCTGGCCCACCGCCGGCACCGGCTCCCCGGCCACCCGGATCCGCAGCGCCCGCGCCAGCATCACCGGCGCGTCCGCACCGGCCGGGGTGAGGGCCGCCTCGACCACCTCGGTGCCCCGCCCCGCCCGCAGCACCGACGTGGCGACGGCCAGCTCCCCGATCGGCACCGGCCGCAGGATCTCGTACGTGATCCGGGCGACCCGCATGTCCTCGCGCGCCCCCGGCCGCTCCTCCACGGCCCGCCCGAGCAGCGCGGCGGGCGGCCCGGCGTGCTGCGAGCCCGCGTCCCAGGGCCCGCGCGTCGCCTCGGTGGCCCGGAAGCGGCCGTCCCCGATCCGTTCGTAGAACCCGTCCTCAGCATCCATGCCGCCGCACGCTACCCACAGGTAACCCGCGGCACCACCCCCGCCACCCGCCTCAGCGGGCGACCCCGAGGCCGACCCCCAGCCCCACCAGGACCGACCCGATGGCCCGGTTCAGCGCCTTCTGCGCCCTGAGCATCCGCTCGCGCAGCGCGGAGTGGGAGAAGAACAGCGCCACCGCCCCGAACCACAGCAGGTGCGCCGCCGACATGAACAGCCCGTACCCGGCCTGCCGCCACGCGGGCGTGCCGGGGTCCACCACCTGGGTGAAGGTGGACACGACGAACAGCGTGGTCTTGGGGTTGAGCACATTGGTGAGGAACCCGTTGCGCAGGGCCCCCAGCCGCGTCAGCTCAGGCTTCGACGCCAGGTCCACCGTCAGCTCGGCCCGCGCCCGGAAGGTTCGGATCCCGATCCACACCAGGTACGCGGCGCCCGCCAGCTTGATCGCCGTGAACAGGGCGGTCGAGGAGGCGATCAGCAGCCCCACCCCGAGCATCGTGTACGAGACGTGCACCAGCACCCCGCCCGCGACCCCCGCGGCCGCGAACAGCCCGGTGGACCGCCCGTACAGATAGCTGTTCCTCACGACCATCGCGAAATCGGCCCCGGGGCTGATGACGGCGAGCAGCGTGATGATCCCGACCGCGATCACTTCTGTCATGCACAGATCCTCACTCCCGGCCGCGTACCCGATCAAGCCCTCCCGGACGAAACGCACTTGAGCCGCACACCCACCCCGCCCCGCGGCTCACCGCCGCCCCGCCCGGGCCCACGGCGACGCCCGCCGCCCCGCACCCGTCACAATGAACGGGTGTCCAGCCACCCCCGCACCGCCCTCCCGCTCCTCCAGGCAGACTGCGCGAACTGCTTCGCGCTCTGCTGCGTCGCCCTGCCCTTCGCGAAGTCGGCCGACTTCGCCGTGAACAAGGCCGCCGGCACCCCCTGCAAGAACCTCCAGCAGGACTTCCGCTGCGGCGTCCACGCACGTCTGCGCGACCAGGGCTTCCAGGGCTGCACGGTCTTCGACTGCTTCGGCGCGGGCCAGCAGATCTCCCAGGTCACCTTCGGCGGCCGCGACTGGCGCGACCACCCCGGCACCCGGGCCGAGATGTTCGAGGCCTTCCCGGTCATGCGCCAGCTGCACGAGCTGCTCTTCTACGTCTCCGCGGCCCTGGACCTCCCGGCGGCGGCCCCCCTCCACCCGGCCCTGCGCACGCTCCTCGCGAAGACCGAGGCCCTCACCCGGGCGGACGCGCCGACCCTCACCGCCCTCGACGTCCCCGCCCTCCGCCAGGAGATCAACGAGCTCCTCCTGAAGACCAGCGAGCTGGCCCGCGCCAAGACCCCGGGCCGCAGGAAGAACCACCGCGGCGCCGACCTGATGGGCGCCCGCCTCGCGGGAGCCGACCTGCGCGGGGCCAACCTGCGCGGCGCCTACCTGATCGCCGCCGACCTCGGCCGCGCCGACCTGCGCGGCGCCGACCTGATCGGCGCGGACTTCCGCGACACCAACCTCCGCGGCGCCGACCTGCGCGACGCCCTCTTCCTCACCCAGCCCCAGCTCAACGCCGCCCAGGGCGACCCCGCGACCCGCATCCCCGCCACCCTCACCCGCCCCGCCCACTGGACGTGACCCGGCGGGGCCGGCCCGGCACCGTCCCCGTGCGCCCCGCGCGCACCCACACGCCCCCCGAGCGCCACGACCGCACCACACCCGCGGCGCGCAGGCCCCCGGGCCTCCAGTCATTGCCCGAGGTCACCCCCCGTGATACACAGAGTGACCAGGTCAGGCCATGCGTACGAACGCACACACGCGCATGCGCACACGCGCACGCATCCCCACGCACCCGCACGCACGGCCCAATACGCGGGACATCGGGTAAAGAGACCGGCCAAGTCGACGACGGCCGACGTTTCATCAGCGAAGATAGTGCGTGACCCCTGCCATCGGGCACGGGCTACCGGAACTACCCATACAGGGGCGGTGAGTTACATGATCCTGGCAGCCGAAAAGGGCGACATCACCACCATCATCGGCGGAATCGCCCCGAACTGGGGGCCGTTCGGCAGTCTCGGCAACGAAGCGAAGGTCATGATCGAGGTCATCATGGCCGTGGCGATCCTCCTCTGCCTCGGCATCGCCATCTGGGGCGCCGCCAAGCAGCGCATCGGCGCCACCGCACTGCGCGACACGTTCAGCGCGGAACAGGGCAAGGGCCTGATCGTGGCCGGTCTGACCGGAGTCTTCATCATCGGCTCCCTCGGCACCCTCTTCACGATCGTCTACGGAATGGCCGTCTAGCAGGACCACCGCGGCCGGCCGCACCCTGATGAGGAATCACCACACCGCGCCTGCGCGGAAACGAGCGCTACCGTCGTACGACGCGGAGGGGGCGGACGACAGGCAATGAGCAACGACGACCAGTACGGCGGGGGCGCCGGCCACGGCGAGGTGGGCGGTACGGGCCAGACCCGTACCCGCCTCCCGGACTCCCCCTCCGACCCCTACGGCACCCCCCGCCGCACCCCCCGCGCCTCGCGCGGCCTGATCACGGTGGTCGGGGTCGTGGTCCTGCTCATCGCCGCCATCGCCTTCGCGAACCGCTCCCAGAACACCCCCGAACCCCCCACCTCGAACAAACCCCCAACCACCAACCCCACCAACCCCACGGGCACCGCCCCGGTCACCGCCAAGTCGGCCGGCGTCCCGAAGGGCTTCGCCCACGACGAACAGGGCGCCCAGTCCGCAGCCGCGAACTACACGGTCGCCCTGGGCTCCGACGGCATGTTCGACGCCGCCCGCAGGAAGGCGATCGTCCAGGCCGTCTACACCCCGGACACCGCGGTGACGCGCCAGGCGGAACTCGACCGGCTGTACACCGACCCGGGCTTCCTCGGCCGGATCGGCCTGGAAGCCGGAGGCAGGGCACCCAAGAACATGGTGTTCGTCAGCCGTACGAACCCGGCCGGCACGAAGACGGAGAAGTTCGACGGCGACACCGCGACCGTCTCCGTCTGGTCCTCGTCCCTCTTCGGCCTCGCGGGCGAGGGATCCAAGACCCCGGTCTCCGAGGGCTGGTACACGTACACGTTCGAACTCCGCTGGATCAACAACGACTGGTGGGTCTCGAACTTCGCGCAGAAGGACGGCCCGACTCCGGTCGGCCGCGACCAGACGGCCTCGTCGGCCGAGGACATGTCCGCAGCCGTGTCGCAGTTCGGAGGGCTCACCTATGCGCGCTGACATCCGCCGCGGCATGTCCCTCACGGCCGTCGTCGCGGCCGTGCACACCAGCCTGCTGCTCCTGGCGACCCGTGCGATGGCCGCACCGACGCCGGGCCCGACCCCGCCGGCGACCCCCGGCGCGACCTCCACGGGAACCCCGCAGCCCAGCAACAACCCCTGCGAACTCATCAAGGCCCCGGCACGGGACTACTGCGAGAACGGCAACGGCCCCGCCTCCAGCGGCGCGCCGCGCACCGGCCTGTCCCCGGGCGACCCGGGCACCGACGCCCTCAACCCCCTCGCCTCCCTCGCCCGCGGCTGCGCCGACGCGGCCGCCTGGATCGTCGGAAAGCTCAGCGAAGCGGTCAAGGGCACCGCCACCGTCGACTTCACCAACGCCGCCTTCCTCCAGCAGTACGCCGTCGTCTTCGCCGCCAGCACCGTCCTCACCCTCGTCCTCTGGCTCCTGGCCGTCGCCAAGCGCGCCATCCGCGGCGTCCCCCTCTCCACCGCCCTCTCCGAGGCCATCGGCTTCCTCTGGCTGACCGTCCTCGCCTCCGCCTTCACCCCCCTGATCCTCTACACCGTCGTCTCCGCCACCGACGGCGTCACCGACGTCATCGCCTCCGCCACCGGCAGCCAGGGCGACGTCTTCTTCGGCTCCTTCACCGACGCCCTCAAGAAGGGCGAGGACATCGGCGGGGGCCCGATCATGCTGATCGTCGTCGCCCTCGTCACCGTCCTCGCCGCCGGCGTCCTCTGGCTGGAGCTCGTCATCCGCGCCGCCCTGCTCTACGTCGGCGCCCTCCTCGGCACCGTCGTCTACGCCGGACTCGTCGACCGCAACATGTGGGGCCACGTCCGCCGCTGGGCCGGCATCATGATCGCCGTCATCCTCGTGAAGCCGGTCATCGTCATCGTCCTCGGCCTCGCCGGAGCCCTCTCCGGAGAGAAGGGCCCCAACGCCTTCTCCGCCGTCGTCTCCGGCCTCGCCATCATCCTCCTGGCGATCTTCGCCTCCGCCATGATCTACCGCTTCGTGCCCGGCTTCGGCGACGAGATCGCCTCCGCCCGCAGCAACCGCAAGCAGGCCACCGACGGCGCCCAGGCCGCCGCCGTCATCAGCTCCCCGGCCTCCCTCGTCTCCCAGGGCATCAAGACCCACAGCAGCCGCGGCGGCGCCCACCGCGCCGGAGGCGGCGGCTCCACCGGCGGCGACGCCAACCAGATCTCCGGAGGCATGGCCGCCCACAGCAGCCGCGGCTCCGGCAGCGGAACCGGCGGCGCAAGCGTCCCGCCCGCCGCACCCCCGCCCCGCACTGGCTCGAGTACGAGGAACACAGGAGGTGACGGGCGTTGACGACCCAGTCCCACCAGCTCCACCCGGTCGCGCCCCGCCGCACGTATCTCATCGGCCGGGCCCGGCCGAACGCGATCGTCGGCAAGAACCGCGAAACCGGCGAGATCGCCCTGATCATCGTCGGCGCGTTCCTCGGCATGATGAGCGGCCTGCTCGTCCCCGACCTCACCCTGCGCATCGTCAGCCTCGCCGGCTTCCCGCTGCTCGCCCTCGCCGCCGTGTACGTCCCCTACAAGGGCCGCACCTTCTACCGGTGGTTCGAGATCAGCCGCAGCTACAAGCGCACCCTGCGCCGCGGCACCACGTACCGCTCCTCCGCCATGGAGGCCGGCACCCGCGCCGCCGACGGCCGCGAGGTCGAGGTCGGCCCGCCACCCGGCATCGGCCGCATCAACTGGCTCGCCGCCCCCTTCGGCCCCGACGAGATCGCCGTCCTCCTCCACGCCGACCGCCGCACCGTCACCGCCGCCATCGAGATCGAGGGCCCCGGCGTCGGCCTGCGCGACAGCGAGGACCAGGAAGCCCTCGTCGACCGCTTCGGCACCCTCCTCAAGCACGTCGCCAACGGCGACGGCTTCGTCACCCGCCTCCAGATGCTCGCCCGCACCCTCCCCGCCGACCCCGACGCCCACGCCAAGGACGTCGCCCAGCGCGGAGACACCACGGCCCCCACCTGGCTGCGCGACTCCTACGACCAGCTCCAGTCGATGGTCTCCACCTCCTCGGAGCAGCACCGCGCCTACCTCGTCGCCTGCATGCACTACACCCGCGAGCTCGCTGCCGAGGCCACCACCATCGCCCGCGCCGGCAGCACCAAGGGCCGCAAGCTCGACCGCGACGCCGGCCTCGCCATCGTCATGGCCCGCGAGCTCACCGACATCTGCGCCCGCCTCGCCGAAGCCGACATCCGCGTCCGCCAGCCCCTCGGCCAGGGACGCCTGTCCTCCCTCGTGCACTCCATGTACGATCCGGACCACCCGATCGACCACATCCAGGCCATGACCAAGCGCAACGCCTGGCCCGCCGAGCTCGACGCCGTGGAGCCCACCTACCTCCAGGCCAAGACCCGCGAATCCTCCACCCGCGCCCCCTGGTGCCACGCCACCGCGTGGATCAAGGAATGGCCGATGACCCCCGTCGGCGTGAACTTCCTGGCGCCCCTCCTCGTCCACACCCCGGACGTCATCCGCACCGTCGCCGTCACCATGGACCTCGAACCCACCGAGATCGCCATCGAGCGCATGCTCACGGAGAAGACGAACGACGAGGCCGACGCCTCCCGCGCCGCCAAGATGAACCGCACCGTCGACCCCCGCGACATCGCCGCACACGGCCGGCTCGACCAGAGGGGTGAAGATCTCGCCAGCGGCGCTGCCGGGGTCAACCTCGTCGGGTACATCACGGTGTCCTCGCGTTCCCCCGAAGCCCTCGCCCGCGACAAGCGCACCATCCGCGCCTCCGCCGGCAAGTCCTACCTGAAACTCGAGTGGTGCGACCGCGAGCACCACCGCGCCTTCGTCAACACCTTGCCGTTCGCCACCGGCATCCGACGCTAGCTGGAGGGAATAGCCGCCCATGCGAGATCCCATGTCCGCGCTGACGGACGCCTTCACCAGCTTCCTCTTCGGCAAGGTCGAGACCACCCGCCTGCCCGTCCGCACCTCCACCGGCCAGGCCCAGGCCGTCTACCTGCCCACCGCCGCCCCCGGCCTCGGCGACTCCGGTGTGATCATCGGCCGCGAGGTCTACAGCGGCAAGGGCTACATCTACGACCCCTTCCAGCTCTACGGCCAGCAGCTCCCGGCCCCGCACTGGCTCGTCCTCGGCGAATCCGGCAACGGCAAGTCCGCCCTGGAGAAGACGTACGTCCTGCGCCAGCTGCGCTTCCGCGACCGCCAGGTCGTCGTCCTCGACGCCCAGGGCGAGGACGGCGTCGGCGAATGGAACCTCATCGCCCAGCAGCTGGGGATAACCCCCATCCGCCTGGACCCCATCGCCGCCAACGACGACGGGATCCGCCTCAACCCCCTCGACCCGGCGATCACCACGACCGGCCAGCTCGCGCTGCTCCGGACCATCATCGAGGTGGCGATGGGCCACGGCCTGGACGAACGCTCCGGCTTCGCCCTCAAGGTCGCGCACGCCTACGTCGTCGACACCATCCGGGACCGCCAGCCCGTCCTCACCGACATCGTCGAGCAGCTGCGCCACCCCGAACCCGAATCCGCCCTCGCGATGAACGTCGACATAGACGACGTCCGGGCCTGGGGCCTCGACGTCGCGCTCGTCCTCGACCGCCTCGTGGACGGCGACCTGCGCGGCATGTTCGACGGCCCGACGACGGTCGGCATCGACCTCGACGCCCCCCTGATCGTCTTCGACCTCTCCCACATCGACCGCAACTCCATCGCCATGCCCATCCTCATGGCGATCGTCGGCGTGTGGCTGGAACACACCTGGATCCGCCCGGACCGGAAAAAACGGATCTTCCTGGTCGAAGAGGCCTGGCACATCATCAACAGCCCCTTCGTGGCCCAGCTGTTCCAGCGCCTCCTGAAGTTCGGCCGCCGCCTCGGCCTGTCCTTCGTCGCCGTCGTCCACCACCTCTCCGACGTCGTCGACGGAGCCGCCGCCCGCGAGGCCGCAGCCATCCTCAAGATGGCGTCGACCCGCACCATCTACGCCCAGAAGGCCGACGAGGCCCGCGCCACGGGCCGCGTCCTCGGCCTGCCCCGCTGGGCGGTGGAGATCATCCCGACCCTCACCCCCGGCATCGCCGTCTGGGACGTCAACGGCAACGTCCAGGTCGTCAAACACCTGATCACCGAGACCGAACGCCCCCTCGTCTACACCGACCGCGCCATGACCGAGTCCTCCACCCCCCAGCAGCTCCCCGACGACCTGCTGGCCGCGGAACTCGAAGCGGAGGAACGCGCCCTGTACATCGAACGCCAG
This sequence comes from Streptomyces sp. NPDC093801, assembly GCF_040701585.1. Classification (NCBI taxonomy): domain Bacteria; kingdom Bacillati; phylum Actinomycetota; class Actinomycetes; order Kitasatosporales; family Streptomycetaceae; genus Streptomyces; species Streptomyces sp. NPDC093801. The sequence goes on along the minus strand of NZ_JBFBDP010000063.1, from coordinate 3,490 downwards.
CGGGGCACCGGCCCCGGATCCGCGACCACGGTGGCCTGACCGACATGCACGACGCCAGAGGTACGGAGCCCCGCGCACGCGGCGGCGGCATCCCCGACGGAGCACTGGTCGGCCTCCTGGCCTTCCTCCTCGGCCTCGCCGTCCTGGTGTGGTCGGCCACCGGCCTGGCGGCCCTCTTCGCGAAGGGCGCCTGGCCGGCCACGGTCACCTTCACCCGCACCCCCGGAGCCGTCCGCGCCCTGATAGCGCAACCGCACGACATCCCCGGCGCCTGGCCCGACACCGACCCGGCGGCCCTCTCGGGCTGGGGCCTGTTCTGGGGCCTGTTCATCAGCCAGCTCCTGGTCCTCCTGGTCCTGACGATCTTCACCCTGGGCGTGGTCGCCCGCACGAAGGCCCGCCACCGCACCCGGCAGCGATCCAAGGACACGAACGGGTACCCGGACGAATCCGCAGGACCGAACCACAGCCACCCGGACTCGAGCACGGGCACGCACGTCGGCACGCACGCCGGCACGGGCAAGGGCACGGGCACGTACTCAGGCACGGGCGCGCACGCAGGCCCGCACTCAGGCACGGCCACGGGCACGCACGCAGACACGGGCACGGACTCGCACGCGCACGCGGGCACGGCCACCGACAGGACCTCGCACGCGGCCACGGGCACGCGCCCGGCCACCGCCTCGGGTACGGCCGCCCCCGCCCGTCGGCGCCCGGCTCCGGACGGGAACCCGAGCCCGTCCGAGCCCTTGGACCCCCGCACGACCGCCGGCACCGACCGGGGCCGGACCCCGACCGCGGCTCCCCCTGCGCATTCGCCCTCAACCCCGACCCCCGGCCGCACCGGCGCCGGACCGCACCCGGACGTGGACGTGGACGCGGACCAGGGCGCCACCCGCACCGGAAGCCCGGACGGGGACCGAGACGCCACCCGCAGCGGAAGCCCGGACGGGACCCGCCACACCACCCGGAACGCGATCCCCGACGGGAACCGGCACGCGGACCGCTACGCGTCCCCGGCCGCCGCCCTCACGACGCCGACGGCCACCCCCACCCAGCCCCCGCACGGCCTCCCGGGACACGACCTCCCCCTCCACGAGCCGGCGACAACGCCGGCGCCGACGCCCCCGGCCGCGTTCCCGGGCCCGTCACAGCCCACGGCGGCCCCCCTGCCGTCCCCCGCCGCACACGCCCCGGTCTCCGCACCGGCCCCGCCGCACGGCCCGGCGCACCCGTCCGCCTCCCCCCGCACGCCGGCGCCCGCCCAGGAGGCCTACCGCTACGGCTTCGGCTACGCCCCGCCCGCCCGGACGGCCCCCGCCCCTCCGGCCCACCGGCTCGCCTACGCGGCCCCCGCCGAACGCCACCACCTCGCGGCCCGGGCCGTCTCCGCCGCCGAGGGGTCGGTCCTCGTGGTCACGTCCTCCCCCGCCCTGTGGCAGGACACCAAGGACGCCCGCGCCAAACTCGGCCCGGTCCTCCTCTACGATCCCTCGCACCTGTGCGACACCCCGGCCCGCATGCACTGGAACCCCGCCGACGGATGCGCCGACCGCGACGCCGCCGCCGCCCGCGCCGTCGCCCTGCTGGCCCCCGTACGCCCCCAGGCCCGGCTCGACGCGGCCGTCGCCGACACCGCCGAGACCCTGCTGCGCAGCTGGCTCCAGGCGGCCGCCCTCGACGGCCTCCCGTTCAAGCAGCTGGCCCGCTGGGCCCAGGGCAACGGCTCCCAGGAACCGGTCCGGATCCTGCGGACCCACCCCCAGGCCGCCGCCGGCGCCGCCGGCGAACTCGAAAGCGCCCTGATCGCCCACCCCGAACGCCGTGAGCAGGCCCAGTACCTGACGGCCCGGGCCCTCTCCTGCCTGACCTCGATCCACATCCGCGAGGCCTGCAACCCGAACCGAACGGACGCGCTCACGCTCGCATCGTTCGCCGCCGAAGGGGGCACCCTCTACGTAGTGGGTGAGTCCCTGGAGGACCCCCGCACCCGCCCGGGTGCGATGCCCCTGCTCACCGCACTCGCCTCGCACGTGGTCGAGCACGGCCGCCGCATGGCCGTACGGTCATCCCACGGTCGGCTCGACCCACCAATGACGCTGGTCCTGGAGGACGTGGCGGCGGTCGCCCCCGTCCCCCAGCTCCCCGGCCTCCTCACGGACGGGACGCTGCCCCTCCTGGCCCTGTGCCGCAGCCGCGAACAGGCCCGCAGCCGCTGGCCGGACTGGCCGGTCGCCTAGGCTCCGCTCCCGTGGCCGACGCACTCCGCAACCAGCACACGTTCACCGTCACCGGCACCCTGACCCGGGACGAGTACGACGAAGCCGCCAAGACCGCCGGCCTGTTCCGGCGCGGGCGGGCCGTCGTCGTGCTCGCCACCGTCTTCACCGCCGCCGCGGGCGTCTCCCTCCGGGCGGACGGCGTGACCCTGCACCCCGTCCTCCTCGGCATCGCCGCGGCCATGGCCCTCCTCGGCCTGGTGGTCCTGCCCCGCCTGCTCACGGCACGCGGCTTCCACCGCGGCGGGAGCACGGCCGAGCAGTGCACCACCGTGGACGAGGACTCCCTCACCGTGTGCCGGGACGGGCAGACCACCCGCCTCGCCTGGGACCAGATCCGCTGGTACCACGCCACGCCGCGCCTGCACGTCCTCGTGGGCCGCTCGGGCAGGACCTGCCTCCTGGCCCTGCCCGAGCGGCTGTTCGCCGACCCGTCGGAGAGCGACCGGTTCGGCGCGTTCGCCGCCGGACGGGCCGGCGACCGGCCCTAGGGACGCGCGAAGACGTACTCGTGCTCCTTGGCGGACGGGTCGTCCGGCTTGGGGATCACCAGCCCGCTCGCCCGGAACCCGAACCGTCGGTAGAAGCCGGCGGCCCGCTCGTTCTCCTCGTGCACGAAGAGCCGCGCCCGCTCCAGCACCGGCTCCTCCCGTGCCCACACCCACTCCAGGGCCGCCCCGAACAACGCGTCGGTGAGCCCGCTGCCCCGCTGCCCGGGCCGCACGAACACACCGACGACGTGCGCCTGGTCGACGCCCACGGCCTGTCCGAGGAAGTCGTTCGTCCCCGCGTCCTCGATGAACACGGACACGGATCCGTCCCACCGCCCGTCGGGCGCCTCGGCGATGATCTGCGCGACGTCCACGCCCTCCGCCGCCCCGGCGGCCCGATCCTGCCAGAACTCGTCGGGCTTGGCGGCGGCCTGCTCGTAGGTCTCCAGGAAGGCCAGCGACGCGACCGGATCACGCAACGCGTCCAGCCGCAGCTCCTTGACCTTCTCCCACTCGTCGGCCCGCACGGCCCGAATCACGTGCTTCTTCTGCTGCTCCATACCCACGCATCCAAACGCCCCGCGCACCGCTGGTCAACGAAATATCGACGCCCGCATCTGCCCGTGAACGCAGAAAAGCCCCGCACCAGAAGGTGCGGGGCTTTCCCACAATGATTGTTCGGCGGCGTCCTACTCTCCCACAGGGTCCCCCCTGCAGTAC
>NZ_JBFBDP010000062.1:0-25236 GCF_040701585.1 Streptomyces sp. NPDC093801 | reverse complement strand
GTACGGCCAGGGCGCGTGCCGGGCGTGGGCGGCGAGGCCGGCGGGCCGGGCGGGCCGGGCGGGCCGGGCGGGCCGGGCGGGCCGGGCGGGCCGGGCGGGCCGGGCGGGCCGGGCGTGGCGTCAGGCGGGGGTGCGGGTCCGCTCTCCGGCGGCCGCCCCCGCGAGGAGGCGCAGGGCCGCCTCGGAGGGGGAGCCGGCCTCCGCCGTGTAGGCGACCAGCGTCTGGTCGGGGTCGTCCGGAAGGCTGAGGGCCTCGTAGGCGAGGGTGAACCCGCCGGCCAGCGGGTGCCGCAGGCGGTAGCCGCCGTGCGTCTTCCCGGAGACCTCCTGGGCCCGCCACATCGGCCCGAACTCCGGGCTGTGCTCGGTGAGTTCCTCGATCAGGGCATGGGCGCGGGGGTCGTGGGGGTGGCGCGCGAGGTCGAAGCGGAGGTGGGCGACGAGGTCGCGGGCCTTGGTCTCCCAGTTGGCGAACCGGTCGCGCGTCGCGGGGTGCAGGAAGACCGCCCAGGCCTTGTTGCGCCGCTGCGCCGGCAGGGCGGTGAAGTCGGTGAACAGCGCCGCGAAGAGCGGGTTCCAGGCGAGGACGTCGGTGCGGCGGCCCAGGACGAAGGCCGGGGTGCCGGGGATCGACTCCAGCAGCCTGAGCAGGCCGGGCCGGACCCGCTGCGGCTCCTGGGCCGCCGGAGCGGGGGCTCCGCGCCCGGTGTTGCGCACCAGCCGGGTCAGGTGGGCGGTCTCGGCGCCGTCCAGCCGCAGGGCGGCGGCCACGGCCCCGAGGACGGCCTCGGAGACGTTCTCGGCGCGGCCCTGTTCGAAACGGGTGTAGTAGTCGACGCTGACCCCGGCGAGCTGCGCCAGCTCCTCGCGCCGCAGCCCCGGTACCCGGCGCCGCCCGCCGAAGGCGGTCAGCCCCGCGTCCTCGGGCCGGATCCGGGCACGGCGGGAGCGCAGGAAGTCACCGAGCTCGGTCTTGGGTCCGCTCTGCGTCATGCTCCGCATCCTAAGCCCGCCCGCCACGTCCGACGGCCGCCCGACGGCGGGGGAACGCGCAGGTCAGGCCCTTGCCCCGGCCGTGCCCCGGGAGGGGCGGAGCGGCGGGGAGGGGCCCTGCGCGGCTGCCGGCGGGGGCAGGTGACGGCCCGTCGGGTGCGCGGGGCGCGTCGCCTAGGGTGGCCGTATGCCCGGATCCTCCACTGCCGCACCGCCGGCCGAGACGCCCCCCGAACCTCCCGTGGCCGTCTGGCGGATGCTGCGGCGGCCGCTGCGGTTCCTGGGGTCCTGGTGGCCGTGGCGGTGCTGGGCGTACCTGGGCGGCGGGTGCGCGCTCGGGTACGGGGTGCTGTGCGCCCTGGTCCTGCTGCTGGGGCTCGGGGTGCTGCTGGCGGTGGCCGGGATCGGGCTGGTGCTGCTGGTCGGTGCCGTGGCCGGGGCGGTGCCGCTCGGGGAGCTGGAGCGGTGGCGGCTGCGGTGGGTGGAGCCGGAGCCCGTCGGGGATCCGCACACCTCGCTGGCCGGGGCCGGCCCGGCGGCCTGGCTGCGGACGCGGCTGCGGGAGCGCGCCACCTGGCGGGAGTTGGGGTACGCGCTGCTGTTCGGGGTGGTCTTCGGGGCGGCCGGGTTCGGGGTGCTGGGTTTGCTGGCGCTCTCCCTGATGCTGGCGGCGGCCCCGGTGATCGTGTGGGCCCTCGCCCCGGAGCCGGTGATGCTGATACCCGGGGAGGCGGTGGCGGGACCGTTGGAGGCGCTCGGCGGGACCGCCGTGGGGCTGGCCGGGCTGGTGCTCGCCGCGTACGCGGGCGCGCTGGTCGCCGGGGCGCAGGTCAAGACGGCCCGGCTGCTGCTCGGGCCGCGCGAGGAGGACGCCCGGGTGCTGGAGCTGACCCGGTCGAGGGTGCGGCTGGTGGAGGCCTTCGAGGCGGAACGGCGCCGCATCGAGCGGGACCTGCACGACGGTGCCCAGCAGCAGCTGGTCGCCCTCAGCATGACCCTGGGCCTGGCCGAGCGGGAACTGCGCAGGGCCGCAGCCGCACCGGCGCCCCCGGCTCCGGGCGGACCGGCCTCAGGGGGTGTTCCCGTGGGTGGTCCGCCCGGACAGGCCGTGCACGTCGGCGGCCCGCCCCCGGTGGAGAGCGCGGCCGTGCTCGTGCGCCGGGCGCGCGGGGAGGCGAAGCTGGCCCTGTCGCAGCTGCGGGACCTGGTGCGGGGCATGCACCCGCAGGTGCTGTCCGACCACGGGCTGGCCGCCGCCGTCGCCGAGGTGGCGCTGCGCCACCCGGTGCCGGTCGCCGTGGACCTGGACGTGCCCCGGCTGCCCGAACCGGTCGAGGTCACCGCGTACTTCACCGTCACCGAGGCCCTCGCCAACGCCGCCAAGCACAGCGGCGCCTCCCGGGTCGCGGTCGCCGGTAGGGTCGAGGGCGACCGGCTCACCCTCACCATCACCGACGACGGCCGCGGCGGGGCCGATCCCGGCGCGGGGGCGGGCCTGGCGGGACTCGCGGACAGGGTGGCGATGTTGCGGGGGAGACTGACGGTGTCCAGCCCGGTCGGCGGGCCCACACGGCTGCGGGTGGAGGTGCCGTGCTCCGGGTGATCCTCGCCGAGGACTCGGTGCTGCTGCGCGCGGGCCTGACGGAGCTGCTGGCCCTCGGCGGCCACCGGGTCCTCGCGGCCGTCGGCGACGCCCCGGCCCTGCTGCGGGCCGTGGAGGCCGAACGGCCGGACGTGGTCGTCACGGACGTGCGGATGCCGCCCGGGCTGCGCGACGAGGGGCTGCGGGCCGCGCTCGAACTGCGGTCCCGGGACCCCGCGCTGCCGGTCCTGGTCCTCTCGCAGTACGTGGCCACCGCCTACGCGACGCAGCTGTTCGCGGGCGGTTCTGCGGCCGGGCTGGGCTATCTGCTCAAGGACCGGGTCGGCGAGGTGGAGGAGTTCCTCGACGCCCTGCGGCGGGTGCACGCGGGGCAGACGGTCATCGACCCCGAGGTGGTCCGCGTCCTGCTGGCCCCACGGCCCGTGGACGACCCGCTGGCCCGGCTGACCCCGCGCGAGCGCGAGGTGCTCGCCCTGATGGCGGAGGGCCTCAACAACCAGGCCGTGGCGGCCCGGCTGTTCGTCACCGAGGCCTCCGTCGTGAAGCACGCCGGCAGCGTCTTCGCGAAGCTGGAACTGGACCCGGCGGAGGGCAATCGCCGCGTCCTGGCCGTCCTGGCCCACCTGCGCGGCGCCGCAAGCCCGGGGCCCGCATAGTGATGAGGCTGTGACCTGGGGGCATTCAGATCGGCGGAAGCGGTCACTAGGGTCTCAGGGTGCCGAAGAACGATGCGATGCCCCCAGGCCCGGACGGACCGGACGAGGACAAGTGGAACGTGGTCCTCGACGAGGACTTCGTCCGCGGCGCCTCGATCCACGAGCCCGCCGCGCCCGAGCGCACGCGCACCTGGCCGGTCGTCCTCGGACTGTGCCTGCTGATGGCGGCCCTGGCACTCGTCACTCTGGAGATGACGGACCCCGCCGACGAGGAACGCGTCACCGCCCGGCCGAGGCACACGGCCTCCGCCCCGGCCGCCACCGGCGCTCCCGCCGCCCCCGCCGCCACGGCCTCCCCGACCGCCCCGACCGCCCCGGCGTCGCCTCCCGCCCCCGGCGCCGCCGCCGACCGCCCGATGGTCCCGCTGGCCGACGTCTTCCCGTCCGAGGTCCCGGACGGCGCCGGGGGCGCCTTCACCCTGGTGGGTGCGAAGGTGCTGGACTCCTGCACCCGGCCGGACTCGGTCGGTCCCCGCCTCACCCGCATGATCTCCGAGGGCAAGGGCTGCGTCGGCGAGCAGGTCGCGCTCTACAAGGACGCGCAGGACAACCAGTTCAACCTCGCCGTGTTCACCCTGAGGGACCCCCGGGACACCGTGGGGGTGGTGACCAGCCTGTCGATGGCCTTCGACGACTACCAGGTCGGCCCGCAGGCCCCGCCGCCCGGATCCGGGCTGGCGACCCTGGGGCCCGAGACCGGGCTGGTGCAGTCCTTCACGGGCGTGGGCCGCGTGATGGTGGTCGGGCTCGCGCAGTGGAGCGACGGCCGCAGCGGCGGCTTCCAGAAGCTGGTCGACCGGCTGCAGCCCCTGCAGAACGAGGCCGGCGCGAGGGTGCACCGCTACGAGGGCGCCGGCACGCCCTGACCCCGGACCGTCAGCGGACCGGCGCCGACCGCGGCCCCCGCGTCCGGGACCGGGCCACCACCCGCGAGGGGACGGGGCCCGCGGGGGCCGCCGAGCGAGCCCAGACCACCAGCAGCACGGGCAGCGCCAGGTAGCCGAAGCGCCCCGCCGGGGCCAGCACGAAGGCCAGGGTGAGCCCGAGTGCGAGGCGGTCCGCCGCGGCCACCAGCGTGCGCGGCGGGCGCACCCGCAGCGAGAGCGCCACCGCCAGGCCGGCCGCCACCAGCAGGGCCACCGTCAGGTACCAGCCCCACGGCCCGAGCTCCGCGAGCAGGTGCCCCGGCAGGGGGCTGCCCGCCGGGGTCGGCACCGGCGCCCGGCCCGTCGGGAAGGCGAACACCTGCCGCCACAGCTCCGCCGGCTGGAGCACGGCGCCCGGCAGCACCAGGGCGGCCGTGACCGCCCCCGCCACCACCGCGCAGCGGACCGCCGCCCGGGCACCGGAGCGGGAGCCGAGGAGGGCCGCCGCCACCGCCACCGCGGGCAGCGCCGTCCACTTGAGGGCGCACGCGGCGCCCAGGGCCGCCCCGGCGAGACCCGGGCGCCCGGAGGCGGCCGCCGCGAGGGCGAGGCAGCACAGCCCCGCCAGCGGCAGGTCCACCCCGCTCACCGCCAGCGGCAGCGCCACCACCGGCGAGGCCACCAGCAGCGGGAGCAGGGGTGAAGGGCCTGCGCCGAGGAGGCGGCGGCCGGCCCGCAGGCCGGCGAAGAGCACGGCCGCGCACCACAGGCGGGCGTCGCCCAGCAGCCGGACCGCCCACTCCCCTCCCCCGCCGGAGCCGCCTTCCAGCAGGGCGCGGGGGAGGCCGAGGAGGGACGCGGCGGGGAGGTAGGGGGTGTACTCCCCCACCCCGGCGGGGTGGTCGACGTACGTCTTCCCGGTGTCGAGGAGGAGCCGCCCGGACCGTTCGATCACGCCGACCTCGGACTGGCCCTGCCCGGTCAGGACCAGGAACAGGAGGGGGACGGCGACGGCGCCCAGCAGGGCCGCGCCGAGCGCCGCGCGGCGCCGGCCGAGGGCGGTGGCCGCCGCGGCGGCGAGGTATCCGGCCCCCGCGCACCACCCCCACAGGCGGTGCGGGGCCAGGGTGGAGAACAGCGGGAAGGACAGGGCCCACGCGGCGGCGAGCAGCCAGCCGGCGGTCCACCGCGCGGTACGGGAAGGGGTCATGGCCCCATTCCAGCCGGGCGGACCCGGCCCGGTCTGCACGTCCAGGCGGAGCTTCCGGGGTGGGGTTTTCCCTACCCCGGCCGCTTCTTGCGGACGCGCCGAAGGGCGCGACCCCGGCGGGGTCGCGCCCTTCGGGCGGCGGGGTCGGGGGCCTTACGCCTCCGGGGAACCGCCGAAGCGCTCGCGGTAGGACTCCAGGTCCTCCTCGGTGATCCGGGCGAAGAGCACCGGCGGCACCGTGAACGGGGTCCCGGCGGGGACCGCGTCCAGTGCCCTGGCCTGCTCCGGGGTCACCCAGGTCGCGGTGTCGCCGGGCAGGTCGAACGCGGTGCGCATGGCGCGCGCCGAGGCCGGGATGAACGGCTCGGAGACCACCGAGTAGAGGTGGATGAGGTTCATCGCGGTGCGCAGGGTGAGCGCGGCGGCGTCGAGGTCGGTCTTGACCTCCAGCCAGGGGGCCTTCTCGTCCAGGTAGGCGTTGCCGGCGGACCACAGGGCGCGCAGCGCGGCCGCGGCCTTGCGGTACTGGAGGGTCTCCATGTGGCCCTCGTACTCGGCGAGCAGCTCGGCGATCTGCTCGCCCAGCTTCGCCTCGGCCTCGCCCGCGGGGCTGCCGGCCGGGACCTCGTCGCCGAACTTCTTGCGGGAGAAGGTCAGGACGCGGTTGACGAAGTTGCCGAGGGTGCCGCCGAGGTCCTTGTTGACCGTGGCGGCGAAGTGCTCCCAGGTGAAGGAGGAGTCGTCGGACTCGGGGGCGTTGGCGATCAGGAAGTAGCGCCAGAAGTCGGCCGGGAGGATCTCCAGCGCCTGGTCGGTGAAGACGCCGCGCTTCTGCGAGGTGGAGAACTTGCCGCCGTAGTAGGTCAGCCAGTTGAAGGCCTTGACGTAGTCGACCATCTTCCACGGCTCGCGGGTGCCGAGCTCGGTGGCGGGGAACATCACCGTGTGGAACGGGACGTTGTCCTTGGCCATGAACTGGGTGTAGCGGACGTCCTCGGCCTCGTACCACCACGCCTTGTAGTCGCGGGCGGCCGGGTCGGCGTCGGCCCACTCCTTGGTGGAGGCGATGTACTCGATCGGCGCGTCGAACCAGACGTAGAAGACCTTGCCCTCGGCGGCCAGTTCGGGCCAGGTGTCGGCCGGGACCGGGACGCCCCAGTCGAGGTCGCGGGTGATGGCGCGGTCGTGGAGGCCCTCGGTCAGCCACTTGCGGGCGATGGAGGAGGCCAGCTGCGGCCACTCCTCCTCGTGGCGCGCGACCCAGGCCTCGACCTCGTGCTGGAGCTTGGACTGCAGGAGGAAGAGGTGCTTGGTCTCGCGGACCTCCAGCTCGGTGGAGCCGGAGATGGCCGAGCGGGGCTCGATCAGGTCCGTGGGGTCCAGGACGCGGGTGCAGTTCTCGCACTGGTCGCCGCGCGCCTTGTCGTAGCCGCAGTGCGGGCAGGTGCCCTCGACGTAGCGGTCCGGCAGGAAGCGGCCGTCGGCGGGCGAGTACACCTGCCGGATCGCGCGCTCCTCGATGAAGCCGTTCGCCTGGAGCTGCCGCGCGAAGTGCTGGGTGATCTCGGCGTTCTGCGCGGAGGAGCTGCGGCCGAAGTAGTCGAAGGACAGCTCGAAGCCGTCGTAGACCGCCTTCTGGGCGTCGTGGGCCTGCGCGCAGAAGTCGGCGACGGAGATCCCGGCCTCCTTCGCGGCGAGTTCGGCGGGGGTGCCGTGCTCGTCGGTGGCGCAGATGTAGAGGACGTCGTGGCCGCGCTGGCGGAGGTACCGGGAGTACACATCCGCCGGAAGCATCGACCCGACCATGTTGCCCAGGTGCTTGATCCCGTTGATGTAGGGAAGCGCGCTGGTGATCAGGTGTCGAGCCATCCTCGGATGCTCCATTTCAGTTCATTTCTACGGATCCATGCGGCTCCGTGCGGCGGCGGCCCGCCGGGGGCGTGCCGTGCCGAATACGCATGGTGAGGCGGTTCATCGTATCGAACCGCGGGCGCGGACCCCGACCGGTATCCGGAGGGCGGACGGGGACCCCGCGCCGGGGCGCGGGAGGGGACGGCGGAGGCCCGCGGGCGGGCCTCCGAAGGCGTACGTGCCGCCGGGATATGCGTACGTGCCGACCGACCCTCCGCCTGATCGACTTCGTTCACGAACCGGTCACCACCCAACGTAATCCCTTCAGGTTTCTCCTCCACGCCCCCCGAGTGCGCCGGTACTGCTCTCATGGACCGGCACCAGGGGATGAGGTGGGGAACGGTGAACGATGGCGGACCGGAGGAGTCCGGCGGGGCCGTGGGACTGCCCAGCCGGCGGCGGCAGCCGACGCCCATGAGCCAGTGGAACCCGACCGCGCGCCTGTCGTACTGGGCCTTCCACAGCAACCGGCGGCCGGCGTACATGCGCTTCGCGTACCTCCAGCTCGGCTCCGACGCCGATGCCGAGGACGCGGTGGACGCCACCTTCGACTCGATCATGCACGAATGGCTGCGCATGCTGCACATGGACCGTCTCGACGCCTACGCCTGGACCGTGCTCAAGCAGCGCATCGTCGACTGGCAGCAGCGCCGCGACCCCCGCCTGCGCCGGCCCGAGCCGATGGACATCAGCGCCTTCGAGGCGGCCCTCAAGGAGGTGCACCCCGACCAGTACGAGGTGCTGACGGACACCATCCGCTTCTACCAGGCCGTCGCCCGCCTGGCCGAGCGGCAGCGCGACACCGTGGTGCTGCGCTACGGGCTCCACTGCTCCCCGGGCGAGGCCGCCGCCGTGATGGGGGTCGACGAGGCCACCGTCCGCTCGCAGCTCGGCCAGGCCCACCGGCGCCTCGCGCGGCTGCTCGACGCCGCCCCCGAATCATGAGTGCCGCCGACGACCGCACCGGCGCGCACGGCGGCTCCGGCCCGGCCCCCCGCGCCCTGTCCGAGTTCCTGGCGCGCGCGGGCGTGCGCGACCGCTACCCGCACTACGACCTGGGCGCCGCCGAGGCCCGCCTGCTGCGCCCGCCCCGCGCCCCCGGCGCCCCGGCCGCGACGAACCGCAGCCGGCGGCGCCCCTTCGGCTGGAGCGACCCCGCCCGGGACTGCCCGCTGGACTCCGAACGGGCCCGCCGGGACCTCAAGGCCGCCTGCCTGGCCGTGGTGTGCGACCCGCAGGCCGGGCGCGACCTCGGCCGGTTCGCCGACGGCACCCACGCCGACCCGCCGGGGGCGCTCGTCTTCGGCTGCCTGCTGCACCTGGCGGGGCTGCGCGAGGGCGCGCGGTTCTGGTGGCAGTTCGCCGCCGGGTCCGGGAGCGCGCGCACCGCCCCCGCCGCCTACTGCCTCTTCCTCGACCACTCCCGGCGCGGCGAGCACCACGACGCCCGCCTCTGGGCCCGCGAGCTGGGCCGCCGGGGCTTCCGGCCGGGCGGCCGCCGGGAGCTGCGCGAGGTCCGGCTGTGCGCGCAGGCGGCCGTCCTGCGGTACGTCGACCAGTGCGACGACCCCGACCTGGGCCCGGTGCCGCTGCCCCGGCCGGAGCTCCCCGGGGTGCTGACCGCCTTCCTGGCGCCGCCCCCGGTGCCGGAGCACCGTGAGCGGCGGGAGCGCCGGCCGCGCCCCGCCGCGGGCCCGCCGCGCCACCCCGCGCCGGCGTCGGCCGCGCGCGGGACGGCGGTGCGGACCGACACCGGCGAGGCCATGGAGCAGGCGCGGCGCGCCCTGGACGTCGTACGGGTCCTGGAGCGGCACCCGCTGGGGGTGCGGGCCGGGCGGCTCGCGCGGAGGACCGGGCTGACGGACGCGGCGCTGCGCCCACTGCTGTCGATGCTGTGCGAGGAGGAGTACGCCTCCCGCCCGGGCGCCGGGGTGTACGCGCCCGGCCCGGCCCTGGACCGGCTCGCGGCCCCGGGCGGCGCGGGCCTGGCGGACCAGCTCCAGCGCACCCTGGCGCTGGCCCGGGACAGCGCGCGCGCCGCCGTCTACCTGAGCCGGTACGCGGAGGGGGAGGTCCGGATCACCCAGATGGCGGACGGCCCGGGCGCTCCGCCGGTGCGGGAGTGGGTGGACTTCCGGGACGCCGCGCACGCGAGCGCGGTCGGCAAGTGCCTGCTGACCCAGCTCGACCACGACGTCCGGGCCGACCACGTGGCCCGCCACCGCCCGGCCCGGCTCACCCCGCACACCATCACCGACAGCCGGGTCCTGTTCAGCGCCCTGGACGCGCTGGCCCCCGGCGCCCCGGTCTTCGACCTGCGCGAGTACTCCCCCGGCGTCGTCTGCGCGGCGGTGCCCATCGCCACGGGCGGCGCCGCCGGAAGCCTGGCGCTCTCCCTGCCCGCCGCGCACGCCCACCGCCTGCGCGGAGCGACGGAGGCCCTGCGCCGCAAGGCGGTCCCCGTGCTGCTGGCCCTGCTGCTGTCGGGTGCGATCCCCCCGGACACCCCGGCGGATGGGGCGGCCGGGGCCGTGCCCGCGGCGGACACCGCGCCGACCCCGGAGGCCCTGCGCCACCTGGGCCGGGTCTTCCGGACCCCGCTGGCCCGGTTCACGGAGTCGGCCTCCGGGCCGCACCTGGTCAGCGACTCCGTGTCGGGGGCGGCGTACCTGTTCGACGACACCGGCCCGGGGGGCGGCGGCCCTCGCCTGGCCCTCCCCCGGACCCTGGGCCCCCTGGCTCCGGGCAGCCTGCCGGCCCGCGGGGGCCTGGTGGTCCTGGGCACCTGACGGATCGCGGGGCCCGCGGGGGCGGGTCGCGCGGGGGTCTAGGCGCCGGGGACGAAGGAGTCCAGGGCCGTGTCGAAGTGGGCCCTGGCCTGCGCGAGGCGGCCGACCGGGGCCGACACCCAGACGTCGTACATCCGGCCGTTCTCGTCCCAGCACAGGTCGTAGGTGTGCCGGGCGCCCTCGGCGGCGGTGAAGCCGTTCCAGGTGAACTCCCACAGGGCCGCAGGGAGTCCGTCGTGGGTGGTGGGGACGACCGAGTGGTCGCGGTAGCCGGGGTTGTTGGACGGGCCGTCCGCGTCGGACCGCCGCATCGCGGCGAGCGGGCCGCCCGGCGACGAGGGCCCGACCTTGATGCCGATCCGGAACGCGCCGTCCGCGGAGACGTAGAAGACCCGCTGGTCGTCGGTGGTGCGCTGGAAGCCCAGGGGTACGGCGAGGGCGAACCCGTCCGGGTCCGCCACCGTCCGGTACCCGTCGGGCGCGGCCCTGCCGGGCTGCGCCTGCGGGGGCGGGGCGGTGGCGGTCACCGTGGCGGTGGCCGTCGCCGTGGCCGCCGCGGCCGGCGCCGACACCACCGGGAGCCGCGGGCCGGTCGTCGCCGCGCCGGGGGAAGGCGTGGCGCGCTCGCCCTGCGCGGCCGGCCGCCCCCCGGCGTCCGTACGGTCCGAGAGGAGGGAGGTCACGGCGACCGAGCCGATGACGGCCGCCAGGACGAGCGCGGCGACCAGCCCGACGCGCAGGCCCGCCCGGGGCTGCGGCGCGGGCCCGGTGTGCGCGGTGGCGCGTTCGGTCGGCGTGTAGCCGGCCGGGGCGGGGGCCGCGGGGCCGACGGGCCGGTGCGGGCCGGGGGCGTGGCCGAGGAGGGGGAGGCTGCCGGTGGTCACGTACGCCGACAGCATCCGACGGGCCTGAGCCACCTCCAGCCGGCGCCCGGGGTCGCGCTCCAGCAGGCCCCGGACCAGCGGGGTCAGCGGCCCGGCCTGGGCCGGCGGGCGGATCTCGTCGTGGACGACGGCGTGCAGGACCCCGCCCAGCGAGTCCCGGTGGAAGGGGGACTCGCCGGTCAGCGCGGCGCACAGCAGGGCGCCCAGGGACCACAGGTCGGACGCGGGGCCGGCGTCGGCCCCCTGCATCCGCTCGGGAGAGGTGTACTCGGGCGAGCCCACGAACGCGCCGGTCTCGCTGATGGTGGTGGAGCCCGCGAGGCGGGCGATGCCGAAGTCGGTGAGCACCACCCGTCCGGTGCCCGCCTCCATGAGGACGTTGGCGGGCTTGACGTCCCGGTGCAGCACCCCGCGCTCGTGCGCCGCGCCGAGGGCGCCGAGCAGGGCGAGTCCGACGCGGGCGGTCTCGCCGGCGTCCAGGGGGCCGTCGGCGGTGAGGCGGTCGGCGAGCGAGCCGCCCTCGACGAGTTCCATGACGATGTACGGCCGGCCGTCGTCCTCGACGACGTCGTGCACGACGACCACGTGCGGATGCTTGATCTGGGCGACGGTGCGCGCCTCGCGCAGCGCCCCCGCCGTACGCTCGCCCTCGCCGACGTGGAGTTCCTTCACGGCGACCGAACGGCCCAGGAGCTCGTCGGAGGCCTGCCAGACGGTTCCCATGCCGCCGCGGCCCAGCCTCTTCCCCAGGCGGTACCGCCCGGCGATCACGACCTCGTTGCGCGGTTCGTCCTGCGGCACGCTGCTCCCCCTCGACCCGGTCAGGCCCATGATGCCGCACGGGCGGATCCGGCCACCGGGTTCTGCGGCAGCCCGCGCGGCTCCGCCCCGGAACGCAAAAGAAGAACCCCACCGGAGTGGGGTTCTTCGTCTGTGTCCGAGGGGGGACTTGAACCCCCACGCCCGATAAAGGGCACTAGCACCTCAAGCTAGCGCGTCTGCCATTCCGCCACCCGGACCGGTGGTCGGCCCCGGTTTCCCGCGGCGACATGGACAACAATAGCAAAGGATCGGCGGGCCTCCGACCAGGTTTCCCGCCCGGCCGCCGGCCCGCCACGCCGCGCTGACCTGCGGGCATGCTCCGGGGCCGGATACGGCGGGGCCCGCCCCGGTACGGGGCGGGCGCCGGGCGGGGCCCGGTCTGATCCGCAAGGCGCGCCCTAAGGGCAGCGGATGACCTGGCCGGCGTACGAGAGGTTGCCGCCGAAGCCGAACAGGAGGACCGGGGCGCCGGAGGGGATCTCGCCGCGCTCGACCAGCTTGGAGAGGGCCATCGGGATGCTGGCCGCCGAGGTGTTGCCGGAGTCGACGACGTCCCGGGCGACGACGGCGTTCACGGCGCCGATCTTGGCGGCGAGGGGCTCGATGATCCGCAGGTTGGCCTGGTGCAGGACGACGCCGGCCAGCTCCTCGGGGGTGATCCCGGCCTTCTCGCAGGCCTTGCGGGCGAGCGCGGGCAGCCGGCTGGTGGTCCAGCGGTAGACGGACTGGCCCTCCTGCGCGAAGACCGGGGGTGTGCCCTCGATGCGCACCGCGTGCCCCATCTCCGGGACCGAGCCCCACAGCACGGGGCCGATGGCGGGCTCGGCGCAGGCCTCGACCACGGCCGCGCCGGCGCCGTCGCCGGTCAGCACGCAGGTGGTGCGGTCGCTCCAGTCGGTGATCTCGGCCATCTTGTCGGCGCCGATGACCAGGGCGCGGGTGGCGGATCCGGACCGGATGGCGTGGTCGGCGGTGGCGAGGGCGTGGGTGAAGCCCGAGCAGACGACGTTCAGGTCCATCACGGCGGGCGCACTGCTCATGCCCAGCTTGGCGGCGACGCGGGCGGCCATGTTCGGGGAGCGGTCGATGGCCGTGGAGGTGGCCACCAGCACGAGGTCGACGTCGTCGGGGGTCAGGCCGGCGTTGGCCAGGGCCTTCGCGGCGGCCTGGTAGGCCAGCTCGTCGACCGGCTCCTCGGGACCGGCGATGTGGCGGGTCCTGATACCGACCCGGGAGAGGATCCACTCATCGCTCGTCTCGACCATGGCCGCGAGGTCCTCGTTGGTGAGCACCTTCGCGGGCTGGTAGTGCCCAAGCGCCACCACGCGTGAACCGGTCATGGGCGGGATCCCCCTTTGTACGGCAGTCAGGATCATTCACCTTCTCCTGCTACTGATGAGTACGTCTGCGTGTAACCCAACAGGATTAGGCCATGGGAATTTGGAGAATTCCGAGCATCCTCCTGACCGGAGACGGGGCCCGTCCGGGATCCGGGAGAATGTCCTCGTCAGGTGCACGATCGGGTGTGCGACGGGAACGGAACGGACGGGCTGATCGCGATGGGACGGGTCACCGAGCGGCGCCGCGTCGTACGGGTACGGGGCAGGGCGGCCGGTGTCCGGCCGGACACCCTCGTCGCCGAGGAGCCGCTGGAGATACGGCTGAACGGCAAGCCGCTGGCCATCACGATGCGCACCCCCGGTGACGACTTCGCGCTGGCGGCGGGATTCCTGGTCAGCGAGGGCGTGATCGCGCGGGCCTCGGACGTCCGGGCCGTGACCTACTGCGAGGGGGCCACGGAGGACGGCTCCAACACCTACAACGTGGTGAACGTGCAGCTGGCCCCCGAGGTTCCGGTGCCGGACATCACGCTGGAGCGGAACGTCTACACGACCTCCTCCTGCGGCCTGTGCGGCAAGGCCAGCCTGGACGCGGTGCGCACGGCGACCCGCTTCCCGGGGCTCGCGGCGGATCCCGTGCGGATCCCCGCCGACCTCCTCTCCCTGCTGCCGGACCGGCTGCGCGCGGCGCAGAAGGTCTTCGACCGCACGGGCGGACTCCACGCCGCCGGGCTGTTCTCGGCGGAGGGCGAGCTGCTCGACCTGCGGGAGGACGTGGGGCGGCACAACGCCGTGGACAAGATCGTCGGACGGGCGCTGCAGGACGGGCGGCTGCCGCTGGCCGGGGCGGTCCTGCTGGTCTCGGGCCGCGCCTCCTTCGAGCTGGCGCAGAAGGCCGTGATGGCCGGGATCCCGGTGCTGGCGTCGGTGTCGGCGCCGTCCTCGCTCGCGGTGGACCTGGCCCTGGACTCGGGGCTGACGCTGGTGGGCTTCCTGCGGGGGCCGGACATGAACATCTACGCGGGTGAGGAGCGGATCCTCCTGCCCGCCCCCGACGCGGCGTAGCGAGCGCCCGGCTACCGGCGGCGGCCCCGGCGCGGGGTGGCGGCCGGCTTCGGCTCCGGGGGGTCGATGCGGTGCAGGTCGAGGGTGGCCGGGAGCGGGGTGGTGCCGGGGCCGCCGGACGCGGCCCAGGCGATAATCTCGTCGGTGGCGGTGTCGTCCAGGGCCCAGCCGAACCAGACGGCGCGGGCGCCCCGGCGGCGGGCCTCGGTGGTCGGCTGGACCACGATGACGTTGGCCCGCTCGCAGGGCCCGAGGCAGTCGCTGGTCCGCACCGCCAGTCGGCCTCCGGACGCGGCGGCGGCCTCCTGGAGCCGGGCGAGCTGGCCCGCGTGGTCGGTGCCGGGGTTCTTGCGGGGGTCCCCGCAGCAGCAGCCCCGGCAGACCACGAGGGTGCAGGGGCGCGGGGCATGGGCGGCGAGCGGGCGTATCCAGGTCACCGACGCACGTTACCGGCCGCGCGGAGCGGGGTGTTGGAGCCGGGGGGAGACCTCCGCCACACGGGTGCCGGGGAGTTGGACGCCGTCCGGGGTCAGCGGGTCGCGGGCGCGCCGGCGGGCCAGGACGGCGCAGACCATCAGCTGCATCTGGTGGAAGAGCATCAGCGGTAGCACGGCGAGGGACGCCTGGGCCCCGAACAGGACGCTGGCCATGGGGAGTCCGGCGGCGAGGCTCTTCTTCGACCCGGCGAACTGGATCGCGATCCGGTCCTCGCGGCCGAAGCCGAGGCGGGCGGCCCCGTACCAGGTGGCGAGGAGCATGACGGCGAGGAGCGCGGCCTCCACGGCCATCAGCGCGCCCAGGCTCCGCAGGCCGACCCGGTGCCAGACGCCGGCGGCCATGCCCGCGCTGAAGGCGGCGTACACGACGAGCAGGATCGAGCCCCGGTCGACGTAGCCGAGCACCTTCCTGTGGCGGGTCAGGAAGCCGCCGACCCAGCGGCGCAGGACCTGCCCGAGGAGGAAGGGGAGCAGCAGCTGCACGACGATCTTGAGGAGGGCGTCGGTGGAGAGGGCGCCGCTGCCGCCGCCGAGCAGGGCACCGGCGAGGAGGGGCGTGAGGACGATGCCCGCGAGGCTGGAGAAGGAGCCGGCGCAGATGGCCGCGGGGACGTTGCCCCGGGCGATCGAGGTGAAGGCGATGGACGACTGGACGGTCGAGGGGACCAGGCAGAGGAAGAGCAGGCCCTGGTAGAGGGGCTGCGACAGGAGGGCGGGGACCAAGGCGCGGGCGGCCAGGCCGAGGGCCGGGAAGAGCAGGAAGGTGCAGGCCAGCACGGTGAGGTGGAGGCGCCAGTGGCGCAGTCCGTCGAGGGCCTCTCGGGTGGAGAGCCGGGCCCCGTAGAGGAAGAAGAGCAGGGCCACGGCTGCGGAGGAGGCGCCCTCGGCGACGGCGGCCGCCGGACCGCGGGCGGGGAGCAGCGCGGCGAGGCCCACGGTGGCGAGCAGTGCCGACACGTAGGGGTCCAGGGGGAGGCGGGCGGGGAGGCGGGGGCGTCGCATGGCGGTGCTCGCTTGCTGTCGGAAAAGGGCGCCCCCGTGGCGGAGGGGCGGCTCCCATCGTCGCCGGTGGACGGTCATCGGGAAACCCGCACACCGCTCTGACTGTCATCGCGTTCCGTGATGGCCGCGCATAGTCTGGGGGTGTGTACGACCCGGTGCAGCTGCGGACCTTCCTCACCGTGGCCCAGACGCTCAGCTTCACCCAGGCCGCGGGGCGGCTCGGGGTGCGGCAGTCCACCGTCAGCCAGCACGTGCGGCGGCTGGAGGAGGCCACCGGCCGGCCGCTGTTCGCCCGGGACACCCACAGCGTCGCGCTGACGGAGGACGGGGAGGCCCTGCTGGGCTTCGCGCGCACGATCCTGGAGGCGCACGAACGGGCGGCGGCCTTCTTCACCGGGACCCGGCTGCGCGGGCGGCTGCGGTTCGGGGCGTCGGAGGACTTCGTGCTCACCCGGCTGCCGGAGATCCTGGAGGGGTTCCGGCACGAGCACCCCGAGGTGGACCTGGAGCTGTCGGTCGAGCTGTCGGGCATCCTGCACGAGCGGCTGGACGCGGGGCGCCTGGACCTGGTGCTGGCCAAGCGGCGCGGGCCCGGGGACGAGCGGGGCCGGCTGGTGTGGCGGGACCGGATGGTGTGGATCGGGGCGGAGGGGCTGCGGCTGGACCCGGAGCGCCCGGTGCCGCTGATCGTGTTCCCCCCGCCGGGGATCACCCGGGCGCGGGCGCTGGAGGTGCTGGAGCGTGAGGGGCGGGCCTGGCGGATCGCCTGTACGAGCGGCAGCCTGAGCGGTCTGATCGCGGCGGCCCGCGCGGGGCTGGGGGTGATGGCGCACACCCGGGGGCTGATCCCGCCGGGGCTGGTGCGGGTGGGCGGGCTGCCGGAGCTGGGCCCGGTGGAGTTCGCCCTGCTCCAGGGCCGCCGTCCGACGCCGGCCGCGGAGGCCCTGGCGGCGGCCGTCCTGGCGGGCGGCGACCGCCTGAGCCGGCCGGCGTAGGACGGACCGGGGTGACGTCCCCGGTGGGGGCCGCGGGGTGACGTCCCCGGTGGGGGCCGAACGGTGGTCCGGGTGACGCCCCTTCGGGGTTCCGGCGGACGAGTGCGCAGGTCACGCGGGGTGGCGCGCGGGGGGATCCTGTGGAGATCTCCGCAGGGGTGCCGGGGGGCGCGGCCGGTGGGGTAGCGTCTCGGCGCCCGGGACCCAAGGAGCGGAATGTTGCGCGAGTTCACCGTGCCCCCCGTGGTCAGCGGCTCGCCGGTCGGCGGCCTGGCCGACGTGGTCTTCGAGCATGCCGGGCAGGACCCCGACGGGGTGGCGCTCGGGCGCAAGACGGCCGGGGCGTGGCGGGACGTGACCTCCGCGGAACTGGCCGGCGAGGTGCTCGCGCTCGCGAAGGGGCTGCTGGCCCAGGGGGTGCGCTTCGGGGACCGGGTCGCGGTGATGGCGCGCACCCGCTACGAGTGGACCCTGTTCGACTTCGCGCTGTGGGCGATCGGCGCGCAGCCCGTCCCCGTCTACCCGACGTCCTCGGCGGAGCAGGTGCACTGGATCCTCTCCGACTCCTCCTGCACCGGGTGCGTCGTGGAGGACGAGGACCAGGCGATGACGGTCGGTTCGGTGATCGAGGGGCTGCCGGAGCTGCGGATGCTGTGGCAGCTCGACGCGGGGGCGCTGGCGGAACTGGTGGCGGCCGGGCGGGGGGTGGACGAGGACGTGGTGCACCGGCACCGGCGGGCCGTGACCCCCGACGCGGTCGCCACCGTCATCTACACCTCGGGGACCACGGGCCGCCCCAAGGGGTGCGTGCTCACCCACGCGCACTTCATGTTCGAGGCCGACACGCTGGTGTCCCGCTGGCAGTCGGTCTTCCGGGCCGGGCCGGGCGAGCAGCCGTCCACCCTGCTGTTCCTGCCGCTGGCCCACGTCTTCGGGCGGATGGTCGAGGTGGCCGCCGTACGGGCGCGGGTCAAGCTCGGCCACCAGCCGGCGCTCGCCGCCTCGGAACTGCTCCCGGACCTGGCGGCCTTCCGGCCGACGTTCGTGCTGGGGGTCCCGTACGTCTTCGAGAAGGTCTTCGCGGCGGCGCGGCGCACGGCGGAGGCCGAGGGGCGCTCGGGGCCCTTCGACCGGGCGGTGGAGACGGCCGTGCGGTACGCGCAGGCGCGGGAGCAGAAGGCGTTCGGGGCCGGTCCGGGCCCCTCGGCGGCGCTGCGGATGGAGCACCAGCTCTTCGAGAGGCTGGTGTACGGCAAGGTCCGCGAGGCCCTGGGCGGGCGGTTGCGGCACGCGATGTCGGGCGGGTCGGCGATGTCGCGGCGGCTGGGGCTCTTCTTCGACGGCGCCGGGATCACGGTGTTCGAGGGGTACGGGCTGACGGAGTCCTGCGCGGCGGCCACCGCGAACCCGCCGGGGGCGGTGAAGTACGGGACGGTGGGGCCCCCGATCCCGGGGACCACGGTGCACATCGCCGAGGACGGGGAGGTGTGGCTGCACGGCCCCCACGTCTTCGCCGGCTACCTGGGCGACACCCGGGCCACGGAGGAGGTGCTGCGCGGCGGCTGGCTGGCGACCGGGGACCTGGGGCGGCTGGACGGGGACGGCTATCTGACGATCACCGGGCGCAAGAAGGAGGTCCTGGTGACCTCGAACGGCAAGAGCGTGGCCCCGGCGGCGCTGGAGGAGCGGGTGCGCTCGCACCCGCTGGTGTCCCAGTGCGTGCTGGTGGGCAACGACCGGCCGTTCGTCGCGGCCCTGGTGACCCTGGACATGGAGGGGATAGCGCACTGGCTGTCGATGCGCGGGCTGGCGCAGCGGTCGGCGGAGCAGCTGGTGGAGGATCCGGCGCTGACGGCGGAGGTGCGCCGGGCGGTGGTGGCCGCCAACACCCTGGTGTCGCAGGCCGAGCAGATCCGCGCCTTCCGGGTGCTGGCCGGGCAGTTCACGGAGGAGCGGGGGCTGCTGACGCCCTCGCTGAAGCTGAAGCGCCGGGCGATCGAGAAGGCGTACGCCCGGGAGATCGCGGGCCTCTACCCCTCCTGAGGCCCCCTCCCGAGGCCGCCCCCTCCGGAGGCCGGGCTGGGCCGTCCGGGTGGTGCCGGGCGGCCGCTCCGATGGCCGGGAATATGCGGCGCGTGAGGCCGGTTGTGGCCCCTCGTGCGTCCCGCGCGCACCGCCCCGCACCGCGCCGACCCCGAGGAACACCCACCGTGAACCAGGTCCCCCGCATCAAGCTCAACAACGGCACGCTGATGCCCCAGCTCGGCTTCGGCGTCTGGCAGGTGCCGGACGCCGAGGCGGAACGGGTCGTCGGGAGCGCGCTGGAGGCCGGCTACCGCAGTGTCGACACGGCGGCCGTCTACGGCAACGAGCGGGGAACCGGCCGGGCGGTGACCGGCTCCGGGCTGCCGCGCGAGGAGCTGTTCGTCACCACCAAGCTGTGGAACGGGCCGGACCGGCGCTGGGACCGGGACGCGGTGCTGCGCGCCTTCGACGACTCGCTCGGCAAGCTGGGCCTGGACCACGTCGACCTGTACCTGATCCACTGGCCGCGCCCGATGCGCGACGACTTCCTCACCATCTGGAAGACCTTCGAGGAGATCGCGGCGAGCGGCCGCGCCCGGGCCGTCGGCGTGTCGAACTTCCGCCCGGCGGACCTGGAGCGGCTCGGGGCCGAGAGCCCCCTGGTCCCGGCGGTGAACCAGGTCGAGCTGCACCCGCTGTTCCCGCAGGCCGAACTGCGCGCGCTGCACGCCTCGCTCGGCATCGCGACCGAGGCCTGGTCCCCGCTCGGCCAGGGCAAGGAGCTGCTGGAGCTCCCGGCGGTGGCCGCCGTGGCCGCCAAGCACGGGCGCAGTGCGGCGCAGGTGGTGCTGCGCTGGCACCTGCGGCAGGGCACCATCGTGATCCCGAAGTCGGTGACCCCGTCCCGGATCCGCGAGAACCTGGACGTGTTCGGGTTCGAGCTGGACGCCGAGGACCTCGCGGCGCTCGACGCGCTGGGCGCGGACGGGGGCCGCATCGGTCCCGACCCGGCCGTCTTCGACGTCTGAAGCGGACGTGGACGCTCCCCGCTCCGGCGGCTCCGCCGCCTCCTCGGGCGCTTCCGGCCCTGACGGTCCCCCGGGCCCGCGTGCAGGGGTCTATCTGATCCGCAACGCGGGCAGCGGGCTGGTGCTCCAGCTGGAGGGCGCCTCCCGGGTGCGGGTCGGCCCCGACGGGCCGCCCGCGCCCGTGGCCGCCCGGCGGTGGCGGCTCGCGCCGACGCACAGCGGTTCCGGTGTGTTCCACGTGGTGAGCGAGGACAACGGCCGGCGCCTCGACGTCGCGAACGCCTCCACGGACAGCGGGGCGCGGGTGCAGGTGTGGCGGGCCAACGCCTTCGGCGCCCAGGAGTGGGTCGTCGAGGAGCACCTGGAGGACCCGGGGGTGGTCTCCCTGGTGGCGTGCATCAGCGGCCTGCTGCTGGAGGCCGACGGCGAGGGCCGGGCCCGGCAGGGCGAGGACGCCGACTCCCCGTCGCAGTGGTGGCGGCTGGAGCCGGCCTGACCCCCGCCGGGGCCGGCCGGCCGGCGGTCAGCTCGCGCCGTGGGCGGGGGCGAGGGCCTCGACGCGTTCGGCCAGGGCGAAGTCGTTCTCGGTGACGCGGCCGCCGGCGTCGTGGCTGTTCACCGCGAGGCGGACGGTGTTGTAGCCGAGGGTGAGGTCGGAGTGGTGGTTCAACTCGTCCTGGACCACGCAGATGTGGACCACGAGCGCGCTGGCGGCGCGGTGCGTGTCCACCCGGTAGGTGCGCAGGATCCGGTCGTCCTCGAAGGCCCAGCCGGGGAGTTCCCGGAGCCGGTCCTCGATCTCCTTCTGCGAGAGCGGTTCGCTCGGCATCCGCAGCCTCCTCGTGCTCGTTGCCCGGTCTCTGATCCGTGATGTGCAGTCAGTTTTCCACGGTACGCGCCGGAGCGAACCCTTCCCGCGCCGGTGCGCCCGGGCGCGTCCCCGGGACCGCCGGGCGCGCCGTCCCACACCCCGGGACGCCTCCGGCCCGCCCGAGGGCCCTCCGTTAACGTCGTGGCCATGACGACCTCGACCTTGGCGGACGGCACCTCCGTGGGTCCCCTGCTGCGCGCCTGGCGGGTGCGGCGCGGGATCAGCCAGCTGGAACTGGCGGGCCGCGCCGACTCCTCCTCGCGGCACATCAGCTTCATCGAGACGGGCCGCTCGCGGCCCAGCGAGGAGATGGTGCTGCGCCTCGCCGACCACCTCGACGTTCCGGTGCGCGAGCGCAACGCGCTGCTGCTGGCGGCCGGTTACGCGCCGCGGTACGCGCACACCCCGCTCGACGACCCGTCCATGGGGGCCCTGCGCGAGGGCCTGGAGCGGCTGCTGACCGGCTACGAGCCGTATCCGGCGCTGGTCGTGGACGGGACGTACACGGTGATCGCGGCCAACCGGGGCATCGCGATGCTGCTGGACGGGGTGTCGGAGCACCTGCTGGCGCCTCCGCTGAACGCCATGCGGCTCACCCTGCACCCCGAGGGCCTCGCCCCGCGGATCCACAACCTGCGCGAGTGGCGGGGGCACCTGCTGGCCCAGATGGAGCGGCAGATCGCGCTGGCCCGCTCCGCGCCGCTGCGCGCCCTGTACGAGGAGGTGGCCGCGTACCCGGTGGCGGAGCGGCCGGGGGACGCCGAGCCGGACGAGCCCGTCCCGTACATCGCGCTGCCCCTGCGCATCGAGCACGACGGGCAGCTGCTGTCGTTCGTGTCGTCCATCTCCACCTTCAACACGCCGATGGACGTGACCGTCGCCGAGCTCGCCATCGAGACCTTCCTCCCGGCGGACCCGGCGACGGTGAAGTACCTGCGCACCCTGGGGTGACCCGCGCCCCGCCTCAGCGGGCGGCGGGGGCGGTCGCGCGCAGCGCCAGCTGCTGGAGGAGGGCGAAGGAGGCGACGGTGAGGGCCTGGACCGGGATCCACACCGCGCCGGCCGTCGTGGGCGAGAGCCAGACGGCGAGCGAGAGCAGGCTGAGGGCCGCCCAGGCGTAGTTGGCCTCGATGACGAACCGCACCGGGAAGGCCGGCGGGCGGCGGCGCGAGGCCAGCCACCCGACGCCGGCGCCGAAGGCGGTGAGGAAGAGGCCCAGCGCGAAGAGGGCGGACTGGCCCACGCCGAGCAGGCGGCCCAGCGGTCCGGAGAAGGCGGCGTAGGCGAGGCCGTTGCCGGTGGTGACCACGGCGTCGAGGGCCAGGAAGCGGCGCAGCGCGGTCTGCGGGACGGTGGTGCGGGCGAAGCCGGACAGCAGGGTCGCGGACATGGCGGTCAGCCTCCACTGGGGTCGAAGTGCGTGCCGTAGGTGCGGGTTCCGGGGCCGAGTGCGCGGCCCCGGAACCCGATGGCCCCACTGTGCCGCCGCGCTCCCGGCGGGGTCGATTACCTCCGGGGTCATGGCGGGCGGGGTCCCGGAAGGGCCCGTTCGGGGCGGCCGGAAAGCTACCCGTCCGTATGGCGCCAATGTTGGGGATGCGCTGGTTCGGCGCGGGAGCGGCGGCTAGGCTTCACCGCACCGAGCCCCCCTCGAACGCCCTGTCGACGTAGGAGAACCACCCGGTGCGAGCCGCCACCCGCCGCGACGCGCACGGCCGGGAGCGGTCGCCCGTCGCCGTCGCCGTCGCCGAAGGGGAAGCGCGATGAGGACCACCCGGACCATGCGCAGGCTGGCGGCCGACCTGCTGGCGGGCGCGCGGCTCGCGCGGCCGTCCGGGGCCCCCGAGATCATCGCCGGGCTGTGCGCCGCCTACGCGCGCCGCCGCGGCGGCCGGCCGGTGGAGTTCCGCCTCGTCCCCTTCCCGCCGGACACGGCGAGCGGGCTGTGGCTGGAACTGGAGGACCGCGATCTGGTCGTCGTCGAGGCGCGGACCCGGCCCGAGCACCAGCTCGTCATCGCCTGCCACGAGCTGTGGCACCTGGACGAGGGCACCTGCGACGTCCACGGCCCGGGCACGGCCGCGGCCGCCCGCCTGGCCGGCCCCCGCGGCAGCCTCGCCGATCTGCTGCGCCCGGACTCGGGGCTGGACGCCGTGGTCCGGCAGGCGGCCGCGCGCGCCGACTCCGAGGACCCCGCGGAGGTCCGCGCCGAGACCTTCGGGCTGCACCTCGGCACGATCCTCAGGACGTACCTGCCCCCGCCCCGGCAGGACCCCTCCCCCGAGGGCATCGACCGGATCAAGTCCTCGCTCGGCTGGAGCCGTTGAGCGCCCGCCCCCGGACGCCCGCCGGCCCCCGCCCACTCGCCCGAGCCGCCGCCGGACCTGCGCCGGGTTCCGGGCGGCCTGACAGAGAGCACCACACGATGACCCAGTCCTCCCCGCCGCGCCACGCCGTCGTCATCGGCGGCAGCATGGCCGGTCTCCTGACGGCGGCCGTCCTCTCCGAGCACGCGACGGTCACGATCATCGACGCCGACTCCCTCCCCGAGGGCCCGGAGCCCCGGCGCGGGCTGCCGCAGGCACGGCACGTCCACGTGATGTGGTCGGGCGGGGCGCGCGCCATCGAGGAGATACTGCCGGGCATCACGGACGCCTGGACGTCGGCCGGGGCGATCCGCCGCCGGCTGCCCACCGACGTGGTGACGATGACCGCCCACGGCTGGCTCCCGCGCTACGGCGAGAAGCAGTTCACCGTCTCCTGCAGCCGCGACCTCCTCGACTCGGTGGTCCGCGCCCGGGTCACCGCCCTGCCCGGGGTCGAGGTCCTCCCGCGCACCCGGGTGCGCGGCCTGGAGGGCACGGCCGCACGGATCACCGGCGTCCGCGTCGACACCCCGCGGGAGGAGGGCCTGCTGGTCCCGGCGGACGTGGTCGTCGACGCCGGCGGGCGCGGCTCGCGCTCCCGGCTCTGGCTGGAGGAGCTCGGCGCGGGCGCCGTCCCCCAGTCCGAGGTCGACTCCGGGCTCGTCTACGCGACGCGGATCTTCCGGGCGCCCGAGGGGGGGCACGCGCTGGGCTTCCCCATCGTCAACGTCCAGTCCGACCCGCGGGTTCCCGTCCCCGGCCGCACCGCGACGATCGTTCCCATCGAGAACGGCCAGTGGCAGGCCACCCTGTCCGGCACCCGGGGCGGGCAGCCGACCGGCGACCCCGAGGCCTTCATCCCGTTCGCCAAGGACCTGCGCGACCCGATCGTGGGGCAGCTCCTGGAAGGGCGCACCCCCCTCACCGACGTCGCCGTCACCCAGAGCACCACGAACCGGCGCCTCCACTTCGAGAAGGCGGACCTCCCCGACGGCTTCTTCGCCGTCGGGGACTCCGTCGCGACCTTCAACCCGCTCTACGGCCAGGGCATGACGGTCGCCGCCCGGGGGCTGCTCGCCGTCCGCGCCCTGCTGCGCTCCGGGGGCCTGTCCCGGCCCGGCTTCGGCAACGCGGCGCAGCGCGCGCTCACCCCGCAGGTGGCCGCCGCCTGGACCCTGGCCACCTCGCAGGACATCCTCTATCCGGGCGCCACGGGCATGCGGCCGAAGCCGGGGTCGGGCCTGCTGGACGCGTACGTCAACCGGCTGATGGCCGGGGCCACCGTCGAGGAGCCGCTCACGGCCGCCTTCTTCGAGGTGATCACGATGACCAGCCCGCCCACCGCCTGGTTCCGCCCGGAGGTGCTCTGGCGGGTGCTGCGCTCCACCGCCCGGGGCGGCCTCAAGGCCCCGCCGCTGACGGCCGCCGAGCGGACGGTGGCCGGGCTCGACCGGCCGGCGGGGGCGGCGCGGCTCCCGGACGGCCGCGCCGACGCCGACGGCCCGGCCCGGGAGGCCGGTCCCGCGGGCCGCTCCCTGTGAGGTACGGCCTGGTCCTCTACCTGGCCGGCTCGGTGATGGCGCTGGCCCTGCTGATCAAGGCCCCGGCCATCCGCCGGGGCTGGGACCAGCCGATCATGCGGGCCGTGTGCGCGCTGCTGGTGGTCGGCGTCCTGCTGACGTTCCTGGCGGCGCCGCCCTCGCTGGCGGCGGTCAACCGGCTCACCGGCGTCGCCAACTTCGCCGCTCCCCTCGTGTACGGGGTCCTGACCGCCTTCTCGGGGGCCTCGGTCGTGCTGATCCTGCACTGGTCGGGGCGTCCGGGGGCGGGCCTGCAGCGGGCGACGCGGCTGACGGTGGGGGCCTTCGGCACGGTGACCGTGCTGATCGCGGTGCTGTTCGCGGTGGGGCACGCGCCGGTCGAGCGGCTGCGGGACCTGGACACGTACTACGCGAACACGCCCTGGCTGCGCGAGATGATCGTCTGCTACCTGCTGGCGCACACGGTCGGCAGCACGGCGCTGAGCGTGCTCTCCCTGAAGTGGATGCTGCGCGTGGACCCCGCGCTGCGGCCGCTGCGCACGGGGCTGGCGCTGCTGATGCTCGGCGGGGTGCTGGACCTCGGCTACCTCGTCGCGAAGTGGGCGGCGGTCGGTGCCCGCTGGGCGGGCCGCGACTGGGACGTGCTGTCCACGGACGTGGCCCCGCCGCTGGCCTCGGCGGCGGCGCTGCTGGTGGGTTCGGGGTTCGTGGT
>NZ_JBFBDP010000061.1:0-25569 GCF_040701585.1 Streptomyces sp. NPDC093801 | reverse complement strand
GACGCCTTCCCCGACTGGCTGCACACCTACAATCACCACCGCGGACACACCGCGCTCGCAGGCAAACCACCCGCCAGCCGCGTCCCCAACCTCACTGGGCAATACACCTAGGGGGTGTCGAGGAGGGTGCCCATCCATTCCTCGATGCCGGCCACCGTGCGCGGCAGGGCGCCGGACATCAGGCGGGCCCCGTCGGAGGTGATGACGAGGTCGTCCTCGATGCGCACGCCCATGCCGCGCAGTTCGGCCGGGAGGGTCTCGTCGTCCGGCTGGAGGTAGAGGCCCGGCTCGACGGTGAGGACCTGGCCCTCCTCCAGCACCCCGTCCAGGTAGGTCTCGGCGCGCGCCCGGGCGCAGTCGTGGACGTCGAGGCCGAGCATGTGGCCGCTGCTGCACAGGGTGTAGCGCCGGTACAGGTCGCCCTCGGCGTCCTTGAGCACGCCCCATGCGGCGAGCCCGTCGGCGATGACCCGCATGCTCGCCCGGTGGAAGTCGCGGAAGCTCGCGCCGGGCCGCAGGGCGGCGATGCCGGCCTCCTGGGCGGCGAGCACCAGCTCGTAGACCTGCTTCTGGACGGGGGAGAAGCGCCCGGACAGCGGGAGGGTGCGGGTGATGTCGGCGGTGTAGAGGCTGTCGGTCTCCACGCCCGCGTCCAGCAGCAGGAGTTCGTCCCGGTCGAGCCGGCCGTCGTTGCGGGTCCAGTGCAGCACGCAGGCGTGGGCGCCGGAGGCGGCGATGGTCTCGTAGCCGAGGCCGTTGCCCTCGGCGCGGGCACGCAGGTTGAAGACCCCCTCGATCCAGCGCTCGCCGCGCGGGTGGGCGAGGGCCCGGGGCAGCGCCCGCACGGCGTCCTCGAACCCGGCGGTGGTGTGGTCGACGGCGAGCTGGAGCTGGTCGACCTCCCAGGCGTCCTTGACCAGGCGCAGTTCCGACAGGGCGGCGGCCAGGGCGGTGTCGGTGGCGGCGTTGCGGCCGGTGGGGGAGCCGAGGGCGTCGAGGTGGGCGCAGCGCAGGCCGGTGAGCCGCTCGGCCTCGGCCAGGTCGGGGCGCCGCCCCACCCAGAACTCGCCGTAGCGGCGGTCCCGGTAGAACTCCTCCGTGCCGTCGGAGCGGTCGGAGCGGGGGCGCAGGTAGAGGACGGCCTCGTGGCCGTGCGGGCCGGCGGGCTCGAGCACCAGCACGTGGCCCACCTGGTCCTCGCCCGTCAGGCCCGTGAGCCAGGCGTACGCGCTGTGCGGGCGGAAGCGGAAGTCGCAGTCGTTGGAGCGGACCCTGAGCTCGCCAGCCGGGACGATCAGCCGCTCGCCGGGGAAGCGGGCGGAGAGCCGGGCGCGGCGGGCGGGGGTCATGTCGTACGCGGTCACCCGGGAGCCCGCCGGCAGGGGCGAAGGCGCCCAGTTCCCCGCCATGAAGCGGGACAACTCCGCTGATACCAGGAGGTCGTGGCTGCCGGTGTTCAGGCGGGAGGGGGTGTCGGTCACGGAGGCTCCCTCAAGAAGGACTGAACTGGTGTGCGCACAGGTCTTGCCAGTGCAATTTCACATTACTATGTTACAGCTCACACCGCGGCACATTAATCCCCGTCAAACGCCGTGTGAAGCAGGGCAGTTCACGCACCACTACCCCCACCTCCCTTCCCACAGGAGTCCCAAGGTGTCCCAGCACAGAGCTGTGCGTACGTCTCTCCTCTCCGCCGCCGTCACGGTCACCCTCCTCGCCACCGCCGGCCAGGCAGTGACCCAGGCGGCCGAGCGGGGCACCCCCGCCGCCACACCCGCCGCGTCGGCACCCGCCGCCTTCGCCGCCGGTCCGGCCGCCGCGCCGAACCCCTTCGACGAGGTCGACCGCCTCGCCGACGCCCGGCAGCCCGCCCCGGCGCCCGCCCCGGCCCCCGGCGGCAAGTCCGTCGCCGACAACCGGGTTCCCGGCGCCGCCGACGCGGCCCCCGACAGCGACAAGGGCCGCAAGACGGCCACCGCGCAGGCCGCGCCCACCGCGAAGAGCGTCGCCGCGGGCGTCCCCTGCACCCTTGACGGGATCACCGGCCTCGGCCCGGAGCAGTTCGCCGACTTCCTCGCCGACCCTGCCGTCACCGCCGACGGCTGCCTGCGCGGCCTCATATGGACCTGGGACGCGCGCCTCGCGCCCGTCATGTCCGACGCCCACGTCCAGGCCGTCTCCCGCCGGATATCCGCCCTGGCCGCCGCCCACGACGGCCGTAACTCCTCCCACCTGGAGGAGATGTTCACCTACCTGCACGCCGTCGCCTACCACGACTACTCGCGCACCGAGATCGACGTCACCGACGCCCCCACCGTCGACGCCATGCGCCGCGCCATCGCCGACTTCGGCGGCGCCGCCCACACCTTCGACGTCACGGCCTCCAATGCCCGCACCCTGCGCGAGGCCCTCTACGCGGGCAGCGCCCCCGGCCTGCGCCAGCACCAGCTCGGCCTGATCAAGAAGGTCCTGGCCACCCTGGACGCCTCCCACCCGGCCACCAACACGGACGCCTCCTGGGGCGGCGCGGCCCTCGCGGCCCTCTCCGTCAACTACCTGGGCGTCTACCCGGGCAACCAGGACGCGGCCTTCCACGCCGCCGTCACCGCCGACCCCTCCTACCGCGCCGCCTTCAAGGCCTTCGCGGGCTACACCCACCTCAAGGGCACCGCCAACGCCTGGGCCGCCCGCGACGCGCTCGGCGAGTACGGGCGCTTCGGCCAGGTGAACGGCCTCAAGGACCCGGTCACCGCCGACCTCGGCGCCCTCCTGGAGCCCGTCAAGTCCGGCTGGGGCAACGGCAGCGAGCAGTGGGCCAAGCTGGTCTCCTGGCTCAACTTCTACGAGGCGTGCAAGCCGTACGGGGTGTGCAAGGAGGACATCGAGAAGCAGCTCTTCCCGAACACCTACACCTACGACAACGGCGGCATCAAGGTCCGCACCGCCCTCGACCGGGCCACCGTCGACCAGCTCTACTACGCGAGCAAGCAGGTCAAGACCCAGTTCCACCGCGTCCTGGGCACCGACCAGCCGCTCGCCGGGGACCCCAACAGCACGCTGAACATCGTGCTGTACGCCTCCCGGGCCGACTACGAGAACTACCACCCGATCCTCACCGGGTACGGCACCAACAACGGCGGCATCTACATCGAGAACGGCGCCACCTTCTACACCTACCAGCGCCGCGTCCCGCAGGACTCCTCCCTCACCCTGGAAGAGCTCTTCCGCCACGAGTACACGCACTACCTCAACGGCCGCTTCGCCGTCCCCGGCTCCTTCGGCCAGGGCGACTGGTACCAGGGCGACCGCACCACCGCCATGGACGAGGGCACCGCCGAGTTCTTCGACGGCTCCACCCGCGACAACGGCATCGCCGTCCGCAAGTCCCTGGTCCGGGGCGTCATCAACGACACCGCCGGCGGCGGCCCGCGCATGAGCATCGACCAGCTCCTGCACGCCACCTACGACGGCGACGGCTTCCGCTTCTACAACTACGCGGGCACGTTCTTCGAGTTCCTCTGGACCGAGAAGCCCTCGCTGCTGCGCGAGATGTACGGCTACCTGCGCGCCAACGACGTCGCCGGCTTCGACGCCTGGCGCAACCGCATGGGCGCGGACACCTACCTCCAGCGCGACTACAACCGCTTCCTGGACGCCCAGATCGCCAAGGTGGACCAGCTCTACGTCCCGAACACCACCTTCACGCCCAACGACCAGCTGCGCGACTCCGCGCTCGCGTCGGTGAAGTCCTCCTTCGCGTCGGCGACCTACAACACCCCGGACTGCGTGGAGAACGGCGACCCCGGCAAGCGCCGCTTCACCTGTACGGGCCGGATCACCGCGAACCTGAAGAACTGGCGCAGCGACGACCAGAACTTCAAGGACATGTCCGAGACGGTCGACTACTTCCTGCTCGACCGGGCGGGTGCGGCCTCCAACAACCTGGCGGACATGAACTGCTCCTTCGGGCCGCTGGAGATCTGGGACAGCAAGGCGGCGGGCACCTCCTCCTACAGCTGTGAGGGCCCCCTCCGCAGCTGATCCCACGCCCGGGCCGGTTCCGAGACCCACGGGGGGCGGAACCGGCCCGGGCGACCCTAGGCACCATCAAAAGAATGTGACATATTACTGACATGGACGTCGTGATCATTGGCGCCGGCGTCGTCGGAGCCGCGTGCGCGTACTACGCGAGCCGCTCCGGTCTCTCCGTGGCGGTGGTGGACCGGGGCCCCGTGGCCGGCGGCACCACCGGCGCCGGCGAGGGCAACCTGCTCGTCTCCGACAAGGAGGCCGGGCCGGAACTCGACCTGGCCCTCCTCTCCGCCCGCCTCTGGCAGGACCTGTCCGCCGAACTCCCCGGGGCCGTCGAGTACGAGCCCAAGGGCGGCCTGGTGGTGGCCCCCGACGAGACGACCCTCAAGGCCCTGCGCCACTTCGCCGAAGGCCAGCGCGCGGCCGGGGTGGTCTCCGCCGAAGTCGGCCCGGCGGGCCTCCGCGAGCTGGAACCCCACCTCGCCCCGGGCCTGGCGGGCGGATTCCACTACCCCCAGGACGCCCAGGTCCAGCCGGCCCAGGCGGCGGCCCGGCTGCTGAGGGCCTCGGGCGCCACCGTGCACCTGGGCGAGGAGGTCACCGGGCTCCTCCTGGAGTCGGGGACCGTCCGGGGCGTGCGCACCTCCCGCCGGACGCTGCGGGCGACGGCGGTGGTCAACGCCTCGGGCACCTGGGGCGGCCGGATCGCCGACCTCGCCGGAACCACCCTGCCCGTCCTGCCCCGCCGCGGCTTCGTCCTGGTGACCGAACCCCTCCCGCGGGTGGTCCGCCACAAGGTCTACGCCGCGGACTACATCGCGGACGTGGCCAGCGGCTCCGCGGCCCTCCAGTCCTCGGCGGTGGTCGAGGGCACCCCCTCGGGCCCGGTCCTGATCGGCGCCACCCGCGAGCGGGTCGGCTTCGACCGCACCCTCTCCACGGAGGCCCTGCGCCGCCTGGCGGCCCAGGCGGCGGCCCTCTTCCCGGTCCTTGCGGACGTCCGCGTCATGCGCACCTACCACGGCTTCCGCCCCTACCTCCCGGACCACCTCCCGGCCATCGGCCCGGACCCCCGCGTCCCCGGCCTGCTCCACGCCTGCGGCCACGAGGGCGCCGGCATCGGCCTGGCCCCCGCGACGGGAGTCCTCGTCGCGGCGTCCCTCACCGGAGCCGAGCCCCCGCTGGACCCCGCACCCTTCCGCCCGGACCGCTTCGGTCCGTGACCCCCTGCCGCCCCGACCCCCGCACACCCCAGGAGCCCCCTTGAAGCGCAGCCCCCGCGAGCTGGTCGGCGGCAGCCCGGCGGCCACGTACCCGATCGACTTCGACGGCCGCGCACTGCCCGCCCAGGAGGGCCAGAGCATCGCCGCCGTCCTCTGGGCGGCCGGGATCCTCGCCTGGCGCACCACCCGCGAGGGCGGCGCCCCGCGCGGCGCCTTCTGCGGGATCGGCGCCTGCTACGACTGCCTCGTCACCGTCAACGGCCGCCCCAACCAGCGGGCCTGCCTCGTCCCCGCCCGCCCCGGGGACACCGTCACCACCCAGGAGGGCACCGGCCATGCCGACCTCGCCGTCTGATTCCGCGCCCTCCGCCGGGGCGACCCCCGCCGACCTGGCGGTCATCGGCGCGGGCCCCGCCGGGCTCGCGGCCGCCGTCAGCGCCGCCCGGCTCGGCCTGCGCGTCACCCTCCTCGACACGGCCGACCGCCCCGGAGGCCAGTACTACCGCCGGCCGGCCCCTGCGCTCGGCGCCGACCGTCCCGAGGCCCTGCACCACGACTGGCGGGCCTTCGCCACCCGCGAGGCCGCCCTCCGCGCCCACGAGAGGTCGGGCCGCGTCACCTACCTCCCCCGGCACCACGTGTGGACGGTGGTTCCCGACGGCGCCTCCGGCACCTGGACCCTCCACGCGGTGGCCGGCCACGCCCCCGACGAGACCCGGGAGACCGTCCGGGCGCGCGCCGTGCTGCTCGCCACCGGCGCCTACGAACGCCAGCTCCCCTTCCCCGGCTGGACCCTCCCCGGCGTGGTCGGGGCCGGCGGCGCCCAGGCCATGCTGAAGGACAACCTCGTCCTGCCCGGCCACCGCGTAGTGGTGGCCGGCAGCGGCCCGCTCCTCCTCGCCGTGGCGGGCTCCCTCGCCGCGGCCGGAGCCACCGTCCCGGCCGTCCTGGAGGCCGCCTCCTACACGGCGTACGCCCCCCAGGCCCCCGCTCTCCTGCGCAACCCCGGCAAACTCGCCGAAGGCGCCACGTACGGCGGGGCCCTGCTCCGCCACGGCATCCGCCTGCTCACCCGTCACGCCGTCACCGAGGCGCACGGCACCACCCGCGTCGAAGCCGTCACCGTCGCCCGCCTCGACGAGGACTGGCGCCCCCTGCCCGGCACCACCCGCCGGATCCCCTGCGACGCCCTCGCGGTGGGACACGGCCTCGTGCCCCAGCTGGAACTGGCCACCGGCCTCGGCTGCGCCACCCGTCCGAGCCCCGACGGCACGGTCGCCCTGGAACTGGACGAGGCCCAGCGGACCTCCGTCCCCGGCGTCTGGGCGGCCGGTGAGACCGGCGGCATCGGCGGGGCCCGGCTGGCGCTGACCGAGGGAGAGATCGCCGCCCACGCGATCGCCGGCCGGCCGGTCCCCGCCGCCCTCGTGCGCCGCCGCGCCCGCCTGCGCGCCTTCGCCGGCGCCATGGCCGCCGCGCACCGCCCCGGCTCCGGCTGGACCGGCTGGCTCCGCGAGGAGACCGACGTGTGCCGCTGCGAGGAGGTCCCGGCCGGACGGATCCGCGAGGCGGTCCAGGAGCTCGGCGCGCGGGACGCGCGGACGGTCAAACTCCTCACCCGGGCCGGCATGGGCTGGTGCCAGGGCCGGATGTGCGGCCCCGCGGTGGCCGCCCTGGCCGGCGGGGAACCCGCGCCGGACCGGCGGCCGCTGTCCTGCCCGGTCCCGCTCCGCCACCTCGCCGCGCTGCCCCCGGCGGAGGCGGCCCCGACGGGAACCGACCCGGCGCGGACCCCGCCCGGCCCCTGAGCGCCGGGGTCGTGCGCCCCCTGAGTCACCACCGCGCGCCAACCGGCGCCCTCCGGCCCCTTGTGGCCGATCCGCACCCACTAGTAAAATGTCACACACCACACTAGGGAGTCCTTCCATGACCGACGCGCCCACCCCCGCGCCCTCCGCCGACCACGGCCCCGACACCCGCACCCGCACCCGCCCCTGGCACGGCATCATGGTCGCCACCGCCCTGCCCCTGCGCGAGGACCTCTCCGTCGACTACGACGCCTACGCCGAACACGTGGCCTGGCTGATCGCCAACGGCTGCGACGGCGTCGTCCCCAACGGCTCCCTCGGCGAGTACCAGACCCTCACCGACGAGGAGCGGGCCCGCGTCGTGCGCACCGCCGTCGAGGCCGCCGGCGACGGCGCCCGCGTCATGCCCGGCGTGGCGGCGTACGGCAGCGCCGAGGCCCGCCGCTGGGCCGACCAGGCCGCCGAGGCCGGAGCGGGCTCCGTCCTGCTCCTGCCCCCCAACGCCTTCCGCGCCGACGAGGAGACCGTCCGCGCGCACTACGCGGAGGTGGCCGGCGCCGGCCTGCCGGTGGTCGCCTACAACAACCCGTACGACACCAAGGTGGACCTGACCCCCTCCCTCCTCGCGCGCCTGCACGCCGACGGCAGCATCGTCGCCGTCAAGGAGTTCAGCGGGGACGTCCGCCGCGCCTACGAGATCGCCGAGCTGGCCCCGGGCCTCGACCTGCTCATCGGAGCCGACGACGTCCTCCTCGAACTGGCCCTGGCCGGCGCCGTCGGCTGGATCGCCGGCTACCCCAACGCCCTGCCCCGGTCCTGCGCCACCCTCTACCGGGCCGCCGTCGCCGGTGACACCGCCACCGCCCTGCCGCTCTACAAGTCCCTGCACTCCCTGCTGCGCTGGGACTCCAAGACGGAGTTCGTCCAGGCCATCAAGCTCTCCATGGACCTGGCCGGCCGCCCCGGCGGCGCCACCCGCCCCCCGCGCTTCCCGCTGACCGGGGAGACCGAGGCCGCCGTGCGCGCCGCCACCGAGAAGGCCCTCGCCGAGGGCCTCAACTAGCCACCGGCTGACCAGCCACCCAGCACGAACCAGCGAACGGCCGGAGGGGCGAACCGATGCGCACACGCCACGTCTACCACGCGGTGGACTCCCACACCGAGGGCATGCCGACCCGGGTGATCACCGGGGGAGTCGGGGTGATCCCCGGCGCCACCATGGCCGACAAGCGGCTCCACTTCATCGAGCACATGGACCACGTCCGCACGCTGCTCATGTACGAGCCGCGCGGTCACGCGGCGATGAGCGGTGCGATCCTCCAGCCGCCCACCCGGCCCGACGCCGACTTCGGCGTGCTGTACATCGAGGTGTCGGGCCTGCTGCCCATGTGCGGGCACGGCACCATCGGGGTGGCCACGGTCCTGGTCGAGACCGGCATGGTCCCGGTGGCCGAGCCGGTCACCACGGTGCGGCTCGACACCCCGGCCGGGCTGGTGAGCGTGGACGTACGGGTCGAGGACGGCGCGGCCACCGCCGTCACCCTCACCAACGTCCCCTCCTTCTGCGTGGGCCTCGACCTGAAGGCCGAGGTCCCCGGCTTCGGCACCGTCACCTACGACCTCGCCTACGGCGGGAACTTCTACGCCTTCGTCGAACTCGACGCCCTGGGCCTGCCCTTCGACCGGGCCCGCAAGGACGAGCTGATCGCCGCCGGGCTCGCGGTCATGGACGCGGTCAACGGCTCCCCGGACCGGCCCGTCCACCCCGAGAACCCCTCCATCTCCGGCGTCAAGCACGTCTACCTCGCCGCCCCCGGTTCCGACGCCCGCCGCTCCCGGCACGCCATGGCCATCCACCCCGGCTGGTTCGACCGCTCGCCCTGCGGCACGGGGACCAGCGCCCGCATGGCCCAGCTGCACGCGCGGGGCCTGCTGCCCCTCGGCACCGACTTCGTCAACGAGTCCTTCATCGGCACCGAGTTCACCGGCCGCCTGATCGGGGAGACCACCGTCGGCGGCCGCCCGGCCGTCGTCCCGACGGTCACCGGCCGGGCCTGGATCACCGGCACCGCCCAGTACTTCCTCGACCCGTCCGACCCCTTCCCCGGAGGGTTCCTGCTGTGACCGCCCCGACCTCCGTCCGCACCGTGGACTACCACACCGCCGGCGAGCCCTTCCGGATCGTCGACACCGCCCGCGACGGGATGCCCACCGTCCCCGGCGACACCGTCGCCGAGCGCTGCGCCACCGCCATCGGCCCGGGCGGGTCCGGGACGGCGCCGCGGCGCGGCCCGCTGGACGACGTACGGCGGCTCCTGGTCCAGGAGCCGCGCGGACACGCCGGCATGTACGGGGGGTTCGTGGTGCCCCCGGACGACGACGGGGCCCACCTCGGGGTCCTGTTCTGGCACAAGGACGGCTACTCGACCGCCTGCGGCCACGGCACCATGGCCCTCGGCGCCTGGGCCGTGGACTCCGGCAGGGTCGCGGCCCCCGACGACGGGGACGTCCAGGTGCGGATCGACGTGCCCTCGGGCCGGGTCGCCGCCACCGTCCACCGGGCCGGGGGCCGCACCACCGGGGTCACCTTCCGCAACGTCCCGGCCGTGGTGGGCGCCCGCAAGGTGCCGGTGGCCACCACCCTGGGCATCGCCGAGGTGGACATCGCGCACGCCGGGGCCTGCTACGCCTCCGTCTCGGCGCGCGACCTCGGCCTGGAGGTGACCCGCGCAGCGCTGCCCGCCCTGGTCGGCGCCGGGCGCGAGATCCGTGCGGCCCTCGCCACCCACCCGGCGACCTGGCACCCGGACGGCCCGCTGCTCTCCGGCGTCTACGGGGTGATCCTCCACGAGGAGCTGCCCGAGACCCCGTTCGGGCCGCACCAGCGCAACGTCACCGTGTTCGCCGACGGGCAGGTCGACCGCTCGCCCTGCGGCTCGGGCACCTCCGCCCGGCTCGCGCTGCTGGCGCAGGACGGCCGGCTGGGCGCGGGGGAGGACCTGCTGCACGAGTCGGTGACGGGCACGGTGTTCACCGGCCGGATGCTCGACGGCGGGGTCACCGAGGTCACGGGCACCGCCTACCGCACGGGGGAGCACCTCTTCAGCGTCGACCCGTCCGACGCCCTCGGCGCGGGCTTCCTGCTGTGACGGCCGCCCCCGCGACGGCCCCCGTCCTGCTGGGCGCGGACGAGACGGCGGGCCTGCTCACCGCCGCGCGGGCGGCCGACGCCCTGGACGGCGCCCTGCGGGCGGGACTCGACCCCGAGGCCTGCCCGCAGCGCACGGGCGTACCCACCCCCGGCGGCGAACTGCTGCTCATGCCGGCCGCGTCGGGCGCGTACGCCGGGGTGAAGATCGCCGGGGTGGCCCCCGGCAACCCGGCCCGCGGACTGCCCCGGATCACCGGCAGCTACCTCCTCCTGGACGGCCCCACCCTGCGCCCGCTGGCCGTCCTGGACGGCGCCGCCCTGACCGCCCTGCGCACCCCGGCGGTCTCCGCCCTCGCCCTGCGGTACCTCACCGGACCCGGGCGTCCGCTGCGGCTGGTGCTCTTCGGCGCGGGCCCGCAGGCGTACGGGCACCTCGACGCGGTCCTGGAGCTGCGGGAGCTCGCCGGCGTGGTGGTCGTGGCCCGCGACCCCGGCCGCGCCGGCGCCCTGGTAGCGCACGCGCGGACCCTGGGCGTCCCGGCCCGCACGGGCACGCCGCAGGACGTGGCGGGGGCCGACCTGGTGCTGTGCTGCACCACCGCCCGCGAACCGCTCTTCGACGGGCGGCTGGTGGACCCGGGGGCGGTGGTCGTCGCCGTCGGCTCCCACGAGCCGGACGCCCGGGAGACGGACACCGCCCTCGTGCGACGCGCGGCGGTGTACGTGGAGTCGCGCGCGGCGGCGCTGCGCGAGGCGGGGGACCTGCTGATCCCCGAGGCCGAGGGGGCGATCGGTCCCGGTCACATCCACGGCACCCTGGCGGACCTGGTCGCCGGACGGAACCTCCCCGGGGGACGGACGGACGGTCCACGGCTCTTCAAGAGCGTGGGCATGGCCTGGGAAGATCTTGCCGTCGCAGTGGCGATCTACCACGCGACCGGAGCGAACGGCGAAACGTGACATTGTACGCTGTTCCTCCGCACGTCCGTGGTGTGCGGGGTCTCGGAGGAAGAGCAATGGGTGACCTGAAGCAGCACAGTCTCATCAAGGCCCAGGAAAGGCTGCGCGACCAGGTCGGCCATGCCCTCCGGGCCGCGCTGATAGCGGGCGAGCTCCGTCCCGGCAGCGTCTACTCGGCTCCGGGCCTCGCCGCCGAACTCGGGGTGTCGGCCACGCCCGTGCGCGAGGCGATGCTGGACCTGGCCCGCGAGGGCCTGGTCGAGCCGGTCCGCAACAAGGGCTTCCGGATCACCGAGGTCAGCGAGCGCGACCTCGACCAGTACACCGAGCTGCGCACGATGATCGAGGTCCCGACCATCGGGCGGATCACCCGCACGGCCGAGCGGGAGCAGCTGGAGGAGCTGCGCCCGATCGCCGAGGAGATCGTCAGCAGCGCCCGCGAGCACAACCTCATCGGGTACCTGGAGGCCGACCGCCGCTTCCACCTCAGCCTCCTCGCCCTCGCCGGCAACGAGCGCCTGGTCGAGACCGTCGGCGACCTGCGCAAGCGCTCCCGGCTGTACGGGCTGACGGGCCTGGACGAGGCCGGCAAGCTGGTCTCCTCCGCCGAGGAGCACCTCGAACTGCTGGACCTGATGCTGACCGGCGACGCGGAGGCGGCCGAGGAGTGCATGCAGCGCCACCTCGGTCACGTCCGCTCCCTGTGGGCCCAGGGCCGTGACGAACCGGTGGGCCGCCCCCAGGGCGGCCTCGGCTCCGGCCTGTAGGGGCCGCCCCTCGTCCGCAGAAGCCGCCGGGCAGCCGCCCGGCGGCTTTTCGCGTCCGGCGTCCGGTGGGCGGGCCGCCCTCCGCACCCGCAACTCCCTTGTGGGGAGGCTGATTTGGACACGGCTGGATAACGGCGGCGACAAGGGGTTGTCAGTACAATTTCACATTACTATGTTACCGGTCACATCCTAAAGCGCGGCCCTTCACTGGAGTGACCCATGACCAAGCGCACGCAACTCGCCCTCGCCACCGCCCTGGTGGCGACGCTCGCACTCGGCGCCTCGGGCTGCTCCGACCCCAAGAAGGGCTCCGAGGGGAAGGGCGGCGCCAACCCGGCCGCCGCCAACGACGGCAAGACCCTCGGCGGCACCCCCGTGAAGGGCGGCACCCTCACCGTGCTGTCCAACCAGGACTTCTCCCACCTCGACCCGGCCCGCAACTGGGTCATGCCGACCATGGACTTCGGCACCCGCCTGCTCTACCGCACGCTCGTCACCTTCAAGGCCGAGCCCGGCAAGGGCGGCAGCGAGCTCGTCCCCGACCTCGCCACCGACCTCGGCACTCCCTCCAACGGGGGCCGCACCTGGACCTTCACCCTCAAAGAGGGCCTGAAGTACGAGGACGGCAGCCCGGTCAAGGCCCAGGACGTCAAGTACAACGTCGAGCGCTCCTTCGCCCCCGACCTCACCGGCGGCCCCGACTACGCCGCCCAGTACCTGGCCGGCGCCGAGGGCTACAAGGGCCCCCTCCAGGGGCAGCACCTGGACTCGGTCAAGACCCCCGACGACCGCACGATCGTCTTCGAACTCAAGCGCCCCGTGGCCGAGTTCTCCCAGACCGCCACCCTCCCCACCTTCTCCCCGGTCCCGCAGTCCCAGGAGAAGGGCACCCAGTACGACGCCCGCCCCTTCTCCTCCGGCCCCTACAAGATCGAGAGCTACGAGCGGGACAAGAAGCTGGTCCTCGTCCGCAACGAGCACTGGGACCCGAAGACCGACTCCGTCCGCAAGGCCTACCCGGACCGGTTCGTCGTCGTCATGGGCCTCAAGGGCGGGCAGATCGACGACCGCATCATCGCCGGCGAGGGCGCCGACGCCTCCGCCGTCGAGTACGCCAACATGCGTCCCGAGAGCGCCCCGAAGGTCCTGCCCAAGCCCGACGTCAAGGCCCGCCTGCTCGCCGAGTCCCAGGGCTGTACGACCATGCTCCACCTGAACAACTCCCGCGCCCCCTTCGACGACCCCAAGGTCCGCGAGGCCCTGCAGTACGCGGTCGACAAGGACGCCGTCATCACCGCCGCCGGCGGCCCCGCCCTCAACGAGGTCGCCACCGCCTACCTGCCCCCCGCCCTCACCGGCGGCAAGCAGGCCGACACCCTGAAGATCCCCGCCTCCGGCGACCCCGCCAAGGCCAAGGAGCTCCTCAAGGCCGCCGGCAAGGAGCACCTCAAGGTCTCCCTCGCCGTCTCCACCGGCGACAAGGCCAAGGCCGAGGCGCTCCAGCAGGGCCTGTCCCGGGCCGGCGTCGAGGTCGTCATCGACACCGTCGACCCCGGCGCCTACTACGACGTCATCGGCGACCTCTCCACCACCCCCGACATGACGTACACCGGCTGGTGCCCCGACTACCCCTCCGGCTCCACCTGGATCCCCTTCGTCTTCGACGGGCGCACCATCAAGGACAAGGGCAACCAGGGCAACTACTCCCAGTTCCGCGACGACGCCACCATGAAGCGGATCGACGAGATCAACGCCATGGCCGACGCCAAGCAGGCCAACCAGGCCTGGATCGACCTCGACGCCGAGGTCATGAAGAAGTCCCCGTCCATCCCGATCCTGCTGGAGCGCAAGCCGCTCCTGGTCGGACCCAACATCGCCGGCGCCTACGGCCACCCCGTGTGGACCGGCACCGTCGACTACGGCAGCATCGGCCTCAAGGACCCGTCGAAGAGCCAGGGCTGAGGAAGCCGGGACCGGGACCCGAAGCCACCATGACCACCACCGCACCCGGCGCCGCCCCCGAGGCGGCCCCGGCCGGGACGCCCACCGGGGCCGTCCCCCCGGGCAGCAGCCCCTGGCAGCTCGCCCGGCGGGAACTGCGCCGCCGCCCCGCCGTCCGCGTCAGCCTCTGCGTCGTCCTCCTCTTCGTCCTGACGGCCCTGACCGCCCCCTGGCTGGGCGCGCTCGGCGGCTGGTCGCCCGAGGAGTTCGACAAGTCCGCCGTCGACCCCTACCTCGCCGGCCAGCCGCTCGGCTCCTTCGGCGGGATCAGCCCCGAGCACTGGCTCGGCGTCGAACCCGTCACCGGCCGCGACCTGTTCGCCCGCGTCGTCCACGGCGCCCAGGTCTCCCTGCTCATCGCCTTCGCCGCCACCGCCATCGTCGTCCTCGCCGGCACCGCCGCCGGCATCGCGGCCGGCTACTTCGGCGGCCGCACCGACGCCGTCCTGTCGCGGCTCATGGACCTCACGATGTCCTTCCCCTCCCTCATCTTCATGATCGCGATGCTGTCGGTGGCCAAGGACGTCAACCGGATCGTGCTGATGACCGCCGTCATCGGGCTCTTCGGCTGGCCCGGCGTCGCCCGCGTCGTCCGCGGCCAGACCCTCTCCCTCAAACACCGCGAGTACGTCGACGCCGCCCGCGTCGGCGGATCCGGCCCCTGGCGGATCCTGACCCGCGACATCCTCCCCGGGGTCTCGGGCCCGGTCATCGCCTACACCACCCTGCTG
Source organism: Streptomyces sp. NPDC093801 (assembly GCF_040701585.1). Lineage (NCBI taxonomy): Bacteria > Bacillati > Actinomycetota > Actinomycetes > Kitasatosporales > Streptomycetaceae > Streptomyces > Streptomyces sp. NPDC093801. The sequence continues at coordinate 10,896 of NZ_JBFBDP010000061.1, read as the reverse complement.
ATCCCCGGCATGATCAGCACCGAGGCGGCCCTCAGCTACCTCGGTGTCGGCGTGCGCCCGCCCACCCCCTCCTGGGGCCAGATGATCGCCGAGTCCGTGGCCTTCTACGAGACCGACCCGATGTACTTCGTCATCCCGAGCGTCTTCCTCTTCCTCGCCGTCCTCGCCTTCACCCTCCTCGGCGACGCCCTGCGCGACATCCTCGACCCGAGGGGCGGCCGCAGTTGATCCTCTACCTCCTGCGCCGGCTCCTCGCCCTGGCGGGCGTGCTCGTCGCCATCGCCGCCGTCACCTTCCTCATCTTCTACGTCCTGCCCACCGACCCCGCCGCCGCGGCCTGCGGCAAGACCTGCAGCCCCGAACGGCTCGCCGACGTACGGGAGTACCTCGGCCTCGACAAGCCGCTCTGGGAGCAGTTCGCCCACTTCCTCACCGGCATCTTCACCGGGCGCACCCTCGGCACCGGCCAGTACGCCGTCCAGTGCGACTTCCCCTGCCTGGGCTACTCGTACGAGAACTCCCTGCCCGTCTGGGACCTGCTCATGGACCGCCTCCCGGTCTCCGCCTCCCTCGCCTTCGGCGCCGCCGTGCTCTGGCTGCTGCTCGGTCTGGGCGCCGGCGTCACCGCGGCCCTGCGCAAGGACACCGCCACCGACAAGGCCCTGATGGTCGGCGCGGTCGCCGCCGCCTCCCTGCCGGTCTACTTCACCTCCGTCATGCTCATCTGGGGGCTGATCCGCATCGCCGGGCTGCTGCCCTACCCCAGCTACCACGAGCTCACCGCCGACCCGCTCGGCTGGGCCGGGAACCTGCTGCTGCCCTGGACCGCGCTCGCCCTGCTCTACGCCGCGATGTACGCCCGGCAGAGCCGGGGCTCGATGATCGAGGCGATGGCCGAGCCGTACATCCGCACCGCCCGAGCCAAGGGCATGCCCGAGCGGACCGTCGTCGTCAAGCACGGCCTGCGCTCCGGGATGACCCCGATCCTCACCATCTTCGGCATGGACCTCGGCGGCCTGCTCGCCGGAGCCGTGATCACCGAGTCCATCTTCGGGCTCCCCGGCATCGGCCGGCTGTTCTACGGGGCGCTCGTCAGCTCCGACCAGCCCGTGGTCCTCGGGGTCACCCTGCTCGCCGCCTTCTTCATCGTCGTCGCGAACCTCGTCGTCGACCTCCTGTACGCCGTCATCGACCCGAGGGTGAGGTACTGATGACCGCCCCCGCAGCGCCCCTCCTCGAAGTGCGCGACCTCAGCGTCACGTTCAGCACCCCGCGCGGCACCGTACGGGCCGTGGACTCCCTCGGCTTCACCGTCGAGGCCGGACGCACCCTCGGCATCGTCGGCGAGTCGGGCTCCGGCAAGTCCGTCACCTCCCTCGCCGTCATGGGCCTGCACCGGGCCGGCGCCGAGGTCACGGGCTCCGTCAGACTCGCCGGACAGGAGCTCACCGGACTCCCCGAGAAACAGCTCGCCACGGTCCGCGGCCGGAAGATGGCCATGATCTTCCAGGACCCGCTGTCCAGCCTGCACCCCTACTACACCGTCGGCGAGCAGATCGCCGAGCACTTCCGGGTGCACTTCCGGGCCGGACGGGCCGCCGCGCGCAAACGGGCGGTCGACATGCTCGGCGAGGTCGGCATCCCCGAACCGGCCCGCCGGGCGGGGGAGTACCCGCACCAGTTCTCCGGCGGCATGCGCCAGCGCGCGATGATCGCCATGGCCCTGGCCTGCGAACCCGACCTCCTCATCGCGGACGAGCCCACCACCGCCCTCGACGTCACCGTCCAGGCGCAGATCCTGGAGCTGATCGCCCGCCTCCAGCAGGAGCGCGGCCTCGGCGTCGTGATGATCACCCACGACCTGGGGGTGGTGGCCCGCGTCGCCCACGAGGTGCTGGTCATGTACGGCGGCCGGGCCGCCGAACAGGCCCCGGCCGACGACCTGTTCGACGATCCGGGCCACCCCTACACCCGGGGCCTGCTCGACTCGCTGCCCCGCCTCGACAGCGCGGACGACGTCCCGCTGCCGTCCATCCCCGGCTCGCCGCCCTCCCTGCTCCACCCGGCGCCGGGCTGCGCCTTCGCCCCGCGCTGCGCGGTGGCCGCAGCGCCCCCCGCGGGAGACGCGGGACGCTGCACGGGCGAGCGGCCCGAACTGCGCCCGTACGGCTCCCCGGACCGGCTGGCGGCCTGCCACTTCGCCGGCGCGCTCCCCGCCGCCCCTGCCCCGGAGGTGTCCCGATGACCGCCCCGGCCACCCGTCCCCACCCCGCCGCGCGGGAGGGGTCCTCCTCCGGGCCGCTGCTCAGCGTCCGCGACCTGACGATGGCCTTCCCCGGCAAGCGCTCCCTGACCGGGCGCCGCTCGGCACCCGTGCGGGCCGTCGACGGGGTCTCGTTCGACCTGGAGGCCGGACAGACGCTCGGCCTGGTCGGCGAGTCCGGCTGCGGGAAGTCCACCACCGGCCGGATGCTCGTGCGGCTGCTCGAACCCACCTCGGGCAGCGTCGTGTTCGACGGCCGGGACATCAGCCGGCTCTCCCAGAGGGCCCTGCGGCCCCTGCGCAGGAACGTCCAGATGGTCTTCCAGGACCCGCACTCCTCCCTCAACCCCCGCCAGACCGTGGCGCGGATCATCTCCGACCCGCTGCTGGTGCAGGGCTGGAGCGCGGCCGACGCCCGGCGCCGGGCCGCGGAGCTGATGGAGCTCACCGGGCTGATCCCCGAGCACATCGACCGCTACCCGCACGAGTTCTCCGGCGGCCAGGCCCAGCGCATCGGCATCGCCCGCTCGCTGGCCACCAGCCCCCGGCTGGTGATCGCCGACGAGCCGGTCTCTGCCCTCGACGTCTCCGTCCAGGCGCAGATCGTCAACCTGATGGAGCGGCTGCGCGCCGAACTGGGCCTGGCCTACGTCTTCATCGCGCACGACCTCTCGGTGGTCAAGCGGGTCAGCGACCGGGTCGCGGTGATGTACCTGGGCCGGATCGTCGAGATCGGGGACAAGAAGTCCCTGTACGAGAACCCGCAGCACCCCTACACCCGGGCGCTGCTGTCCGCCGTCCCGCTGCCCGACCCGGCGGCGGAGCGGCGGCGCGAGCGGATCGTGCTGCTCGGCGACCCGCCGAGCCCGGCCGCCCCGCCCCCGGGCTGCACCTTCCACCCGCGCTGCCCCAGGGCGCAGGAGCTCTGCCGCACCGAGCGGCCGCTGCTGCGGATCGCCGCCTCGCGCGAGGTGGCCTGCCACTTCCCGGGTGACTGACGGGGATCACGGGAAGGAGGGAGGGCCCCGCGGACGGCACAGTCCGCGGGGCCCTTCCGGCGTTCCGGGGGATCACGCCAGTTCGCGGCGGAAGAACTCCAGCTCCAGCGCCATGATCTTCTCCCGGGCCCCGCCCGGGGTCATGTGCGTGACGCCGGGCAGCGCCAGCAGCTGGTGCGGGCGGCCCGCGTCGGTCAGCGCCTGCGACAGCCGCAGGGTGTGCGACGGGTGGACGTTGTCGTCGGCCAGCCCGGTGACCAGCAGCAGCGGCCGGGTCAGCCGGGGCGCGTCGGGGATCAGGGAGTCCCGCTCGTACACCTCGGGGTCGTCCTGCGGCAGGCCCAGGTAGCGCTCGGTGTACGCCGTGTCGTAGTGCCGGAAGTCGGTCGGCGCGGCCCCGGCGGCCGCCGCGTGGAAGACGTCCGGGCGGCGCAGCACCGCCATCGCGGCCAGGTAGCCGCCGTAGGACCAGCCGCGGACGCCGACCCGGCCGAGGTCGAGGTCGCCGTGGCGGGCGCCGAGTGCCCGCAGGGCCGCGACCTGGTCGTCGAGGGTGACCTCGGAGAAGCCCCGGTACATGGCGTGGGTGTGGGCGGGGGAGACGTTCGCGGTGCCGCGGTTGTCGACCGTGACGACGGCGAAGCCCTGGTCGGCCCACCACTGGCGGTGCTGCCAGCGGCGGGGCTCGGCGCAGACGTCCTGGGCGCCGGGGCCGCCGTAGCTGTCCATCAGGACGGGCAGGCGCCGGCCGGCGACATGGCCGCGGGGCAGGACGAGGGCGGTGGGGACCGCGCGTTCGGTGACCCGCTCCAGGGCCGGAACCACCCGGAAGGGCAGGGGCGCGGACAGGTCGCGGGGGCTGAGCTCGCGGCCGTCGGCGGTGTACAGGGTGCGCCGGACGCCGTCGGCGTCGGCGGAGGTCAGCAGCAGCGCCCCGGCCGCGCAGGCGGTCACGGAGTGCACGCCGGGCCCGTCGGCGAGCGGGGTGAGCGCGCCGGTCGCCGGGTCCAGGAGGAGGACCTGCTGCTCGGAGGGGTCGCGCAGGGCGGCCTCGACGAGCAGCCGGTCCCGGTGGATCCCGGCCACGGCGCGGATCTGGACGTCCTCGCCGGTGAGCGGCTCGCCGTCGACGGCGAGACCGCGCGCGGCCCCGTCGCCGACGTCCGCGGAGGTGAGGACGCGTCCGTCGGGCAGGCGGGCCGGGGTGCCGGGCAGCGGGTCCACCCAGTGGGGGTGCGTGGTGCGCGAGAGCTCGCGGGTGCGGCCGGTGGCCGGGTCGGCTGTGAGCAGGAGGACGTTCTGCTGGAGCCGGTCCTGGACGGTCAGCAGGATCTCGTCCTCGGACTCCCAGCCCGCGTCGGAGACGTAGGGGAGGGCGGTGGCGTCCCAGTCGAGCCGTACCCGGCCGCCGTCGGCGCGCAGGACCCACAGCTGGACGTCGGCGTTGGGGCCGCCGGCCTCGGGGTAGGCGAAGTCCTCGGCCGGGAGCTCGGGGTGCGCGGGGTCGGTGAAGTGGCGCCGCTGGAGGGCGCTCTCGTCCACGCGGGCGGCGAGCAGGGCGCCCCCGTCGGGGGACCACCAGTGGCCCCGGGTGCGGTCGAGCTCCTCGGCGGCGGCGAACTCGGCGACGCCCCAGCGGGCCCCGTCGTCGGGGCTGATCCGGCCCCCGGGCACGGTGTGGAGGGCGTCGTCCGCCACGTAGGCGGTGCGCGAGCCGTCGGCGGCGGGGCGCGGGTCGAAGACGGGGCCGGCGGTGGGGACCGGTGCGGGCGTGCCGTCGCAGGCGACCTCGTACAGCCGTCCGTAGAGGGGGAAGACCGCGCGGCGGCCGTCGCCGGAGAGGGCGTACGTGCCGATCCCGGCGGCCACGAGACGGGTCCGTTCGCGCAGTCGGCGTTCGATCGAGGGCAGTTCGCCGGGTTCGGGGGCGAGGACGCGGGGGTCGGCGAGGAGGGTCTCCTCGCCGGTGGCGGTGTCCAGGACCCAGAGGCTTTCGACGGCGTCGGTGGGGCCCGTCGAGCGCAGGAACCAGAGGAGGCGGCCGGCGTCGCCGAAGGAGAAGGCGCGGGGCGAGCCGTGGGTGAACCGGGCCGTGGCGGCGGACTGCCTGAGGAAATCGTCCATGATCTCAGTGTGGCATGTGAAATATCACATGGCCTAACCCATTCGAGTGGTGACCCTGGGTGGGCGGGCGTAGCGTCGACTGGTGGACCCGAACGCATCGCCGCACAGCACCGGGACCGACGGCACGGTCCGAGGAGAAGGCACCGGCAACGGCAACGGGCTGGCCCTGTTCGTCCTCGCCTCCTGCCAGTTGATGGTCGTCCTCGACATCACCATCGTGAACATAGCGCTTCCGCACATCCAGACGGCACTGCATTTCTCCACCGAGAGCCTCTCCTGGGTCGTCAACGCCTACACCCTCACCTTCGGCGGACTCCTCCTGCTCGGCGGCCGCACCGGCGACATCCTCGGCAGGAAGCGCGTGTTCGTCTCCGGCGTCCTGCTGTTCGGCCTGGCCTCCCTCCTCGGCGGACTCGCCCAGAGCTCCGGCCAGCTGATGGCCGCCCGGGCCCTGCAGGGCGTCGGCGGCGCCATCGCCTCCCCGACCGCCCTGGCGCTGATCACCACCACCTTCCGCGAAGGGCCCGCCCGCAACCGGGCCTTCGGGGTGTTCGCCGCAGTCTCCGCGGGCGGCGGCGCCATCGGGCTCCTGATGGGCGGCCTGCTCGTCGAATGGCTCAACTGGCGGTGGGTGCTCTTCGTCAACGTGCCCATCGCGCTGGTCATCGGCGTGATGGCGCGCAGGGTCCTGCACGAGTCCGAACGCCACCCCGGGCACTTCGACCTCGCGGGCGCGCTGCTGGGCACCGGCGGCATGGTCGCGCTGGTCTACGGGTTCATCCGTGCCTCCCAGGACGGCTGGAGCGACCCCGGCACCCTCGGCTCCTTCGGCGCGGCCGTGGTCCTGCTGACCCTGTTCGTCCTCAACGAGCGGCGCTCCCCGCAGCCGATCACCCCGCTGCACATGTTCGCGGACCGCAACCGGGCCGGGACCTACGGGATCATGCTCTTCCTCGCCTGCGCGATCTTCGGCATGTTCTTCTTCCTGACCCTGTTCGTGCAGGACGTCCTCGGCTTCAGCCCGCTGCGGGCCGGCCTCGCCTTCCTGCCCGTCAGCGTCATGGTGGCGTTGACGGCGACCGCCACCTCCCGGCTGCTGCCCCGGTTCGGGCCCAAACCGTTCATGGTCACCGGCGCGCTCTGCTGCGCCGCCGGACTGTCCTGGCTGACGCGGATCGACGTCCACTCCACCTACCCGGGCAACATCCTCGGCCCGATCATCGTGTTCGCCGCAGGCATGGGCATGCAGTTCGTCTCGCTGACGCTGACGGCGCTGTCCAACGTGCCCGAGCGGGAGTCGGGCGCGGCGTCCGGACTCCTCAACTCCATGCAGCAGGTCGGCGGATCGCTCGGCCTGTCGATCCTCGTCACCGTCTTCGGGACCGCCAGCCGCAACGAGGCGAAGGACCAGGCGCTGCCCTTCCTGCGCGCCTCGACCCCCGAGCAGAAGGCCTTCTTCCTGCGCACCCACCAGTTCCCCAAGCCCTGGTCCGACCTGGTGCTCACCTCGGGCGTCAGCGCGGCCTTCGTGGCGGCGGCGGCCTTCACCCTGGTGGGGGCGCTGATCGCGGTGCTCGTGATCCGGGTCCGGGCCTCCGACCTGGAGCGCTTCAAGGGCAACCACACCCCGGCAGGCGTTCCGGGGGAATCCCCCGGGTAGGGTCGGCTGGTCATCGATCACCGGGGGGAAACCGATGCTCCGACCCATCCTGCGCGGCGCCGCCGTGACGGCCGCGACCGTCACCCTGGCGGCGCTCACCGTCTCCTGCGACAGCGGCCGGGCGTCCGGGCCCGGGCCCGCCGCGGCCGCCCTCGCCGCCTCCGCCTCCGACACCGGTCCGCAGCCGCCGGCCCCGCAGCCGGAGCGGGTGCGGGACGCCTTCGCCGGGCTCCAGGCCACCCTGGAGGACTCCTGCACCCCGGCGAACTGCGCGTACCTCCTCGGCAGGGTCCACGACGAACTCCACCGCGTGGACCGCGCGATGAAGGCGGACCCCAAGGGTCCCGGCCACTTCCCCGAGCCGATCGCCCTGATCGCCGGCCTCGACCGGGAACTGGGCGCCGACCACGGCTTCGAGAACCTGAAGCGGCACCAGCCCGCGGTGTTCGGCGCCCGGGACGGGGTCGCCGGCTGGATGCTGGACCACCCCGAGGACTACCGCTGACCGCGCGGACCACCGCCGACCGCGGAACCCCCCGCTGACGCCGCGGGCCACCGCCGGCCGGGGCCCGGCCCGCTACCGCCCGGTGCGCCGGACGCGGCAGCGCATGGGCCCCTTGGTCTGCAGGGTGATCCCGGCACCCACCGGGACCTGCGCGTCCACGGCCTCGAACTCGTAGGCCCGCAGGATCATCGCCAGCGCGATCACCGACTCCAGCATCGAGAAGTGCTGGCCGATGCAGGCGCGCGGCCCGCCGCCGAAGGGGAACCAGGCGTACCGAGGACGGCCCGCCTCGGCCTCCGGGGCGAAGCGGTCGGGGTCGAAGCGGTCCGGTTCGCTCCAGTAGCGGGGGTGGCGGTGCGTCACCCAGGGGGCCAGGATCACCGTGGCGCCCGCCGGCACGGCGTGCCCGTCGATCTCGGTGGCGGCCACCGCCTCCCGCCCGATCACCGGCGCGGCCGGGTACAGCCGCATCGCCTCCTTGAGCACCCGGGTGAGGTACGGCAGCCGGTCGAGGTCGGCGGCCTGCGGCGTACGGTCGCCCAGGACGCGCAGGACCTCCTCCCGCGCCAGGGCCTGCTCCTCGGGGTGGCGGCCGAGCAGGTGCAGGGCGAAGGCCAGCGAGGTGGCGGTCGTCTCGTGCCCGGCCAGCAGGAAGATCAGCACCTGGTCGCGCAGCTCGGCCGCGTCGAAGGCCGCGTCGCCCGAGCTCTGCGCCCCGGCCAGCAGGGTCAGCAGGTCCCCGGCCGGCGCGCCGCCCGCGTCCGCCGACCGGCGCCGTTCGGCGATGATCCGGTCGCAGACCCCGTACAGCTCGTCCATGGCGGCGGCGGCCCGCCGGTTGCCCGGGGTCGGCCAGCCGCGCGGGACGTTGGCCGGGGAGTAGCCGCGGCGCAGGACGTAGTCGGTGATGACGGGGAAGCACCGGTGGACGACGTCGACGGTGGCGTCGACGTCGGAGCCGAAGAGGATCCGGGACACCGCCCGCAGCGCCAGGTGCATCATCTCGTCCGAGACGTCGACGATCCCGTCCCGCGCCTGCGTCCAGGCCGCGAGGGTGCCCTCGGTCTCGGCCGCGACCGCCCCGGCGTAGCCGTCCACCCGCTTGCGGGTGAACAGCGGCTGCACGAGGCGGCGCTGGCGCAGGTAGTCCTCGTCCTGGGCGGTCAGCAGGCCGTTGCCGAAGGAGTCCCGGATCTCCTGGTAGAAGGGGTTGTCCTTGCGGAAGTTGGCCGACTCGGAGGCCAGCACCTGCTGGGCGCCCTCGGCGGAGAAGACGCAGTACAGCTCCATGCGCAGCCCCGGCGGGCCCGCGTCGATCCGGACGACGTCGCCGTGGAGCCGCTGCGCCCGCAGGTAGGTGCCGAGCGAGTCGGACTTCAGGTCGAGGAGCGACCCGAGCAGCGGTATCCCCTCCAGGCCGGGGACCTCCGTCCCCGCACCCGTCTCCGCGCTCGTCCCCACTGCCATGACCGTCCCCCTCGCCTGCGTACCGACGAGGGGGATTCTGCCGTCCGCGCGCCCGCCCGGGCGAGCGTCCGCTCGCCAACCGGCCGAATAACGCCCCCGGTCCGGCGGGCGCGGGGACGCCCCGGTCCTAGATGTCCCGGAAGATCTCGATCTGGGCGCCGACCGAGTTGAGGCGCTCGGCGAGCTCCTCGTAGCCGCGGTTGATGACGTAGACGTTGCGCAGCACCGAGGTGCCCTCCGCCGCCATCATCGCCAGGAGGACGACCACCGCCGGGCGCAGGGCCGGCGGGCACATCATCTCGGCCGCGCGCCAGCGGGTGGGGCCCTCGACCAGGACGCGGTGCGGGTCCAGGAGCTGGAGGCGGCCGCCCAGGCGGTTGAGGTCCGTCAGGTAGATGGCGCGGTTGTCGTACACCCAGTCGTGGATCAGGGTCTGGCCCTGGGCCGTCGCCGCGATGGCCGCGAAGAACGGGACGTTGTCGATGTTGAGCCCGGGGAAGGGCATCGGGTGGATCTTGTCGATCGGGGCTTCGAGCTTGGAGGGGCGGACCGTGAGGTCGACCAGGCGGGTGCGGCCGTTGTCGGCGACGTACTCCGCGGAGCGGTCGTGGTCCAGGCCCATCTCCTCCAGGACCGCCAGCTCGATCTCCATGAACTCGATCGGCACCCGGCGGATGGTGAGTTCGGACTCGGTGACGACGGCGGCGGCCAGGAGGCTCATCGCCTCGACCGGGTCCTCCGAGGGGGAGTAGTCCACGTCCGCGTCGATGACCGGGACGCCGTGCACGGTGAGGGTGGTGGTGCCGATGCCCTCCACCTTCACGCCCAGCGCCTCCAGGAAGAAGCACAGGTCCTGGACCATGTAGTTGGAGGACGCGTTGCGGATGACGGTGACGCCGTCGTGGCGGGCCGCGGCGAGCAGGGCGTTCTCGGTGACGGTGTCCCCGCGCTCGGTCAGGACGATCGGGCGGCCGGGGGAGACGCCGGGCTCGACCTTGGCGTGGTAGATGCCCTCGGTCGCGGTGATGTCCAGGCCGAAGCGGCGCAGGGCGATCATGTGCGGCTCGATGGTGCGGGTGCCGAGGTCGCAGCCGCCGGCGTAGGGCAGGCGGAAGTGGTCCATCCGGTGGAGCAGCGGGCCCAGGAACATGATGATGCTGCGGGTGCGGACGGCCGCCTCCGCGTCGATGGCGTCCATGTCGAGGACGGCCGGGGGGATCAGCTCCAGGTCCACGCCGTCGTTGATCCAGCGGGTGCGGACGCCGATGGAGTTGAGGACCTCCAGGAGCCGGTAGACCTCCTCGATGCGCGCCACCCGGCGCAGCACCGTACGGCCCTTGTTGAGCAGGGAGGCGCACAGCAGGGCGACGCACGCGTTCTTGCTCGTCTTGACGTCGATGGCGCCGGACAGGCGGCGGCCTCCGACCACGCGCAGGTGCATCGGGCCGGCGTAGCCCAGGGAGACGATTTCGCTGTCGAGCGCTTCACCGATTCGGGCGATCATCTCAAGGCTGATGTTCTGGTTGCCGCGCTCGATGCGGTTCACCGCGCTCTGGCTGGTGCCGAGCGCTTCGGCGAGCTGGGTCTGGGTCCAGCCCCGGTGCTGCCGGGCGTCACGGATGAGCTTGCCGATGCGTACGAGGTAGTCGTCTGCCATGGGTGCACGTTATCTCAGATATGAGATGGTGATCGCATCGGGTGGTACGAATGGGTGACATAAGGGTGTTGCGGGCGGGAAGGGACTTACCGGGCGTCAGGTCGTGGCCCGGGACGAGGCGGAGGAGCGGAGGAGGGGAGGAGCGGAGGAGGGGAGGGGGCGGGGGGGGGGCCCCGGGGCCCCCCCCCCCCCCCCCCCCAGGGGGCGGGGATTGGGGCACTC
>NZ_JBFBDP010000060.1:0-26079 GCF_040701585.1 Streptomyces sp. NPDC093801 | reverse complement strand
CTCGACACCTCGAAGCGTGGAGAACGGCCGCCTCCGCCGTCCCGGGAAGAACCGCAGATCAGCAGGTTGAGTGACGTGCGAGGTTAAACGCCAAGATAAGTAGCCGTTGTTCTATCGATCACGGTGGGCGTGAGTTCGAGTGTGGTTGCCCGGCCGGGTGATGTTCCGGTGGTCTGGGCATGAAGGCAGGGCCTCCCGAACAGCTCGTGGGTGTCGAATCCATCCGAGCGTCAGGAGACCCTGGTGCTGCAGTCTTTCGTGCTGTCGACCGCGTCGTCCAACTCGTCTTCCCGGTCGTGTGACTGCCTCGCCCACATGTACGGGAATGCGGGCGATCATCCGAGCCGGGAGCCCCGGTATCCGTCGGACATGACGGATGCGGAATGGGCCGAGGTCCGTGCCGCTCTGCCGGTTCCGGGCTGGCTGGAGGGCCGGGGCGGGCAGCCGGAGGGCTATTGCCACCGGCAGATGGTCGACGCGGTCCGCTACCTGGTCGCGGGCGGTATCACGTGGCGGTCGATGCCCGCGGACTTCCCCGCGTGGGACCGCGTCTACGCCTTCTTCCGACGCTGGCGCGACAAGGGCTGGACGGCCGAGTTCCACGACCGGCTGCGGGACCGGATCCGTGAAGCGGACGGCCGCGACCGGGAGCCGACGGCGGGCGTCATCGACGCCCAGTCGGTGAAAGGCGCCGCCTCGGTGCCGGCCGCGACCAGGGGCTTCGACGGCGGCAAGAAAATCAACGGCCGCAAGCGCCACATCGTGGTGGACACCCTCGGACTGCTCCTGGCCGCCGTCGTCACGGCGGCATCCGTCACCGACCGGGAAGCCGGGCAGACACTGCTGGCCCGGCTGCGCGAGCGGCACTGGCGCATCACGCGCATCTGGGCGGACGGCGGCTACACAGGCCAGCTCGTCGACTTCGCCCGCAGCGTGCTGCGGATCGCGCTGACCGTGGTCAAACGCAGCGACGACACCACCGGCTTCGTCGTCCTGCCGAAAAGATGGCTGGTGGAGCGAACGTTCGCGTGGTTGATGCGCTCACGCCGCCTGGCCCGCGACTACGAAACCCGCACCGACAGCGCCGAGGCGATGATCCTGTGGTCAATGAGCATGGTCATGAGCCGCCGCCTCGCCCGGCGACGGCACTGAACACTCCCGGACGCTCCTCTGCCACCCAGCCACGGGCGGCCAGGCGCTTCACCTTCGACCGCACGCCCTCCACCTTCGCGGGCACAGGCTCCAGCCCTACCGCCACCGCGAGTTCCCGACAGTCCATCGCCACGGCATCCACCCCACTCCCACCCGTCAGAGCATTCATGAGCTGCTGGTAATCCGGCGACAGCACCGCAACGGTGAGGTCTTCGCGCCACACCGGCACCACCGAACCCGGCACCGCACCCACAACCCGCGCCGGCCGCTCGCCGGCCACACCGTCCGGTGGACCTTCCTCACCTCCGCGCGGTTCCGCCAGGACCTCGGCCACCGCCTCACGGGCGATCACGAACCGCTCTCACACAGCCTCGGCCTCCCGCAACTCGGCCTGAAGGGCATCCACCCGCTGCCGAGCGGCACGTTCACGCTCCTCCAGCAACCCCATCACCGACGGCATCCGGCACCTCCACCGAAGAGACGACACAACATCTCGTCCCTGCCACCGGAAGCCCCACCCCACGCCTGACCAGCAGAAACGCACCCATCACTCTCGGAAAGACAACGGCTTCTAACGGTCGGGGTGAAGACCGGATTCAGGCGTTGATTGAGGTTCTGGGAGGGGATCTCCGTGCCGGATTCGGCGCTGGCGGCCGGGCCCTGCACTCTGCTCTGACGGACCCGGCGCGCCCGCAGAACCGCCGCCACGTGAACGGCCGGCTCATCCAGGAGCGCCGACCACGCCCATGAGACCCCAAGTGCAGACAATCGCTGCCCGGCCCGTCGCCCCGGTCTTCGAGCGAGCGCGGTCCAGCCCACACGATGAGGTGATACCGGAAGGTGCGACCATCGTCGGATGCGAGGCATCGATGAGCTGGTCAATGTGGACGATCCGGCGTGGCCGGAGCTGCAGAGGGTTCTCAGGGCGAGCTCCGTGCCGGTTGATGTGCTGCCCGAAGACATCAACGAGGGTCGCCGATGCCTTCTGCAGATGCAGGTCACCGGGCGATCGGTGCTGGGTGCACTGGCGTTGCACACCGGCGGATTGCTCGTGGACAACGGGTGGCTGCGAGTGTTCGGCGGGGGATCTGGTTCGGTCGCGGATGGGCGGCTCCTGAGTCTGGCGCAGGTCAACCGCTTCCCCACCGACTTCGATCCCGGCTGGCGTCCCGCGACAGGTCTTGTTGTCGGCCACGACATCGTCGGAGGGGTCTTCGCGCTGAACGGTGGCGATCCCGCGGCAGCGGGCCGCCCTGGAGCACCCGGTCAGATGACGTATTTCGCTCCCGACACTCTGGAGTGGGGGGCGATGGAGATGGGCCACTCCGGGTGGGTCTCCTGGCTGCTGTCGGGCAGGCTGGAGACGTTCTATGACGGAATGCGCTGGCCCGGCTGGCGTGAGGAGGCCGCAGCCTTGGCTTTCGACCAGGGTCTTTCCGTGTATCCGTTCCTGTGGTCCGAGGAAGCTCACGCCGATCTCGCGGCCACGAGTCGGCGACCTGTGCCGATGCGCGAGGTGCTCGGAGTCGCAGCGGACTTCGCCCGGCAGATGGGCCCGTCCGATCCTGGTCTTCTGGGCGACGTGTGACCGGCTTCGCTGTCACTCCTGGTGTTTGAGCGAGGTCCAGACCTGGGGGAGAGGGTCGAGGCTCAACGGAACCGTTGGGCCGGCTGCCTCCCTCGACCTGACGGCTGAACCGCATGAGGCGTCTGTCCCAGGCGATAGCCGAGGGAAGAGATGCCGTCCATCAGGGCCGGGGCCGCGCCGCTCAGGCCGGCTGTGCCCGGAGTCCGGCGAGCGGGGGAGCGCCGACCCTTGCCGACCGTGCAGGGCTGCGCCCAGTCGGCCTCGGGGTGTGCTCCGGGCGGGTCGTCGATGTGGGCGGCGGAGAAGAGGGGGACGTCGACGGCGCCGGCCTTGCTCGCGCCGATCTGGACGCGTCCCCGGGAGACAGGTGTGATCCAGGTCAGGCGGCGCATCCACTCGAAGTCGACCCGGCGTACGCCGATCCGGGCCGCGGCCTGCTCCGGCCCGAGCGGACCCTCACGCTCCAGCAGCTCTGCCAGGCCCTCCCGGGCGGCGACCTGGCCCACCTGATCGGGGTTGAGGCAGCTGTACCGGCGGTGGCCTCTGAAGTCGGTCAGGAGACCGAACACGATCAACCGCTCCACCGAGTAGGACACCACCAGCGGCTCGCCGGGCTCGTTCGGCGTGTCCAGGGCTGCCGCGAGCGGGTTCGTCGCCTCGTACGGCGAAATCGCCTTGTGCGGCGTCGCAGCCAGCGCGGTGTCCGCGTCCATCGCCTCCCCGCCGACCGCGACCACGCGAATCCGCAGACGTCCGGATCCGCCGGGTTGGACCGGAGCGACCAGGTCGCTCCTTTCGGATCGTGCCGGGCGGCGCGGGTCAGGCCGGATCCGGAAGGGGCGGCCTAGCCGCGGATGCCGGGGTGGGCGAGGCCGTCCATGACCAGGGCGAGCAGGTGGGCGCGGCGGGCCTCGATCGCCGGGGCCTGGCCGGTGATCCAGCTGAGGGCGTTGACCAGGGCGAACAGGTCGATGGGGGCCGTCGGCCGCCGACTCGCCGAGGCATGGCCCTTGGAGGACGGTGGATCGACTGTGAGCCCATGCGAGGGTGAGTACCGCCGCCGAACGGGGCGGGCGCCGGGCACACCGCTGTTGCGTACCGGACATGCAGGACGTGCATCTTAGGGTGGCCGTCGCTCACAGGCGACGGACGAACGGACGCTGATGGCACAAGAACGACTGGACCGCTCGATCTACGGGGCGGCCCCGGCCACACTGACCCCCACCCCCGTCCACGACATCGGCCTGCTCCTGCTCCGGCTCGTCGTCGGCCTCAGCATGGCCGCCCACGGCACGATGAAGCTCTTCGGCTGGTTCGGAGGTCCGGGCCTCGGTGCGACCGGCAAGGGCTTCACGATGGCCGGCTACCCGGCAGGCGAGGCCATGGCTGTCCTGGCCGGCCTCTCCGAGACCCTGGGCGGCCTCGGCCTCGCCCTCGGCCTGCTGACCCCCCTCGCCGGCGCGGCCCTCATCGGCGTCTTCGTCAACATCCTCGACGTCCGGGGCCTGGGCGCGTACTTCCCTCCCAAGGGCGTCGAACTCGAGGCGGTGCTGTTCGCTGCCGTGGTCACGCTCACCCTGACCGGGCCGGGCCGTTTCTCTGTCGACCACGTCCTTCCGGCGCTGCGCGAGTCGAGGGCCCGCCATGCCCTGATCTCCGTGGGGGTGGGGCTCGTCGCAGGCTTCATCGTGTTCTCCATCAGGGACTGACCCCGCGGAGACACCGTGCCGGCGGCCTCCAGGCGTGACCGCGGATCCCTTGCTGAGCGTGGGCGGCCCAGGAACCGGGGTGCCGTCGCCGACGGCACCCCGGGGCCGTCTCCGGTCCGTGGCGACCCCGCGCTGCCCCCAAAGGTCTCCGGGCCAGCCGCCGCTCTGTAGCCGGGCTGTCGGTCGACGCGCGCGGTTGGTCCTTCTGGGCCACGTGGCCCATCCTCATGGCCCCCCACTGATGAGCAGAGAGTCGGGAACGGTCCACCCGGCGAAGAGAGCCGATCGTGGCTTTGTCCACGAGTATGGGCAGCAAATGTTCGCCACCTCGGGAGGCAGGTGAACGTTCGTCGTTCAATTCCTGTGGCCCGAATGGGCAGGGTGGAGGCCACCCTGCCCGGGGTGGGGCTTGGTGCTAGTTGGCGAGGCTGAAGTCGCCGCCGACCGGTGTGGCGATCTTGTCGACGCCGGTCAGGGCGGTCAGGGTGGTGACGGGGGTGCTGCTGTCGGTGGTGGTGCCGTTGGCGAGCTGTCCGGAGCCGTTGGCGCCCCAGGAGCGGACCGTGTCGTCGCCGAGCAGGACGATGCTGTGCTCCCGGCCGCCGGCCACGAGCTGGACGCCCGTGATGCCGGGCACCGGGACCGGGGTGATCCGGTTCTCGGTGGTGCCGTCGCCGACCTGGCCCGAGGTGTTCTGGCCCCAGGCGTGGAGGGTGTTGTCGGTGCCGGTGACGGCCATGCTGTGGTTGGAGCCGGCCGCGAGGCGCATGACCTCGCCGGTCCAGGTGTCCTGGGTCTTGACCGGTGTGTAGCGGTCGATGGTGCTGTTGTCCCCGAGCTGGCCGGTGGCGTTGTAGCCCCAGGCCATCACCACACCACCACGGCCGGCCGGGCCGACCAGGGCGAGGTTGTGGTTGGCCCCGGCGGCGATCAGGCTGACGCCGCTCAGACCGCCCACCGGCGCGGGGACGTTCCTGGAGGCGGAGGTGCCGTCGCCGAGCTGGCCGTTGATGTTGTAGCCCCACGCCCAGACGGTGCCGTCCTCGCGCAGGGCCAGGCTGTGGTTGAGGCCGCCGGCGATCGCGATCACCTTGTTCAGGCCCTCGACCCGGACCGGGACGCTGCTGTCGTGGTTGGTGCCGTTGCCGAGCTGGCCATAGTTGTTGTGTCCCCAGGCCACCACGGTCCGGTCGGCGAGCAGGGCCAGGCTGTGGGTGCCGCCCGCGGCGATGCCCGTGGCGCTGGACAGGTTGACGACCTGTCCGGGCGCGTTGTGGCTGAACACGCTGCCGTCCCCGAGCTGGCCGGAACCGTTGGCACCCCAGGACTGCACCGTGCGGTCGGTCAGCAGCGCCAGCCCGTGCCCGCTGGTCGGCCCGGCACCGCCGGCGGCGATCTTCACCACCTCGGCGCTCGTGAGGCCGAGCACGGTCGTGGCCGTGGTGCGGAAGTCGGTCCAGGTGCCGTCGCCGAGCTGCCCGGCACGGTTGTTACCCCAGGCCTTCAGCCGCTTCTCCATGGTGTTGCCTTCCTGATCGATCACGAGAGGACGGAGCACGAGACCGCAGGTACCGACGGCTGTGCCTGCCGCCGGATAGCCCGATCCCCGACCCGTAGATCGCCACGGTAAGTGATCAAGCAGTCTCCACGAGTAGCCACTCGGAGGTTGGCCGGTTCACGCTGGCAGCGGCCTGATCACAAGGGTGCCGACGTTCGATTCCTCGGAGCGCATACCGCCGCCCCCAGTGATGAACAAACGCTGCTCAAAGTCATGAACAAAGCCACGATCGTGTGCGTTGTGAGGCAAGCAGGCTTCTTGGCGAGTCTCTTCGCTGCGGCGGCACGCCGTGAGGACATCGTGTCCTGGGATTCCTGCATCTCGCGAAGGGCTGTCTTCTGCTCCTGATGCGCGAGCCGGTCCAGATGGAGGTGACCGTGCGGATGGTCGGTCTCGTGCTGCAGACACCGGGCGAAGCGGATCCTGCCCTCGATCACCAGCGGCTCGCCGTCCTTGTCGCGGCCTCGACGACAGCACGGTCAGGTCGCGCGACGATGCGGGAGAGACCCGCAACCGACAGGCAGCCTGCGAGTTCCTCCACCAGGCAACGTCTCGGCGGGCAAGTCGTCCGTGCTCCCAGCGCGACAGCCCACGCCTGTCCCAGCGAGCGACCGCCCTTGCGGCACGCCTTCCCGGCCCTGTTGGCTCGGGGTGCCGTGCGGGTCGACCATGCCCTGGCGCGCTTGATGACCGTGGCCTCGTGAACCGTGAGGTAGGCCGGCCGTGGCCCCTGCCGCTCGATGCAGACGCTGCCGGGGGGTGGCGACCATGACCGCGATCGGCAGCATGTCGTGCCGCTTGGCGGCGGCGACCAGCGGCTCCCTGACCGCCTGGGTCACGTAGGCCGCGTCGACCATGGTGAACAGGCGCCGGCGCATCCTCGCCTCCAGGCGGAGTGCAGGGCGGCGACGGCGTCGCCGGCGGCGTCCTGGTCGCCTGGGACATCGCTGACGACCTCGCGCAGCGCGTCCAGGGACAGGACCTGAGAGGCGGGCCAGGTGCGCGCGATCGTCGACTTCCCAGTGCCGGAGGGGCCGATGAGGACCACGACGCTGTGCTCGGGCATCTGCGGGTAGATCAGCTCGGTCATGCGAAAGCCCCTTGGGAGTGAGGGGCCGGGCAGCGCATAGGGCGCTGCCCGGCGGTGGTGGGGGAGCGGGCGAGTCAGCGGACGATCATGTGGTCGGGGTGGCCGTTCTTCATCTGGTCCACGCACTGCGGGCAGTCCTGACGCGGACCGAGCCCGGCGTGCGCCTCACGGCTGGCGTACGCGTGGAACCGACACTGCGTGCACTCGCCGTGGGGCCGGCTCGTTGACTTCGCGCTCGCCATCTCGGATGTCTCCCTGCTGGCGGGTGGTGAGCCAGGTGGTGACGGCGGCGGCCGCGATGCCGATGGACCGGTGCAGGGCCGCGTCCAGCTCCATCCATGCGCTGCCCGGTCCGGTGAGCTCCGAGGTGGCCTTGCCGTCGTCGTCGACGCGGGCCGCCCTGCAGTGCTCGATGTAGGCGGTCTCGCCGGTCTTCTTCGCCGGCCACAGCAGAACGGCGCCGCGGTCGATCGCGGCGTGCGTTCCGGCGTCCATGGCCGCGCCGGCGAGCAGCGCGGTCGGGGTGGCGCGGTAGCCGAACGCGCGGGTGATCGCGACGGTCGCGCCGAGCTGCACGGCGGTGTACGAGGCGACGTGGCGCCAGCCCAGCCGTACATGCCGTTGGCCGCGGCGCGGTCCCGCTCCGCGTCTCCGTCAGGGGCGTCGTCGTCGACGAAGCGGATCGTCTCGAGGGCGCCCAGGCCTGCGTGATCCGCACCGTCCAGCTGCTGCGCCACCTCTCGGATGCCCCACTGCGTCGGCGGGTGACCGCGGCCACGAACAGGGTCGAGGCGTTCAACGGCTCTCCCAGTGGATCGGCTTCGGCAACGGCGGCGTCATCACCGACAACGGCCCCGAGCAGGAGAAGACCGCGAAGTCCAACGCGCTGCTCACGAACGCGGTGATCTTCCACAACGCCCTGGACACCGCCGAGATCGTGCGCCCCCTCCAGGAGGAGGGCCAGGTCGTCGATCCCGAGGACCTGGCCCTCACCTCGCGGTACCTGACCGGGCACATCCGCCGATTCGGCGAGTACTCCACCCACGAACTCGGCCTTGAGCCCGAGGAGTTCGACCCGCACCGGGACGTCGACTCCAGCCCGCTCAGCGGCGGCGACGCCCCGCCCGCCCCAGATGGCCACGGCCAAGCGGCCTGATCAGGCGAAGCCGGGCGGCAGCTCGTCCGGGACCTCACGGGGGACCGGTAAACGGGGTCATTCCGTGAAGCCGGCCTGCGCGGACCTACTTGGATTCGACCTGTCCGAACGGGTTGGGGCCGTCCGTCACCGCGTCTCGGGCTGCCTGCCAGGCGGAGTCCCCGGGGTAGAGCTCGCTGCGCAGGTAGGCCCAGGCGAGCGTGGCGAGGGCGGCGACCCGCTCGGGGTTCTCGTCCGTGGTTTCGGCGACGTCGTATCCGGAGACCCCTCCGAGCCCGTGCTCCGCGTCGAACAGGGTGAGCAGTGACTTGGGGCCGGGGGAGAGGACGTAGGGGTCGGTGTGCCAGTCCGGGCCGCTGACCGTCAGAAAGGCGGAGTCGTCCTTGTCTCCGGCGACCACGAGCGCGGGCGTCGTCATCGTGGAGAAGTCGGTGGTCAGGAAGAAGGAGTAGTTCTCGACGGTGAACTCGGTGAGGGCGTCGCCGCCCCGGCCGGGCGCGGCGAGCAAGACGCCCGCCTTGATTCGGGGATCGGCCAGGTCCACTGTCGTTCCGTCGTGGGGATCGGTGAGCCGGGCGCCGAGCAGCAGGCTCGCGGTGTGCCCGCCCATGGAGTGCCCGGCAACGGCGACCCGGCTCCGATCGAGGCGGCCGGCGAGCTGCGGGACGGCATCCTCGATCACGTCGAGTTGGTCGAGGACGCGCGTCATGTCCTCGGCCCGGGTACGCCAGTGTGCGGCGGCCCCGGGGGAGCCGGGCTCCAGGCTCAGCGTCCTGGAGTCCAGGTGGGTGGGCTGGATCACGACGAAGCCGCGTGCGGCCCAGAAGTTCGCGAGCGGGGCGTAGCCGTTGAGCGAGGAGAGGTTGTTGGAGAAGCCGAGACCGTGCGAGAGGAGGACGACCGGCAGCTCGCTCCCGGTCACCGGCGCGGAGATGCGCACCTGGAGGTCCACGGCGCGGCCGGGGGCCGGCAGCACCACCGGGCTGACCGAGAGGACAGGGGTGGGCGAGTGGAGGGTGGCGGCTGTGTCAGCAGGTTCACTCATGAGGAGCATGCCCTTCGATGACCCCCGTCGCCGTCCGCGTACGGCGGCGGGTATGGCGGAGTGCCCGCAGTCAGCTAACCTGAAAGCGGATCGTTGTTCCATTTAAGATATGGAACGCTGATCCGTTTCGTCAACGGCCGCCGGAAGGAGAGCGTGGTGCCCACAGCAGGCCCGGCCAGAGGAGCGTCCGCCCGCAGCAAGCGAGCAGACGCGGTACGCAACCAGCAGACGCTGCTCGACGCCGCCGCAGAGGTGTTCGTGACCTCGGGGATCGACGCACCAATCCGCCAGATCGCCGCCCGGGCGGGCGTCGGGCTCGGGACGCTCTACCGCCACTTCCCCACCCGGGCGGACCTGGTCACCGCCGTCTATCACCATCAGATCGAGGCCTGCGCCGATGCCGGTCCGAAGCTGCTGGCCGATGCCACCTCCCCGTTCGACGCGCTGCGCCAGTGGGTCGGCCTCTTCACTGACTTCCTGGTCACCAAGCACGGACTCGCCGACGCCCTCCGGTCCGACAGCGACCGCTTCGCCACACTGCACACCCACTTCCTCGACCGGCTGATGCCCATCTGTGCCCAGTTGCTCGACGCCGCCGTCGCCGCCGGCGAGATCAGGCCCGGCATACAGCCCTACGAACTCATGCGCGGCATCGGCAACCTCTGCATCGGACGCGACAGCGACCCCCGCTACGATCCTCGAAAGCTGATCGAACTGCTCCTTCAGGGGTTGCGGCTCTCATGAACGGCCCCGGCCCTTTGTGGGCCGCGATGGCTCGCGCGGTTGCCCGGCCGAGGAGCGCCAACCACTTGCCCAGCTCCGCCGCTGCGTCAACCACGGGTCCCGAGGCGCCCGGCCGGAGAAGCACCCGCCCTCGCTGGATCTCTCGCTGCCGAAACCTGAGCGCCTTCTTCCAGGGCTCGTGCGCGTTCTCGAGCCATGCCTCGCGTTCTCCCGGGAGTCGCTCGACGCGGTCGAGGGGAATCAGCGCGGTTCACGCCGAAGTGCACC
Organism: Streptomyces sp. NPDC093801; assembly: GCF_040701585.1. Classification (NCBI taxonomy): domain Bacteria; kingdom Bacillati; phylum Actinomycetota; class Actinomycetes; order Kitasatosporales; family Streptomycetaceae; genus Streptomyces; species Streptomyces sp. NPDC093801. The sequence continues at coordinate 15,770 of NZ_JBFBDP010000060.1, read as the reverse complement.
GCCCAGCCCGGTCTGCGCCGCGCGGCGGCGCAGCCGTCTCCCGCCCAGGGGTGATGCGCAGGGCCCAGCGAGCCGCACGTCCATGTGCAGGGCGCCGCGCCAGGATGGAGGCTCCGCGGGCTCTGGCGCCCCGGGTGGGAGGAGAGCGCTTTGATCACCACGCAGGTCCAGCGTCACGGCACGGTCCTGGTCAGCGTCACCGGGTCACTCGACGAGAGCGCGGGCTCGGCCCTGCGGCAGGCGCTGGACAGAGTGGGCACCGACGAGCGTGACCTCATGGTCGACCTGCACGGTGCGCGGTCCATGGACGTGGACGGCCTGCTTCACCTCCTGGCGCTGCACCGGCAGGCGGAGAACCTGGGGCTGCGTGTCCTGGTCGTCGGCTGGCAGCCCCAGCCCCGGCAGCTCATGGCCGACGTCGCGGGCATCCGCGGGCGCCACTCAGTCACGGGTGAACGGTACGCCGTGGCTGGCTTCCGTCGGCTGATCGAGGAACGGGCGCAGCGCGTACGCGACCTCTCGGACTTCCAGGCCGGATGGATGTCCGGGGCCTGAACGACGCACCCTCTGCTGCTAAGGACGCCTCCTCCGCCCCACCGCATAGGACACGGCTGGCGCTCGTCCTGGTGCTGCAGTTCGCTTCCGGTAGGGCTTGGCGGACGAGGACGCCGACGGCGACGCCCGGGCATCCCTCCAGCTCGTCAAGATCCAGCTCGGCGGGCTGCTCGCCACCGCGACCGAGGAGGCCTGGCGAATCGCTTCCAGGAAGGGCCCGAACTGCGGAGAGGGGGCTGGCTGTACAGGTCTCCTTGTAACGTTCGGGCTGTCCAGAGCGTTCCGCACCGCCGCCACGATCCTCTCCAGCGCCGAGGCGTGTCGCTGGAATGCCTGGCGTCCGTGTGGGGTGAGGCGTAGGTGCGTGTGCCGTCCTGTACGGATCCGGGTCTTGCGGACCTCGACGTACCCCGCATCCGTCAGCGCGGTGACCAGCTTGGACAGGGCCGAGTCGCTGGTGCCCACCGTGTCCCGGACGAAGCCGAACTCCACCCAGTCGGCCGGGGCCAGGAGTGCGACGACCGGGAGCCGTGCCGGAACGTGCAGGAACTCGTCGAAGTCGGGGTCCATCAGCCGTGGTCCTTTCTGCGGATCACGGTCTCGGCGAACGGGCGCAACAGGTACGAAGCGGCCACGGCCGTCAGTGCGGTGGCCGCCGCGGCGAACGTGTGCCGCGCCGGCAGGCCGACGAAGTAGGCGGCGATCGCCGCCGTCCAGAAGAACGCGAAGAGAAGGATCCCCGCGACCGCGCAGAACAGCGCCTCGGGGCCGCCGGCTTTGAGGGCTCGCCTGCTGCTGCACCTGTTGTCCTTCCGGACGCCGTCGTTGCCGGAGGCGGCCAGATCTGGCCGGTAGCCGGTCTTCAGGTCCCCCATGACGGCGCTGGCCACGTTTCCCGGGCTGTCCTGCCTGCCGTACCCGTAGGCGCGGGCGTCGGCCCGATCGCCCCGGGGGGCCAGGGACCGGCCACCCGTGACCGGGCGCGAGCCAGAGTTCGAAGGCCGGCCCGGCGAACTCGAAGTGCACGGTCTCCCCCTCGGCACTGCCCTTCAGGAGGTGGGCGATCTCCTCGGCCTGGGACTGCTGGGGCTGCCGGCTGCGGGGCACGGCTACAGACCGGATCGCAGTGACCGGGCCGGCAAGGAGTGATCCCGCCGTACCGCGACCCCGGCCTGGTGGCGGACCGTGCTGCGGCTGAGTAGCGCAGCGGCAGCCCTTGTCACTGCGGAGTTCGCTCGACCTTCATGCATGGCCACCGCTCGCACGGACGGCACTGGCAGGAGCAGAGCAGATCGCGGGGGACCGGCGCCGGCGGACATCCGCCGGGCCCTCGGTCCCCGGGCCGAAGCACCGGTGATCCACCGCAACCCACCCCGCCTGGACCTCCCTCCGCCGTCCCGCGTAAACATGGATCATGCTGGAAGAGTCCCCCACCCCTGAATCCCCTCTGATACGGAGCCTGCGGACAGCCGTCGCCGCTGCTCCCGAGGACGTGCCCCTGCGGCTGCACCTAGCGGAGTTGCTGCTGTCCGCCGGGCTGCACGATGCTGCGGTAGCGGAAGCCGCGGCGGCGTTGCAGCACGCTCCGGGGGACGGCGCGGCCCGGGAGCTGATGGCGCGAGCCATGGGGATGCCGGCGGCACCCGCACCCGTGGCTCGGAACACCTCCACGGTCGCCGATCCCGTGTCGGGCGTCGAGTCGGCCGCCCCCGAAGAGCCCTCGCATCGTGCCGGGTTCGACTGGCGGGCGGCGGAGCAGGAGGTCGGCGGCATCGTCGAGCCCCGCTTCGTCGAGCCCCCGCTCGGCGCCGACGGCAGCGGCGACCCCGGGGACGCCGAGGCCTGGGAGGTGTCCGCGCCCGGGGTCGTACGGCTCGCCGACGTCGGCGGCATGCAGGAGGTCAAGGACCGTCTCGAAGCCGCCTTCCTCGCGCCGATGCGCAATCCCGAACTGCGCCGGCTCTACGGCAAGAGCCTGCGCGGCGGGCTCCTCCTCTACGGTCCGCCCGGCTGCGGCAAGACCTTCATCGCCCGTGCCGTCGCCGGCGAGCTCGGCGCGGGCTTCCTGTCCGTGTCCGTCAACGACGTCCTCGACATGTGGATCGGCAACTCCGAACGCAATATGCACGAGGTGTTCGAGACCGCCCGCCGCCAGGCGCCCTGTGTCGTCTTCCTCGACGAACTGGACGCGCTCGGAGCCAAGCGCAGCCGTACGCAACACAGCGGTATGCGCAACACCGTCAACCAGCTCCTCACCGAGCTCGACGGCATCGACTCCGCCGCCAACGAGGGCGTGTTCGTCCTCGCAGCCACCAACGTCCCCTGGGACGTGGACATCGCGCTCCGGCGTCCGGGACGGCTCGACCGCACCCTGCTCGTCCTGCCGCCCGACGCGGCCGCCCGCGAGGCGATCCTCCGCTACCACCTGCGTGACCGTCCCATCGAGGCGGTCGACCTGGGACGTCTCGTCAAGGAGACGGACGGCCTCTCGGGCGCGGACCTGGCGCACCTGTGCGAGTCGGCCGCCGAGAACGCGCTGCTCGACTCGGTACGCACCGGCGAGATCCGCATGATCGGAACGAAGGACCTGCTCGACGCCGCGAAGGTGGTCGTCCCGTCAACCGAATCGTGGTTCGCGGCAGCGCGGAACGTGGCGATGTTCGCCAACGAGGGCGGTATGTACGACGACCTGGTGACGTACCTGAAGAAGAGGCGGAAGCTGTGAACGGGAATCCGGTGCTGGGGCGCGCCGCTGCGCTCCAGTCGGCAGGCCGGTACGAGGAGTCCAAGGCCGTGCTGGCCCCCTACCTCGCCGAGGAGCCGGACGACGAATGGGCCTGGCAGGTGCTCGCCGTCGCCCACGAGAACCTCGGCGAGTACGAGCTCGCGGAGCGGGCGGCCACCGAGATGCTCCGGATCATGCCCGGACACGTCGGCGCGCTCATCCTCTTGTCCCGGGTGCTGCTCCGCGTGGGCAGGCGGTCCGAGGCGCGGGAGGCGGCGGAGGAGGCCATCCGCAGGGCGCCCGACAGGTGGCCCGCGCATTTCGCGCTGTCCCAGGTGCTCGTCGCCCATGCCACGGCCCCGCCCGCCGATCACGAGCGGGCGTACGAGGCGGCCTGCGAGGCCGTGCGCCTGGCCCCCCAGGAACCCGACGCCCACCAGGCGCTGTGCTTCACGGCCGTGCGCACGCAGCGTCAGGACGTCGCGAAGCGGGCCCTGGTCGAATGGCTGCGCCTGGACCCGGACAACCAGACCGCACAGGCCATGTACACCGACGCGATGGCCGACACCCCGGCCGTCCCGGCCGCCCGGGCGGCGGAGATGTACTCCGCGGGGCTGGCAGGCGCGCCCCAGTCCGCGATGCTGCGCCGCGGGCTCGACCATGCCACGTACCGGATGCTGCGGGGGACGCGCTGGCTCGCGCTCGGCTGTCTGGCGGCCGCGGGAGTGACGGTCGACCTCTTCCCCACGGCCAAGCACCCGACCTTGCGGGAGCTGCCCGTACCGCTCGGCAACCGGCTCTGGGTTCTGCTGGTCATGGCCGCCGTCTGGGGCTTCGGCGCGCTGCTGCGCTACCACCGGATGCGCGGCGGGGTGAAACTCAACATCCGCTCCCTCGTGCGCCGTGGCCGCTGGGCCCGGATCGTGGTGGGACAGGCCGTGTTGACCGTGCTCTGCGCGCTGCTGATATCCCAGGTTCCGTGGACCGGGCGCGATGTGCCCGAGGTCCTCTTCTGGGCCGGGCTGGCGGCATCGCTGTCGACCATGGCGTTCGACCGGAGGAAGGCCGCGTGAGCAGGTGACGACCGGCCGGCCGGGGTGACCGGCCGGCCCCGTCAGGTCGTCAGGGTGGCCGTGGCCAGGGGACCTCGAAGGATCTGCTCGCGGGGGCAGGGAGAGGTCGAAGAGACGGCCCAGGAGCCGCAGCAGTGTGCACCGCAAGACGTGTGCGCCCCCCCCGAAACCGGGGCCGGGTCGTCGAACTCGCCCCACCACGGACCGTACATGACCGCGAACGACAGGCCCGCGTACTCGCATCAGGCAGCGCCTCGGCAGTACCCCGATTCAGACGCGTACGGGGAAGGGCTACTGGAGCCACACCACACTGGGCCGGCGGTGTGCTCGCCGGGCTCCCGATGGACGACGTCGGGTGCTCCCCAGAGGGCCGTCGCCGCGAGCCGCTCCACCAGCTCGTCTGGGGTCGGGCCGCGGGCCATCACCACGTTGTACCCGCCGAAGGAGGTCCAGCGGGGCGCGGCGAGCCGGGCGATCCCGGTCTCGGGTCCGCCGGGATCGGTGTCCTGCTTTCGATACGTCATCCGGAGCCGTCGTCACAGGACCGCCGGGGAGGAGTGCCCGGGCAGCGTCTGCCCGACGAGCTGGCGGTCCGGATGTCGCGATCGATCCAGCGGGTGCGTCGTGACAGGTGAATCGCCCCGCCCAGGTTGCGGGCGGGGCGATGACAGGGTTTCGGAACAGTGTCGAGGTTCAGGTCAGGCAAGCGTCATGACGCGCTCACGCAATGATGGAGAACCTCTGATTGATCGAGTTCTTATTGCAGTTGTCGAGCCCGATCCACGTCGGTTCGGCAGACGTACTGCTTTCGAACACACTCAAGCAGAGCCCGGAGAGATCGTGACGTATCATCATCGATTTCATGCCGGTACCTTCGGCGCTGGCGGGGTCTGTGGAGAACGTCTGATCCACTGACCCGGAGCACGGGTAGAGTTCCAGCTTCGCCCTGACTTGCGAAACGTACCCGAGCGGGTCCAGGCAGAGCCCGCTGTCCGCTTCCTTGATCGTTGTCAGTGCCGGTGCCACCCCTGCGCCCGCTGCCTTCGCCTTCGAAAACGAGCCAGAGAAGACGAATTCATCGAACGGGGACGAGGGGTATCCGAGAACAACGCTGTCGCCGGTGTACGGGCTGCCATTGGGCTGCATGGTGTAATTCGGATACTTGTTGGACCGAAGGTAGTATTCCTCGCCCCCGCCACTCAAATTGAACTCGTTGTACACCGGGTAGTGGTCGCTGCTTCCGATCTGGCCGTCACGGACCATGCGCAGCCCCGGGAAGCTATGACTGGACACCATGTAGTCAAGAGTTCCCCAGCCGTCCTGTGTGGGGACACCGGGTTGATAGATCACCGGCCGCCTGCCCACCGTCGGCCATGCTCCGTTGATGTAGGGCTGAAGGGCGCCAGGGTTTACATTGAAATCCCCTATCGCGGTCCAGTTCAAGCCGTCGACAGCTGCCACGGTGTTGCTGATGTTCGACAGGATCTGAACAGCATCCTGCCCGTTGTTCGGAGACGGCGCATGGACGTTGAAATAGTAGTCAAGGCCGATCCTGATACCGAAGGAGGGCCGGGTGTTGGGGCGCGGGGGCGGTGCGATGAGGACGGACAGCGCCATTTCCCTTGCGACTATGGCGAAGTTGACCCGTCCCCCGTTGGCGGCGTTTCCGTTCATCCAGTAGACCTGGTAGGTCGCGCCGGGTGCTTCCCAGCGGTAACGGCGAACCTGGTACGTCACGTTGCCGAACGTCCGTTCCGCCACGACGCCGAAGTCCTGCATCTCGGCGGGCGCGGGGCCTGCCTCCTGGATTACCGCCAACTGGTTCTCCCGACCGTGTCCACGGCTGAGGAGGGTGGCGACGCTGCTCCAGTTCTGACCGAGGGAGTTCCAGGTCACCAGGTTGATGCCGGTGAATGGAGTCGGTTGAGCCTGGGCCGGTGACGCCGGAATCAGGATGAGCATACTGAGAACGCAGAGCAGAGCCCCTATGAGAGGGAAGCGTTTCTGCAATCGACTCGAATGAGCCTTACTGCTCACTGTTGAAAATTCCTTTCAGGGTGAATCGATGGTCCGTCTGGATGTCGTGGTGACATACGTCCTCGGCGATGGCCAGGAGTTCGGTGACGGCCGGGGGTTCGGCGGTGCCGCGTCCGAGGCGCTTCATTTCGTGCACGGTGACGATGACCCGCTGGCGGGGGACGGCCTTCGTGATGGTGCGGGCGAAGTCCATCGCCTACGAATGGCGGGCTGGCGGGTGAAGTCCCACGTGCACGGGACGGACACCATCCTGGTCACGCGGGGCGCGCTCCCTGCCGGACCCCGAGCCGGGACTCAGCCCACGTTCGGCGCCACTTGCCACGCGGTCCAGGAGCCCCCGACGTTCGGGCCGGACCCAGTTCGGAGGGGGCGCCTGGACCGGTCCGGAGACCGGTTCGTCGGCGGTGGCGGCCTGGGCGATGTACGGGACGGCGAGCAGGGCCCCGGCCAGGGCCGGGCTCGCCGCGACGGCCGTCCGGCGCCGGGACGGCGTGTCCCGCTCGGGTGCTCATGGTGGTTGAGCCTTCGGTGAGGGGTGTGAAAGGGGCGCGCCTGGCCACCGCCGGTCGACGGCGGTGGCCAGGCGCTGTGTTCGCGCGTGTGTCAGGCCGCTGCGTCAGGCCTGTGTGCCACGTGCCCGGTGAGCCGCGTCTGCCGCGCTTGCCGTATGTGCCGCGCGTACCGTGTCGCTCCGCGCCTACTGCTCAATCGGGACAGGGCCCACGACCACCCAACCGACGGCGGATGGAACCCGCCGCCCCCTCTCCCGTTCCTCCGGGAGGTCTAGTGCTGTGACCGGGAACGTTGGCCGGGGTGGGTGGTCAGGCTGCGGCGGGTAGTGGTCTGCCGCCCCAGCGGACGCCTTTCTCGCTTCGGATCCGGGCGCGTTCGCGTCGTTGGGCGGCCAGGACGTCGGGATGGCGGGCGTTCTGGTTGCGCCAGCGCAGGTAGGCGTGCAAGGCCCGGGTCTGGACGGTGTGGTTCGGGTGGTGGGAGTTGGCCAGGGTGAACTGCCGCAGCGGCCCGAAGTGGGCCTCGATGGGGTTGGCCCAGGACGCGTAGGTCGGGGTGAAGCACAGCTCGACCTTGTTGCGGGCCGCCCACCTGCGGATTCTCCAGTTCAGGTGGGCGGAGAGGTTGTCGAGGATCACGTAGACCGGTCCGCCGTCGGGGCGGGCGGCTCGGATGGACCGCAGGGCGGCCCAGGTGTGGTCGATGCCCTTGCGCCGTCGGTTGATGCCCCAGAGCCTGTCGTCGCCGACGGAGTAGCAGCCGTGGAAGTAGGTGATGCCGTGGGTGCGTCGGTAGGTGGCCGGCAGCCGGTCCGGTCTGCCTTGCCCGGCCCAGCAGGATCCGGCAGTCGGGCGGATGCCCAGGGGCCCGAACTCGTCGAAGGCGAACGTGCGGTCCGGACGCTCGTTGACCGCGTACTCGATCCTGGCGAGCTTGGCGTCGAAGGCCGGGTCCGGGGACTCCTTCCAGGTCTTGGTGCGCTGGAAGGAGATGCCCCGGCGGGTCAGCAGGCAGCGCAGGGCCTCCCGGCCGATGCGGATCGGCCGGGAGGTGTTGCGTCGCAGGTGGTCGGCGAGTTTGCGGATCGACCAGCGGGTGAAGGGCTTGCCCAGCACGGTGGGGCGGGTGGTGGCCGTCTGGATGACGAAGTCCTCGTCGTCACGATTCAGCAGGCGGGGACGGCCTCCCGCCCACTGAGGGTCCAGGCATGCGAGCCCGATCTCGTTGAAGCGGTGGATCACGTCACGGACGGTGTCCTCGTCCGCCTGGACCAACCGTGCAATGACCGGGACGGTACTGCCGCCGGACGACGCCAGCAGCATCATCGCCCGCCGAAACCGCACCGAGCTGGTACTGCCCCTCCGCACGATCTGCTGCAGCTTCTGCCCCTCCTGCTCGCTCAGCCCGCGAACCCGGACCGGTAACGCCATACCGCCTCCCCATGCCAGTCGAAGTCGTCACATCCGACCAGCACAACGAGCAACCCGGCAAACCTTCCCGGTCACAGCACTAGTGACCTGAGTCGGAGATTCGTCGGCAGTAGGTGGCGACTTTGTCGAGGATCTCGTCAGCGGTCTTCGTCCAGACGAACGGCCTGGGGTGCTCGTTCCAGTCCGCGAGCCAGGAGCGGATGTCACGCTCGAGGGCCTGGACGGAGCGGTGGACCCCGCGCTTGAGCTTCTTCTGCGCGAGCTCGGCGAACCACCGCTCGACCAGGTTCAGCCATGACGCGCTGGGCGGCGTGAAGTGCAGGTGAAAGCGAGGATGCGCCAGCAGCCACTTCTTCACGTCCGGCATCTTGTGGGTCGCGTAGTTGTCGAGGATCAGATGAACCTCGAGACCGGCCGGGACCTCCTTGTTGAGCTTGGCCAGGAACTTCTTGAATTCGGCTGCCCGGTGGCGGCGGTGGAGTGAGCCGATGACCTTGCCGGTGGCGACCTCGAGGGCGGCGAAGAGGGTGGTGGTGCCGGCGCGGATGTGGTCGTGGCTGCGGCGCTCTGGCACACCGGGCATCATCGGCAGGACCGGCTGGGACCGGTCCAGGGCCTGGATCTGCGACTTCTCGTCCATGCAGAGGACCAAAGCCTTCTGCGGCGGGTCCAGGTAGAGGCCGACAACATCGCGGACCTTGTCGATGAACAGCGGGTCCGTCGACAGCTTGAACGTCTGCGACCGGTGCGGCGCCAGCGCGAACGCCCGCCAGAGCCGCGAGACCGTCGACTGCGACATGCCCGTGGCCGCGGCCATCGACCTGGTCGACCAGTGGGTCGCGTTCTTCGGTGTCTCCTCAAGCGTCTTGACGATGACCCGCTCGACGTCATCGTCGGTGATCTTCCGTGGGACACCCGGCCGCGGGTCATCACACAAGCCGTCCAGGCCCCGCTCGATGAAGCGCCTCCGCCAGGTGCGGACCGTGTCCGGGGCGATCCGCAACCGGCGCGACACCTCCATGATCGAGTGACCTTCGGCGCACTCCAGCACAATCCGCGACCGCTGGGCCAAAGCCTGGGCCGTCGTGCGACGACGTAACCAGCCCTCCAGCACCGCCCGCTGGGCATCAGTGACCGACAACGGCGGAATCTTCGGACCTGGACGACTCATGTCCGTCTCACGGCGAATCTCCGACTCAGGTCACTAGTTCGCCACCTCTGCATGGTGGCCCACCAGCCACACCGGGGATTCGGGCCGGTAGACGCGGGTGCGCAGAAAGGCGGCGATGGGGGCGTCGATGCCCGAGTCGTGGACGGCGACCGCTGGTTCGTCCTCGGTGATCACGGTGATCACGGTGATCACGGTGATCACGGTGATCACGGTGGTCACGGCCGGCACGGCAGCTCCACGGTGATGACGGTCGGGCCACCTGCGGGGCTGCGGCAGGAGAACGTGCCGTCGACGGACGCGACGCGCTTGGCGAGCCCGGCGAGTCCGGTGCCGCCGGCCGGCGCGAGATCCGCGCCGCCCACTCCGTCGTCCGCGACAACCACCAGCAGTGTCTCCCCGATCCGCTCCACCGTCACGTCCGCCCGGGACGCCTGGGCGTGTTTGACCACGTTCGTCAGGGCTTCGGAGACCACGAAGTACGCGACGGCCTCGACCGTGGGTGAGGGGCGCTGCGGCAGGTCCACCGCCAGGCGCACCGGGATCGGGAGGCGGGCGGCGACCCCGGACAGCGCGGCGTCCAGGCCGCGGTCTTCGAGTACTGCCGGGTGCAGGCCTCGCACCAGGTTGCTCAGCTCGGCGATCGCCTCCTTCGCCTCGCGGTGCGCCTCGTCGATCACCTTGCGGGCGTCTTCCGGCAGGTCGCCGAGGGTGGACCTGGCCAGGCCCAGGTTGACGGCGAGTGAGACGAGGCGCTGCTGTGCGCCGTCGTGCAGGTCGCGCTCGATCCGCCGCCGTTCGGCGTCGGCGGCGTCGAGCACACCGGCCCGGCTCTCGGCGAGGTCGGAGACCCTGCGGGCCAGCTTCTCCGCGCGGCTGGGGCCGAGCAGGACCTCGGCCGCCCGGGTCTCCAGCCGCACCAGAGCGCCGGCCAGCCGGGGCCCGAGGAACAGCAGGGCGAGGCCGCCGGCGGTGAGGTACGCGGCCTGCGTGGTGTGCCCGAGGGCGGTGACCCGCCACTGCGGGGGCAGCGCCCACATCCACACGTAGACGGAGGCGGCCACGAGAGCGGTGGCCCAGACGGCGAGGACGGCGAGGTCCAGAAGGGCGAACAGCGGACCCGCCACGGCGTGGTAGCAGGCCTGCCGCCACAAGGCCCGCGTGGTCAGCCGGCGCACCGCCGACTTCCAGCTGCGTTCCGGTCCGGGTACGGCGGGGCGCGGGAGGTCCTTGCCGATGAGCGCCTGGTAGCGCCGCCGCTGCCCCGTGGTCAGCAGGGGTGTCACCGCGAGCGTGAGCAGCACGGGCAGCGGAGTCAGGACCGGCACCAACGCCGCCAGCGTGCCGAGCAGCCAGAGCCACATGGGAACCACGGCGAGATGGAGCGGCAGGCCGGCGGCGACGAGCGCGGTTTGGCGTCCCGCCCTGCGGAACGTCCGGGCCGGCACCAGCCTTAGCCACGTGGTGAGTTGCATGCGTCATACGGTAAAGCCGCAGGCCATCACCGTGCCATGACGCTCTTGCCCGGTTCAGGGGTGCACTTGTCTCCACCCCGGGTCGGAACCCTGCGTGACTGACGGCGCCCTGGTGTGTGGCGGAGGGTGGAGCACGTGAAGGGGAGAGCCGGCGGGGAGCGGGGGAAGACGATGCGTCACCTGGTGTTGTGCAAGGACGAATCGGCCTGTGTCGAGGGCTTGGGCCGCCCCGAGGTCATCCCGCTCCACGAAGAGGCGCAGGAGCCGCGCCCGGCGCGGGGCATGCGGCGGGCCGGGTGGCTGCTGGTCGCCTGTGGGCTCACCCTGCTGCCGTGGCTGTACGTGCTGGCCAGCGGCCTCCCGGCCACCGCGACCGCGGCACACTGGCCGGTCGTCTGGGTCGGGCTCGACGCGCTGGAGGCGCTCGGCCTGATCGCCACCGGCCTCCTCGCCGCCCGCGGTGACCGGCGGCACGCCCTGGCAGCCGCCGCGACCGCGACGCTGCTTGTGGTGGACGCCTGGTTCGACACCACGACCGCGGCCCCGGGCGGCGACTTCGCCACCGCGCTCGCCATGGCCCTCGGCGCCGAGCTGCCGCTCGCCGCGCTGTGCGGCCGGCTGGCGCTGCGGGCGCTGGGCCGGCACGCGTGACGCCCATCCCCCAGCCACATGCCACGGGACCACATCAATCCACCGGAGAACACCATGCACCGCATCAACACCGCCCCCGTCGCCTCCGTCGCCCCGATCGCGGCCCGGACCCGCTGGGCGGTCGCCGCCGGCGTCGGCGCCGCGTTGGCCGCCGCCTGGTGGCTGGGCGACACTGCGCCCTATCCGTACTCCCAGCGCGGCCTCCTCGACCTGCCGTTGCCGTTCCTGACAGCCGACCGGATGGATGCCGTACTGCAACCGCGGCCGGGGGAGCGGATCCTGGAGATCGGCCCGGGGACGGGCCTGCAGTCGCTGCACGTCGCCCCGCAGCTCGGGCCGGAGGGACGGCTCGATGTCCTCGACATCCAGCAGGAGATGCTCGACCAGGTGATGCGCCGCGCCGAGCGCGACGGCCTGGCGACGATCAGGCCCACCCGCTCGGACGCACGTGAACTGCCCTATGCCGAGCAGACATTCGACGCCGTATACGCCGTGACCGCGCTCGGTGAGATCCCCGAGCCGGATCGGGTACTGCGCGAGGCGGCACGGGTGCTGGTACCGGGCGGGCGGCTGGTGATAGGCGAGTTCTTCGACCGGCACTGGATCCCCATCGGCCGGCTGCACCGGCTCGCCGACGCCGCCGGCCTCCACCTGACCGAGCGCCGCGGCCCAAGCCCGGCCTACCTCGCCCGCTTCCGACCCTGCGGAGCCGACACGCCCAGCCACCAGGGCGAGCACCTCGCCCACAGCGACCGGGACACCAACGATGGGTAGGCGTGAGCACCACACGCAGGGACCGCGATCACCGAGCTGAACAACCTGGCGCACGGTAGTCCGTTCCAGGAGGCGAGGGGGCTCCGCCCAACCGCGGCCAGCCGCCCAGCGTCTGCTCGTCCACCTCGGCGCCGCCCCGGATCGGGCCAAGTCCCCGGAGCTGGTCTACGACACGATGCACCCGGCGCTGCCCACGGACCCGCGCACCCAGGCCGTCACCAGCTTCCTGTCCGCCTACCTCACCAAGGGCGGCGCCGACCTCGACCGCTACCTCGCGCCCGGGACCCGCCTGGCCGCGCCGTCCCCGGCCCCGTATGCGGGCGCCGAGGTGTACCGGCTCGCCGTCGAGGGCGGGAGCGGCGGCGAACCGGTCGTGGCCGTCCCCGGCGACGGAGGGCAAGCGCGGCGAACCGCGGTGGCTGGCCTTCGCCCGACGCTACGGCTTCGATATCGACCGCCTGATCCAGTGGGAGGTGGAGGCGAGCCGGACGAGCTCCGGCCCTTGGTCCTCGCCGCCGTCGACCCGTACATCGACCGCGACGTCCTCGCGCAGCAGATCGCCCGCGGGGAAAGGAACAGCAGTGCCGGGCCCTGGAGGGGTTCGCCGGTCGGTGGGGTACGCGGAGTGAGGAGCCGTAGGCCCGGGGCTTGTGCGGCTCCGGCGCGGAGGGTCGGCGGTGTCCGAGGGTTACGCGGACGAGCCGGAGGCGCCCAGTCCGTGGATGGTGGTCGGTGGACCCGCACAGCAACGTGCTGTGCGTGCACTGCCCGCGCGATGAGCTACGGATCAGACTTCGGGTAAGGGAACCGGAACGCACCGTAGATCAGCATCGTGCACGCGGCGGCGTACACGTACCCGCCGGATCCGACGACCCCGAGACCCCCCTGGGACATCCCGTTGAACAGGCCGAAGAAGCACACTGCGGTACTGATGACGGCTACGACGATGTGCAGGGCCCGGGCCCCGTGCTGCCAGGCAAGTCCTAAATCTCGGCGCGTGACGGCGATCGCCGTCACAGAGCTGCCGATGCCGAGTATGGCAGGCGCGATGAGCAGCCAGGCTCCGGCGTCATCCGTCATTGCCAGGACAGAACCCGTCCAAACGTAAGGAGGCAGGAGCAAGGCGAGCGCCAGCGTCACGATGGCCGCCCAGAAGGGGGCGGTGGCGAGGCGGTGCGACCAGGGCGATGCAACCGGTGTTGCTGTCGGTGTGGCCGGATCGGGCGCTGGCTGGGGAGGGACGGCCGAGGGCGCCGTGGTAAGTACGGCGGTGGCGGTCGGCAGCGCGTCGACGAGGGGCGTGGGTAGCCAGGTGGCGTTTCGGGCCGGAGCGGCTACCTCGGTCAGTGGATCGCTCTCGGTCCGGACCACGGCTAGCTCCTCGATGAGCGCGGTCACGGACGGGCGGAGTTCGGGGTCTTTGGCCAGGCAGCGGGCAACGATCTCCAGGCCCTGCGACGGCAAGCGGCCAAGGTCTGGTTCCTCGTACGCGATCCGGAAGTTGAGCATCTGCGCAGAGCCTGTGCCGAAGGGCCCGATGCCGGTGGCCGCATGCGTCAGCACGGCTCCGAGGGCGAACACGTCGGTGGCCGGTGTCACGGGCTTGCCCGTAAGTTGTTCCGGGGCCATGAAACCAGGGGTGCCCACGATCATGCCCGTACGGGTGAGCGCTGTGGCCTCCAGGGCCACGGAGATCCCGAAGTCGACCACCCGAGGGCCGTCCGGCGCGATCAGCACGTTCGAGGGCTTGAGATCCCGGTGAACCAAGCCGGCTGCGTGAATGGCCTCCAGCGCCTCTGCGAGTCCCGCGCCCAGGATGCGTACTGACTCCACCGGCCAGGGGCCGTGCGAAGCAATGGCCTCGTCCAAGGCCATTCCGGGAACGTAGGCTGTGGCAAGCCAAGGGCTCGGGCTGTCAGGGTCGGCATCGACCAAAGCGGCCGTGAAGAAGCCGGTGACCTTGCGGGCGGCAACCACTTCGCGGGCGAACCGGCGGCGGAATCCGGGATCCTGCGCGAGCTCGGGCCGTACCACCTTCACCGCCACGAGCCGCCCACTGGGCGAATGCCCCAGATAGACCTGGCCCATCCCACCCGCGCCCAGGCGCCCGGCTATCCGGTAGCGCCCCACCTGCCGCGGATCGCTCGGCTGTAACGCGTCCACCAGGCCCTCCCCCACACTGCGCGTTTCCGCTCGCCATGCCCCTGCGCGATTACAACACCGACGTGCCCGCACGCGCAGCAGTACGCCCGTAACTCTCCTGCAGCGGCGAGTGCGACCATTCGCCGAGCCCTGACCCGTGGCCCGGAAGACGACCAGCCCTTGGTCAGGCCCCGGCTCCAGAGATCGCCCGCACCCGGATGCCCGGTGCCAGGAGGCAAGCCGAAGGCCCCGGGGGTCACCACGCCCCGGGGCCTCCACTTCGCTGACCTCCCGGCTCAACGACGAGCCGGGCAGCCTGTCACGCCCAGTCCACGCCCAACTTCGCGAGGTCGGCGAGTTGGTCGGCAGTGAGCTTGTCCCGCCGGCTTTTGGTGTTGGAGACCCACACACCGAGCTTCACGACGACCGGCTCCGCCTCGCCCTGGACCGTGATCTCCTCGGCGTGGGTGCGGGGGACGGGCCGGTGGGTGCCTTCCCGTTCTACCCACTGCGTGAGGGCCGCCAGGCCGCGCTGGAACGCCTGTTGCGCCTTGCTCGGCCCCCTTCGCTCCGCGGCTGGCCGCGGGGGTGGGAGACGGCTTCTGGTCGGGCCGTACGCCCAGCGCGGTCAGCCGTGTCTGCTGTTCGGGCAGGAGCCGCGTCCAGGTGGTCGGCTGTTTCTGCTGTTGGAGCCACCGTCCGATGTCGTCGCCGTCCCACAGCACGCCTGGTGCGATGTGGGGCAGGCTCCCGGGTAGCTGTCCGGTGGTCTTCGTCCGGTGAACGAGCGCACCCGAGCGGCGGTGGCGGTGCGCAGAACGAACACGGCGCTGCCGGTGTGCTGTCCTGCCCGGGCTTCCTGGGCGGTGGCCTGATCTCCGCATGGGACGGCCCCTGCCGCCCTCAGAATCCGCCCCGCCCGTCATTCTTCATTCTTCCCCGGGTGCTCCGGCCGAGGGTGCGGTTCTGGATGGGGGCGGGGCGGCGTAGGGTCGATCGCGCAGATGGACGGAAGACGTGTCGCGGGGGGACCGGTATGGGCCAGAATCTGGTGTGGACGGGTTGGGCGGAGGTGGTGTCCGAGGACGGGCGGATCGTCGTGCGGGCGCGTTTGGGGATCCGCGTGACCACGGCTGACTGGGGCCGTAAAGGCGTCAGCATCCAGATGGAACGGATCGCCTACCGCAGGCAGGACGGTGCCCGCCAGCCCATCAAGCCCTTGATCCG
>NZ_JBFBDP010000059.1:0-30211 GCF_040701585.1 Streptomyces sp. NPDC093801 | reverse complement strand
GGTACTGCAGGGGGGACCCTGTGGGAGAGTAGGACGCCGCCGAACAATCATTGTGGGAAAGCCCCGCACCTTCTGGTGCGGGGCTTTTCTGCGTTCCGGGGCCCTGCGCCGACTCCTGTAGGGTCGGGGGAGCATAGATTCGACATTTCTACAGTCACAGTGGAGGCCCCCGGGTGGAGGTCCAGGAGACTCGGGTCCAGACTGACCGAATTTTCACCATTCCGAACATCCTCAGCATGGCCCGCCTCGTCGGCGTGCCGCTGTTCCTCTGGCTCATCCTGGCGGAGTACGACGGTTGGGCACTGCTCGTGCTCATGCTGAGCGGCGTCAGTGACTACCTCGATGGGAAACTCGCGCGGCGCTGGAACCAGATCAGCAAACTGGGCCGGCTCCTGGACCCCGCCGCGGACCGGCTCTACGTCCTGACCACGCTCTTCGGACTCACCTACCGGGGGATCCTGCCGCTGTGGCTCACCGCCGCGCTGCTGGCCCGTGAGGCAATGCTGCTGGTCATGGTGTGGATCCTGCGCCGGCACGGCTATCCGCCGCCCCAGGTCAACTTCCTCGGCAAGGCCGCCACCTTCAACCTGATGTACGCCTTCCCCCTCCTCCTGCTCAGTGACGGTACGGGCTGGTTGGCCTGGATGGCGTCCGTTTTCGGATGGGCGTTCGCGGGTTGGGGTACAACGCTCTATTGGTGGGCAGGAATCCTTTACGTGGTGCAAGTCCGCCGTTTGGTCAAGGCGGATGCCACGGCCGATTGAGCTCACTCGGCGCCGGTGCTGACGCGGAGGAGTAGCGGAGTATCCGTCCGGGACGGGTGAGGTCGGCCAGACCGTCATCTCTCTAGGAGGACTCTTCCGACATGAAGGCCGTCGTGATGGCCGGTGGCGAAGGAACGCGGCTTCGCCCCATGACCTCAAGCATGCCCAAGCCGCTCCTGCCGGTGGCGAACCGGCCGATCATGGAGCACGTGCTCAGGCTGCTCAAGCGGCATGGGCTGAGCGAGACCGTGGTCACAGTCCAGTTCCTGGCGTCACTCGTCAAGAACTACTTCGGTGACGGCGAAGAGCTCGGCATGGAGCTCACCTACGCCAACGAGGAGAAGCCACTCGGCACCGCCGGCAGCGTGAAGAACGCAGAGGAGGCCCTGAAGGACGACACCTTCCTGGTCATCTCCGGCGACGCGCTCACCGACTTCGACCTCACCGACCTCATCAGCTTCCACAAGGAGAAGGGCGCACTCGTCACGGTGTGCCTCACCCGCGTGCCGAACCCGCTGGAATTCGGCATCACCATCGTGGACGAAGAGGGCAAGGTCGAGCGCTTCCTCGAGAAGCCGACCTGGGGGCAGGTGTTCTCGGACACCATCAACACCGGCATCTACGTGATGGAGCCGGAGATCTTCAACTACGTCGACCCCGACGTGTCGGTCGACTGGTCCGGCGACGTCTTCCCCCAGCTGATGAAGGAAGGCCGGCCGATCTTCGGCTACGTTGCCGAGGGCTACTGGGAGGACGTGGGCACCCACGAGAGCTACGTCAAGGCGCAGGCCGACGTGCTCGAGGGCAAGGTCCAGGTCGAGATGGACGGCTTCGAGATCTCGCCCGGGGTCTGGATCGCCGAGGGCGCCGAAGTGAGCCCCGACGCCGTGCTCCGCGGACCGCTGTACATCGGTGACTACGCCAAGGTCGAGGCCGGGGCGGAGGTCCGCGAGCACACCGTCGTCGGATCGAACGTGGTCGTCAAGAGCGGGGCCTTCCTGCACAAGGCCGTCGTCCACGACAACGTCTACATCGGGCCGCACAGCAACCTCCGCGGCTGCGTCATCGGCAAGAACACCGACATCATGAGGGCCGCCCGGATCGAGGACGGCGCCGTCATCGGCGACGAGTGCCTGGTCGGCGAGGAATCCATCGTCCAGGGGAACGTCCGCGTCTACCCCTTCAAGACGATCGAGGCGGGCGCCTTCGTCAACACCTCCGTCATCTGGGAGTCCCGCGGCCAGGCCCACCTGTTCGGCGCGCGCGGCGTCACCGGGATCCTGAACGTGGAGATCACCCCCGAGCTGGTGGTGAAACTCGCCGGCGCCTACGCGACCACCCTCAAGAAGGGGGCGATCGTCACCACGGCCCGCGACCACTCCCGAGGCGCCCGCGCCCTCAAGCGCGCCGTGATCTCGGCGCTCCAGGCCAGCGCGATCGACGTGCGCGACCTGGAGAACGTACCGCTGCCCGTGGCCCGCCAGCAGACGGCCCGGGGCGCGGCGGGCGGGATCATGATCCGGACCTCGCCGGGGGTGCCGGACTCGGTGGACATCATGTTCCTCGACGAGCGGGGCGCGGACCTCTCGCAGGCGCAGCAGCGCAAGCTGGACCGCGTCTACGCACGACAGGAGTACCGCCGGGCCTTCCCCGGGGAGATCGGCGACCTGCAGTTCCCGTCGAGCGTCTTCGACTCCTACACGGGCTCCCTGCTGCGGCGGGTGGACACCACCGGGATCGCCGACTCCGGGCTCAAGGTCGTCGTGGACGCCTCGAACGGCAGCGCCGGCCTCGTGCTGCCCAGCCTGCTCGGCCGGCTCGGCGTGGACGCGCTGACGATCAACCCCGGCCTCGACGAGTCCAGGCCGACCGAGAGCCACGAGTCCCGGCGTGCCGGACTGGTACGGCTCGGGGAGATCGTGGCCTCGGCGCGGGCGGCCTTCGGCGTGCGCTTCGACCCGGTCGGCGAGCGGATCTCCCTGGTGGACGAGCGCGGCCGGATCATCGAGGACGACCGGGCGCTGCTCGTCCTGCTCGACCTGGTGGCGGCGGAGAAGCGCAGCGGCAAGGTGGCCCTGCCGGTGACCACGACCCGGGTGGCCGAGCAGGTCGCGGCGTACCACGGGACCCAGGTGGAGTGGACGACGACCTCGCCCGACGACCTGACCCGGGTGGGCCGCGAGGAGACGACGATCTTCGGCGGCGACGGCCGGGGCGGCTTCATCGTTCCCGAGTTCAGCAGCGTCTTCGACGGATCGGCGGCCTTCGTCCAGCTCATCGGGCTGGTCGCGCGCACCCAGCTCACCCTGAGCCAGATCGACTCCCGCATCCCGCGGGCCCACGTGCTCAAGCGGGACGTGCCCACCCCGTGGGCGGCCAAGGGGCTCGTGATGCGGCGGGTCGTGGAGGCGGCCGGGGAGCGGCAGGTGGACACCACCGACGGCGTGCGCGTGGTCGAGGCCGACGGACGGTGGGCGCTGGTCCTGCCGGACCCTGCCGAGGCGGTCACCCACCTGTGGGCGGAGGGCCCCGACGACGCGTCCGCACAGGCCCTGCTGGACGAATGGGCCGCCGTGGTCGACGGAGCCGGCCAGCACTGACCCGTCCCACCTCGCACGCGTGTGCGGAAAGGGGCGGGAGTGCGGCGGTCCGGGCACGGCGTGTCACCCGGCCCGGTCCGCCGCACGGCCGCATTGGATGTGGGCGGCGCCGACATGCGACGATGTGCGGCATGTCGCAGCCGCCCACCAACCGGAGTCCGGCCACACCGCCCGCGCGCCCGGACGCGTCCATGTCGCTGCTGACGCACGTGATGGACCACAGCCTCGACGAGGGCTATGCGGAAGCCTCGGCCCGGCGCGCGGCGGACGGTACGGCGGGGCTGCCGCGCACGCTCAAGGCCAAGCTGGCGCTCGCCGCGGGCCTCGTGCTGGCCGCGATGGTCGTCACGCTGGGTGCGGCGCAGGCGCGGGTGGCGGCGCCGGTGCTGGCCAAGGAGCGCCAGGAGCTGATCGACCGGGTCGAGCGGGCCGACCGGCACGCGGACACCCTGGAGCGGGACGTGGAGCGGCTGCGGACCGAGGTCGCGGACCGCCAGCGCGAGGCGCTGAAGCAGCCGGGCGGGCGGCAGGCCCAGCTCACGGCGTTGCTGTCGGGTGCAACCGAGGTGCACGGTCCGGGCGTCAAGCTTGTGGTGGACGATGCCAAGGGGTCCTCGTCGGGCGGCGGAGGCGGCCCGCGCGAGAGCGCCGGGTTCTCGGACACCGGGCGGGTCCGCGACCGGGACATGCAGCGGGTCGTCAACGGTCTCTGGCAGTCCGGGGCCGAGGCCGTCTCGATCAACGGGCAGCGGCTGACGGCGCTGTCGGCGATCAGGGCGGCCGGTGACGCCATACTGGTCGACAACCGGCCTCTGGTGCCGCCCTACGAGGTCCTCGCGGTCGGGGACGAGAAGCGGCTCGGGACCGCGTTCCAGGACTCCGTGGACGGGCAGTACCTGCACGTGCTGCAGGAGAGCTACGGGATCCGCTACAGCCTGTCCCCGGTGGACGAGGTGAAGCTGCCGGCCGCGTCGAGCCTGACCGTGCGGTCGGCCACAGCAGAAGAGCCGAAGAAGGGTGCGTCGTGATCGCGGTACTGGGCCTCCTGGCGGGAGTGGTGGTCGGACTTCTCGTCCGCCCCGAAGTGCCGGCCGTGGTGGAGCCTTATCTGCCGATCGCCGTGGTGGCGGCCCTGGACGCGGTGTTCGGCGGTCTGCGCGCGATGCTGGACGGGATCTTCGTGGACAAGGTCTTCGTCGTGTCGTTCCTGTCGAACGTGGTCGTCGCCGCGCTGATCGTCTTCCTCGGTGACAAGCTGGGGGTCGGCTCGCAGCTGTCGACGGGCGTGGTCGTCGTCCTCGGCATCCGGATCTTCTCCAACGCGGCGGCCATCCGCCGGCACGTCTTCCGGGCGTGAGGCCGATGAGTGCCGACAACACCCCGAAGGGGGAGCAGGGACCGGAGCCGGATCCGGCCGGGGGCGCCGCGGGCCAGGGCCCGCAGGCGCCGCTCCCGGGCGCCCCGCAGCCGGAAGCGACGCCTGCGGGCGCCCCGCGTCCGGAGGCGGGGGAGACCGGGCGGCAGCGCCTGGCGGCCGGACTCTGGCCGCCGCGGTTCAGCCGGGCCCAACTGATCGTCGCGCTGCTGCTGTTCGTCCTGGGCCTCGGGCTCGCCATCCAGGTGCGCTCCAACAGCGACTCCAGCGCGCCGCTGCGCGGCGCCCGCCAGGAGGACCTCGTCCGCATCCTCGACGAGCTGGACGGGCGGACCAAGCGCCTGGAGGACGAGAAGCAGAAGCTGGACGACCAGCGCAGGGAGCTCCAGAGCAGCTCCAACCAGGCCGAGGAGGCCCGCAGACAGACGCTGGAGCGGGAGCGCCAACTGGGCATCCTGGCCGGTACCGTGGCGGCACAGGGGCCCGGCATCACGCTGAAGATCACCGACGCCAAGGGCCAGGTGCGCTCCGACCAGCTGCTGGACACCCTCCAGGAGCTGCGGGCGGCCGGGGCCGAGGCGATCCAGATCAACGGCGTGCGCGTGGTGGCGGGATCGTACTTCTCGGACGAGGGCGGTGGGATCGCGATCGACGGCAAGAAGATCACACAACCCTACGAGTTCAGGGTGATCGGCAAGCCGCAGGATCTGGAGCCGGCGCTCAACATCCCGGGCGGTGTCGTGCAGACCATGGAGAAGGAACAGGCCACGGTCGCCGTCACACGGTCGGCGAAGATCATTGTGGATGCCTTGCGGGCTGCGAAGCAGCCTGACTACGCTCGGTCGTCATCGCCGTGAGACGGGGCGGAACGAGGACGGTCCCACGCGGGCTGACGCCTGCGGGGGGTCGACGCACCGAAGTCGCGGTGCGTGGTGGAAACTGTCTGGTGGTTACGGACGTTGTCAGAATGTCCGGGTCGGCAGGTGTGTGTATGCGGAGTTCGTCCTGCCCCACGGGCGGGTCTGTTTCGGTCAAGGGGAATCGCCCGTGAAGTTGTTTGAGAAGTTGTTCGGCAAGAAGAACCGCGAGGAAAGCGGTACGGCACGCCACCGTGCGGGGCACGGCGAGGGGGAGGGCCAGGGAGACCGGCCGCTCTTCCGTGACGAGGTGGCCGGCCCCGGGGGCGGTGCGGGCGCGCAGGGCGTGCCCTCCGCCGACCCGTCGGCCGCCGGGCGCATAGGTTTCGGAGACCCGTCAACCCCGGGTGCGGCCGGAGGGTTTGCCCCCGATCCGTACGCCACCAACGCCTCCGCGGGGCAGCCGCGACGCGAGGAGCCGTCCATGTCGGCCGAGCAGACGTGCGGCAGGTGCGGGCACCGCAGCGATGCGGCGAGCCGTTTCTGCTCCAACTGCGGGGCGCCGCTGCGGGCGGGTCTGACGCCGGAGCGCGCCTCGGAGACCACGTCCACGATCTCGATCTCCGGCCTCGAGGCCTACGAGGCCGAGGCGACCGGACAGCACATGTCGCCCTCGCTCTCCCCCGAGGCCCAGGCCGCGGTGGAGGCACTGCCCCCGGGTTCCGCCCTGCTCATCGTGCGGCGCGGCCCCAACTCGGGCAGCCGCTTCCTGCTGGACGGGGAGCTGACCACGGCGGGCCGGCACCCGCAGAGCGACATCTTCCTGGACGACGTCACCGTCTCCCGGCTCCATGTCGAGTTCCGCCGGGGCCCCGAGGGCGGCTTCACCGTCGCCGACGTCGGCAGCCTCAACGGCACGTACGTGAACCGCGAGCCGATCGACTCGGTCGCCCTGCACAACGGCGACGAGGTGCAGATCGGCAAGTACCGGCTCGTCTTCTACGCGAGCCTGCGGGGCGTCTGACCCCCACCCCCGGACTCCGTCCGGGGGGACCTCCGGAGGGAAGGTCCCATGCTGCGCACCCCGACCGGCGGCGCCCCGAAGAAGGGCGCCGCCGGGACCGCCGGCTCGGCCGGGCAGCTGGTGAGCATCGGCACGGTGCTCACCATGCTGCGCGACGAGTTCCCCGAAGTCACGATCTCGAAGATCCGCTTCCTGGAGGCGGAGGGGCTCGTCGAGCCCCGGCGCACGCCTTCCGGGTACCGCAAGTTCAGCACGGACGACGTGGAGCGGCTCGGGCGCATCCTGCGCCTCCAGCGCGACCACTACCTGCCGCTGAAGGTCATCCGCGAGCAGCTCGACGCGCTCGACCGGGGCGAGCAGATCCGGATTCCGGCTCCGGCCGCGCACGGCGAGTCCGTCGAGGGCCCCGCCGGATCCTCCGGGTCCGGGGAGGCGGGCGGGAAGCCGCCCGCCGCGGCCCGGGTCGGACGGGCCGAGCTGATCGCCGCCGCCGAGGCGGACGAGGAGCAGCTCGCCGAGTGGGAGTCGTACGGGCTCGTCTGCGAGGAACCCGCCGGCGGGTTCGGCGCCGAGGCCGTGGCCGTCGCCCGCCTGATCGCCGACCTCGGCCGGTTCGGGCTGGAACCGCGCCACCTGCGGGCCATGAAGGCGGCGGCCGACCGGGAGGCCGGTCTGGTGGAGCAGGTGGTCGCGCCGCTGCGCCGGCACCGCAATCCGCAGACCAGGGCGCACGCCGAGGCCACGATGAAGGAGCTCGCGGGGCTCTCCGTACGGCTCCACGAGGCCTTCGTGCAGGCCGCTCTCGGGGTCCGGCTCCACTGAACACGGGCGCCGTGACCGGGCCCCGACTACCCAAACCTGCCGGGCAGGTCCTAGGGTTGCTGTGTGAACGAGCTCGACGTTGTGGGTGTCCGGGTGGAAATGCCCTCCAACCAGCCGATCGTGCTCCTGCGTGAAGTGGGAGGCGACCGGTACCTCCCCATCTGGATCGGTCCTGGGGAGGCGACCGCCATTGCCTTCGCGCAACAGGGAATGGCCCCGGCCAGGCCGCTGACGCACGACCTGTTCAAGGACGTGCTGGAGGCGGTCGGCGAGGAGCTGACCGAGGTCCGGATCACGGATCTGCGGGAGGGCGTCTTCTACGCGGAGCTGGTCTTCGCCAGCGGCGTCGAGGTGAGCGCGCGGCCTTCCGACGCCATAGCCCTGGCCCTGCGGACGGGGACGCCGATCTACGGCAGCGACGGTGTGCTGGACGACGCCGGAATCGCGATTCCCGACGAGCAGGAGGACGAGGTGGAGAAGTTCCGCGAGTTCCTCGACCAGATCTCCCCCGAGGACTTCGGCACGGGCCCGCAGTAGAGCCGGACGCGGGCGCGGCGCGCACCGCGTCGTCCACCGGGGACATTCAGCCCATTCGAGTAGCCTTTCCCCGCAATGGGGTACGGGAAACCACTCTCAGGGTGATTATCACTCGGCGTGCCGAGTGTGGCGATCGTTGACGCACCCCGGGTCACTGCCTACCTTCAAGGTGGCAGGTCAAGGACGGAGGGTCGGCGTGAGGACCACGGGCGACGGTACGACCGGGGGCATCCCCGTACGGAGTGACGGTGGTCCGTCCCCGCTACTCGGCGGCGGGCCGGGTGCCGCGCACCGTCAGCCGGCGTCGAAGCCGGTCGGACCGGTGAACGACGCGCCGGCGCCCGAGCAGGTCGGCTACCGCGGACCGACGGCGTGCGCCGCCGCCGGGATCACCTACCGGCAGCTGGACTACTGGGCGCGCACCGGGCTGGTGGAGCCCAGCGTGCGGCCCGCCTACGGGTCGGGCACCCAGCGCCTGTACAGCTTCCGCGACGTCGTCGTCCTCAAGATCGTCAAGCGCTTCCTGGACACCGGGGTGGCCCTCCAGAACATCCGCACCGCCGTGCAGCACCTGCGCGGCCGGGGGTTCTCGGACCTGGAGCGCATGACGCTGATGAGCGACGGCGCGACCGTCTACGAGTGCACCTCCCCCGACCAGGTCGTGAGCCTGCTCCAGGGCGGCCAGGGGGTCTTCGGCATCGCGGTCGGCGTGGTCTGGCGCGACGTGGAGAACGCCCTGTCGCAGCTGCACGGGGAGCGCGTGGACACGGGCGAGACCGTGGTCGGCCACAACCCGGCCGACGAGCTCGCCGCCCGCCGCAACCGGGCCGGCTGACGCCCGGGCGGGCGGCCGGCCCGGGCGGGTCCGCCGGGCGCGGGCCGGGCGGATCCGCGCGTTGTCAGTGGCATGGGGCAGCATCGGTGCCGTGAGAACCGCGCCGACCATCCTCCATCTGGACATGGACGCCTTCTACGCCTCCGTGGAGCAGGCGTCGAAGCCCAGTCTGTGCGGGAAGGCCGTGATCGTCGGCGGGCTCGGCCCGCGCGGGGTGGTGGCCACCGCCTCGTACGAGGCCCGGCGCTTCGGGGTGCACTCGGCGATGCCGACCGCCCAGGCCCGCCGGCTCTGCCCCAACGGCGCCTACCTGATCCCCCGCTTCCTGCTCTACCGCGAGGTCAGCGAGATCGTCATGGGCCTGCTGCGCGAGCTGTCGCCCCTGGTGGAGCCGCTCAGCCTGGACGAGGCCTTCGTGGACCTGGAGGCGGGCGGCAGCGCCTTCGACTCCGCGGGCGCCCGGGCCGCGGGCGAGCGGCTGCGGGCCGACATCACGGCCGCGACGGGACTCAGCGGGTCGGTGGGCCTGGCCGGGTCGAAGATGCTCGCCAAGATCGCCTCCGAGGAGGCCAAGCCGGACGGGCTGCTGCTGATCGAGCCCGGTACCGAGCGCGAGCTGCTCGCCCCGATGTCGGTGCGGACCCTGCCCGGGGTGGGTCCGGCGACCGGGGAGCACCTGCGCCGGGCGGGGATCACCACGGTGGGGGAGCTGGCCGGGGCCGGAGAGGACGAGCTGGTCCGGATGGTGGGCCGGGCGCACGGGGTGGGCCTCTACCGGATGGCCCTGGGGCTGGACGACAGGCCGGTGGTCGCGGAGCGGGACGCGAAGTCGGTGTCGGTGGAGGACACCTTCGACGTCGACCTGCACGACCGGGTGCGGATCCGCTTCGAGGTGCAGCGGCTCGCCGACCGGTGCGTGGGCCGGCTGCGGGCCTCCGGGCACTCGGGGCGCACCATCGTCCTCAAGGTGCGCCGCTACGACTTCTCCACCCTGACCCGCTCCGAGACCCTGCGCGGGCCCACCGACGATCCGGCCGTGGTGCGCGAGGCGGCCGCGCGGCTGCTGGAGGGCGTGGACACCACCGGCGGGGTGCGGCTGCTGGGGGTCGGTGTGACCGGGCTCGCGGACTACACCCAGGAGGACCTCTTCGCCCAGGCGCTCGGCGCGGGCACGGGGGAGGCCCCCTCCGTCGTGGCGGAGGGGGCCGTGGAGGCGGACGGGACGGGCGGGGGTGCGGCCGTCCCCGGGGCCCCGGGGGCTCCAGGGCCCCTGGGGCCTCCGGGGCCCTCCGAGGCCGCCGTGGGGCCCGGGGAGGACCCGCAGGCCGCCGCTGCGCGGCACTGGCCCGCGGGCAGCGACGTACGGCACGCGGTGTACGGGCCCGGGTGGGTGCAGGGTAGCGGGGTCGGGAGGGTGACCGTGCGCTTCGAGCAGCCCGGGTCGCCGCCCGGGCGGGTCCGTACGTTCCTGGTGGACGACCCCGAGCTGGAGGCCTCCGACCCGCTGCCCCTCGTGGGCCGGCCCGTCCCGGGACAACACACCCAGGGGGTGTCCGGAAAGTAGCGCCGCCCGCCCCGCGGGGCGGGCGGGACTCTGCGGACACCCCCTAGCGGTTCTCGGGCGGGGGGAGGTGGAGGTCGCCGGGCAGGGACACGTCCAGGCCGTAGTGGTGGTACAGCTGGAGCTCCTGTTCGGGGGAGAGGTGGCGGCCCACGCCGAAGTCGGGGGCGTCCTTGATCAAGGAGCGTTCGAAGGGGACGCGCAGCACCTCTCCGACCACCTCGCTCGGCTCCAGCGGGACGAACGCGTCCCGGCCGAACAGGCCGGTGCGGACCGCGGCCCACTCCGGGACGCCCGTGGCGTCGTCCAGGTAGACCTCGTCCACGGTGCCGATCTTGGCCCCGTTCCGGTCGAACGCCTTGCGGCCGATCAGGCTGCGCGGATCGATGTCGGTCTGCACGGTCCCTCCACGTGGTCGCAGTCATCCGTAATGACTACAAAAGTGCATATTCCGATAGGGGGCCACTCGAGGGAGGGTCCAGAACCTCGCTGGTAGGCTGGGTGGCGGCTGTTGACCCTGTGCGGGAGAGTCCTCCGAGTGAGCTCGACGGAGGCGCCGAAGGAGCAAATCCTCCCCGGAATCTCTCAGGCATACGTACCGCACGCGACGAGGCCACTCTGGAAAGCAGGAGCGGGTGCCGGGCGCGCAGTGCCGGTCCCCACTCCTCACCGACGGTGAAAGCCGGACGACGGGCGACCCCCGAGACTCCGGTGAAGCTCTCAGGTTGAGATGACAGAGGGGGAGGCCGTCCGGGTGCCCGCGCCGTGGTGCCCCTCGCAGGTCATACGACCAGGAGGCCTCCGTAATGACCGCCAACCGCATTCCGCTCTCCCAGCTCGAGCGGGGCATCCCCTTCGAGCAGCGTCACATCGGCCCGGATGCCGAGGCGCAGGCGAAGATGCTCGCCCAGGTGGGCTACGGCTCCCTCGACGAGCTGACCGCCGCCGCGGTGCCGGATGTGATCAAGACCGCCGAAGCGCTGAACCTGCCCGAGGCGCGGACCGAGGCCGAGGTGCTCGCCGAGCTGCGCTCGCTCGCCGACCGCAACCAGGTCCTGTCGTCGATGATCGGTCTCGGTTACTACGGGACCTTCACGCCGCCGGTGATCCTGCGCAACGTCATGGAGAACCCCGCCTGGTACACGGCCTACACCCCGTACCAGCCGGAGATCTCGCAGGGCCGCCTGGAGGCCCTGCTGAACTTCCAGACGGTCGTCGCCGAGCTGACCGGCCTGCCGACCTCCGGCGCCTCCCTCCTCGACGAGGGCACCGCCGCCGCCGAGGCCATGACGCTGGCCCGCCGCGTGGGCAAGGTCAAGGGCAACGTCTTCCTGGTGGACGCCGACGCGCTGCCGCAGACCATCGCCGTGATCGAGACCCGCGCCGAGCCGATCGGCATCGAGGTCGTCGTCGCGGACCTCTCCGAGGGCATCCCCGCCGAGATCGCCGAGCGCGGCGTCTACGGCGTGCTCCTCCAGTACCCGGGCGCCTCCGGCGCCGTGCGCGACATCAAGGCCGTCATCGACCAGGCCCACGGGCTCGGCGCGATCGTCACCGTCTCCGCCGACCTGCTCGCGCTGACCCTGCTGACCTCCCCGGGCGCCCTCGGCGCGGACATCGCCGTCGGCACCACCCAGCGCTTCGGCGTCCCGATGGGCTTCGGCGGCCCCCACGCCGGCTACATGGCCGTCCAGGCCAAGCACGCCCGCTCGCTGCCCGGCCGCCTCGTCGGCGTCTCCGTGGACGCGGACGGCAACAAGGCCTACCGCCTGGCCCTCCAGACCCGCGAGCAGCACATCCGCCGCGAGAAGGCCACCAGCAACATCTGCACCGCGCAGGTCCTGCTCGCCGTCATGGCCGGCATGTACGCCGTCTACCACGGCCCGGACGGCCTGAAGACGATCGCCCTGCGCACCCACCGCTACGCCGCGCTGCTCGCCGCGGGCCTGAAGGCCGGCGGGGTCGAGCTGGTGCACGGCTCCTTCTTCGACACCGTCACCGCCCGGGTGCCCGGCAAGGCCGCCGAGGTCGTCGCCGCCGGGCGCAAGGGCGGGGTGAACCTCCACCAGGCCGACGCCGACCACGTCTCGATCTCCTGTGACGAGACCACCCTGCGCGCCGACCTCGAGGCCGTCTGGGCCGCCTTCGGCGTCTCCGCCGACATCGAGGCCCTGGACACCACCACCGGGGACGCGCTGCCCGAGGGCCTGCTGCGCACGGACGCGTACCTGACCCACCCGGTCTTCCACCAGCACCGCTCCGAGACCGCGATGCTGCGCTACCTGCGCAAGCTCTCGGACAAGGACTACGCGCTGGACCGCGGCATGATCCCGCTGGGCTCCTGCACCATGAAGCTCAACGCGACCACCGAGATGGAGCCGGTGACCTGGCCCGAGTTCGGCCAGCTGCACCCCTTCGCCCCGGTCGAGCAGGCCGAGGGGTACCTCACGCTCATCAGCGAGCTGGAGGAACGTCTCTGCGAGGTCACCGGCTACGACAAGGTCTCCATCCAGCCGAACGCCGGCTCCCAGGGCGAGCTCGCCGGCCTGCTGGCCGTGCGCGCCTACCACCGCGCGAACGGCGACGAGCAGCGCACCATCTGCCTCATCCCGTCCTCCGCGCACGGCACCAACGCCGCGAGCGCCGTGATGGCCGGCATGAAGGTCGTCGTCGTCAAGACCGCCGACGACGGCGAGGTGGACACCGAGGACCTCCGCGCCAAGATCGAGCAGCACCGCGACGAGCTCGCCGTGCTCATGATCACGTACCCGTCGACGCACGGTGTGTTCGAGGAGCACGTCGCCGACATCTGCGCCCAGGTGCACGAGGCGGGTGGCCAGGTCTACGTGGACGGCGCCAACCTCAACGCCCTGGTGGGCCTGGCCAAGCCGGGTCACTTCGGCGGCGACGTCTCGCACCTGAACCTGCACAAGACCTTCTGCATCCCGCACGGCGGCGGCGGCCCGGGCGTGGGCCCGGTCGGCGTCCGGGCCCACCTGGCCCCGTACCTGCCGAACCACCCGCTCCAGCCGACCGCCGGCCCGGAGACGGGCGTCGGCCCGATCTCGGCCGCGCCGTGGGGCTCCGCGGGCATCCTGCCGATCTCCTGGTCGTACGTCCGCCTGATGGGCGGCGAGGGCCTCAAGCGCGCCACCCAGGTGGCGGTGCTCGGCGCCAACTACATCGCCAAGCGCCTGGAGCCGCACTACCCGGTGCTCTACACCGGCCCGGGCGACCTCGTCGCGCACGAGTGCATCATCGACCTGCGCCCGCTGTCGAAGGAGACCGGCGTCAGCGTCGACGACATCGCCAAGCGCCTGATCGACTACGGCTTCCACGCCCCGACCATGTCCTTCCCGGTGGCCGGCACGCTGATGATCGAGCCGACCGAGTCCGAGGACCTCGCCGAGATCGACCGCTTCTGCGACGCGATGATCGCCATCCGCGCCGAGATCGAGCGGGTCGCGGGCGGCGAGTGGCCGGCGGACGACAACCCGCTGGCCAACGCCCCGCACACGGCGGCGTCCCTGGGCGGCGAGTGGAACCACCCGTACACCCGCGACGAGGCCGTCTTCCCCGGTGGCGTCTCCGCCGCCGAGAAGTACTGGCCGCCGGTGCGCCGGATCGACGGCGCCTTCGGCGACCGCAACCTGGTGTGCTCCTGCCCGCCGCTGGACGAGTACGACAACTGAGCCCTCGGGCCCGGCGGCCCCGTGAGGGGGCGCTGACAGCACGCTGAAAGGGGCCGGTCCCGGAGCTCACCGCTCCGGGACCGGCCCCTTCGTACGTCCGGGCGCGGTGCCCGCTCAGGCCGCCGCGAGCGGGCGGTGCGGAGCGATGATCTTGCCGTCGGGCAGCAGCTCACCGGTGTCCTCGAAGAGCAGGACGCCGTTGCACAGCAGGCTCCAGCCCTGCTCCGGGTGGTTGGCCACCGGGCGCGCGGCCTCCCGGTCGGCGGACTCTGATGACGGGCAGGCAGGCTGGTGCTGGCACATGGATGCGTTCTTTCGCTGCGGTGTGGTCTGTTCGCTACGGCTCGATGCGTGATTCATGGCCGTCCCCCTGGGTCGTCCCCGCGCCTGCGGGGAGGATGTCCTCAGTCTTCCCCCATGACGGCTGCTTCGCAGGGATTTCCCGGCAGCAGTCCTCATGGATTGAGGACGCATCACTCGTGCGGGCGGTTCAAGCCAACTGCCCTGTCCTTTCGGATGGTTCACGACTGGTCCCGCCGGACTAGGCCGAATGGGTCAAGCGGGTCAGTCGGCGTGTCGGGTGGCGGGACGAGCTGGTATGAGGGGCAGGGCGCGCCGCAGGCGCGGCCCTGATCGCGGGCCGCGGCCTGCGGGCGGAGCGGGGGGTTCAGGCCGCGGGGGCCGCCAGGGTGGGCGGTGCGGGTGGTACGGGCGGGGCCGCCGGGGTCAGCCGGTGGGTCAGCAGGGGCAGCAGCTCCGAGACGGGATGCGGCCGGTAGGGGGCGATCCCGGGCGGGGCCGGGGCCAGCGGCACCAGCAGGTCGGCCGCTGCGGGCAGGCCGGCGGCGGCGTCGGCGCCGACCGCCCCGTGCAGCCAGAGGGTCAGCATGTAGAGCTCCGGGACGGACAGCAGCCGGGGCTGGTAGGTCTTGCCGAGCTGCTCCGCCTGGCGCAGGGCCCGCTCGGTGGCGGCGACGTAGGGCCCCTCGAAGAAGTGCGAGAAGGCCCAGCCGTCCGGAGTGAGCCGCGTGTCGGCCGCCGCCACGAAGCGGTCGCCGCTGCGGATCAGGAACCGCCAGGCGGTGAGGCGGGTGCGGGGCGGCCTGCCGTCGGCCGCGCGGCCGGACATGCTCAGGCGGTCGAGCACGTGGACCGGAAGGGGGAGCTCGGCGGTCATCGGACCCTGGACCGCGCGCAGGGCGGGGGTGTGTGCCTCGTGGACGGCGGTGGGAGAACCGAGTGCCGCGAGGACGCTGCGCAGGGCGGGCGCGGGGGCCGGGTGGACATGCAGCGGCATGGTGGGTCGCCTCTCACTTGGGAGACCGGTGGTGCAGGGGAAGGTGCGGACGGCGCTGTCGCATTCTGGGGTCAGAGGTGGGCATTGGGGCAATGGCCGCGCGCCAACTCTCTGCCTCGTTTGCGGAGTTTATACGACATGTGTTCACACAGTGTTTCGGCTAGCTGTCCCGCCTATTGCCGACAAGGCGCTTACCGGTCCCGCTGTCATGGTATTCATGCCGTTCACGCGTGAAGGAACCGCGCTGACCTCGGAGGTTACCGGAAGGGGGCTCGGCTGGAAAGTGCCGGTAATCATGAACGGGTAAAACCCGTACGGAATTTGCGCACCGGGGGTTGCCAGGCGAATGTGCCGGAGCGCCCATCCGGCCACACCGGCGCGCGCTCCCCGCCAAGCCGCGCCGCGCGGCGTTATCGATCACGGCCCCTGGGCATCATCGACCGTAACGCGCGCCCGGACGCACCGGGCCAGGCCCACTCGAGGAGGGACGCTTCGATGGGGGAGAAGGTCGTGGCAGGCGGATTCGACCTGTCCGATCGGCATCGGTATCGGAGGAAGCTTCACGAGTGCCTGGAGGGGCTGGAGCGGCTTCTGGCGGAGAAGAGGTTCGACCGCCCCAAGAACATGATGGGACTGGAGATCGAGCTGAATCTCGCGGGTGCCGACGGTTTGCCGCGCATGGTGAATGCGCAGGTACTGGAGCGGATTGCGAGCCCGGATTTCCAGACCGAACTCGGAATGTTCAACCTGGAGGTGAACGTACTCCCGCACCGGCTCGACGGGCGGGTATTCGACCGGCTCGCGGAGGAGTTGAGCGCGGGCCTGCACTACGCCCACCGGCAGGCCGCGGAGATCGACGCGGGGGTGGTGATGATCGGGATCCTCCCGACGATCACCCGCGCCGACCTGGCGCTGGCCAACCTGTCGGCCGTGGACCGCTACTCCCTGCTCAACGAGCAGATCCTGATGATGCGCGGCGAGGACTTCCGGCTGGACATCGAGGGGGTCGAGCGGCTGACCTGGAGCACCGGGTCGATCGTGCCGGAGGCCGCCTGCACCTCCGTACAGCTGCACCTCCAGGTCACCCCGGCGCGGTTCTCGGACGTGTGGAACGCCGCCCAGGCGGTGACGGCCGTACAGATAGCGGTGGGGGCGAACTCGCCGTTCCTGTTCGGGCACGAGCTGTGGCGCGAGTCGCGACCGCCGCTGTTCACCCAGGCCACGGACACCCGGCCGCCCGAGCTCCAGGCCCAGGGGGTCCGTCCGCGCACCTGGTTCGGGGAGAAGTGGGTGGACTCGGCGTACGAGCTCTTCGCCGAGAACGTCCGCTTCTTCCCCTCCCTGCTGCCGATCTGCGACGAGGAGGAGCCGCTGCGGGTGCTCGCCGAGGGCGGGGTGCCCAGCCTCCAGGAGCTGGTGCTGCACAACGGCACGGTCTACCGGTGGAACCGGCCCGTCTACGGGGTGGCCGACGGGATGCCGCACCTGCGGGTGGAGAACCGGGTGCTGCCGGCCGGGCCCACCGTCGCCGACGTCGTCGCCAACGCCGCCTTCTACTACGGGCTCGTCCGCACCCTCGCGGACGAGCAGCGCCCGGTGTGGACCCGGATGTCCTTCGCGGAGGCCGAGGCCAACTTCGACGCGGCCTGCCGGTACGGGATCGACGCGCGGATCCGCTGGCCCCGCAAGGGCCGCTCCGGGGGGCTGGCGAGCGTGCCGGCCGTGCGGCTGGTGCTGGACGAGCTGCTGCCGATGGCCGCGGCCGGGCTGGACGCCTGGGGCATCGAGCCCGCCGACCGGGACTTCTACCTGGGGATCATCGAGGAGCGGTGCCGGCGCCGGGTGAACGGGGCGACCTGGCAGGTGGAGACGTACCACCGCGCCCTCGCGGGCGGACTGGACCGCGACGCCGCCCTGGCGGCCACCACCCGGCGCTACAGCGAGCTGATGCACCGGGGCGACCCCGTGCACACCTGGCCGGTCGGTCTGGAGGAACAGGAGGTGGACGCCCCCGCGGCCGTCCGCCGCTGACCGGCGCACCGGTCCGGCCCGCCGGCGCCCCGGACCGGTGCGCCCGTCCCGTCCCGGACCGGCCCGCCCGTCCCGGTGATCCCGTCCGGCCTCCGAGGAGGCAGTATGGGGTGGTCGGAGCGTGACGGGCGGGGCAGGACGGGAGTCGGGCGTGCGGGCGGAACCGGAGCCGGTGTTCATGGAGCTGGGCGAGGACGGGCGGCGGCGCCTCCTGCGCACCGAGACGCTGCTCGTGCTCGCGCTGTCGCTGGGCGCGAGCAGCGTCTCCTCGCTGATCAGCTTCATCGGCTCGCTCACCAGGCCGGGCGGCCTCAAGGACCAGGCCGCCACCCTCAACGGCTCCCACGCCCCCGGACGGCCCTGGCTCGACCTGGCCTGGCAGCTGTTCGGGATCGCCACCGCCCTGGTGCCGGTGCTGCTCGTCGCGCACCTGCTGACCCGGGAGGGCGCGCCCGGCCTGCGGGTGCTGGGCTTCGACCGCACCCGCCCCGGCCCGGACCTCGCCCGGGGCGCACTGGTGGCCGCCGGCATCGGGAGCGCCGGGCTGGCCTTCTACCTGGCGGCCCGCGCCACCGGCTTCAACCTGACGGTGGTGCCGGAGGCACTGCCCGACGTGTGGTGGAAGTTCCCGGTGCTGATCCTCTCCGCGGTGCAGAACGCCGTGGTGGAGGAGGTCATCGTGCTCGCCTACCTGCTGCGCCGGCTGGGGCAGCTGGGCTGGTCGCCGACGGCCGCGCTGCTGGCCAGTTCCCTGCTGCGCGGCTCGTACCACCTCTACCAGGGCATCGGCGGGTTCATCGGCAACGCGGTGATGGGCGTCGTCTTCGTCCTCGCCTACCGGCGGTGGGGCCGGGTGGGGCCGCTGGTCGTCGCGCACGCGCTGCTCGACATCGTGGCCTTCGGCGGGTACGCCCTGCTCGCCGGCAAGGTCGGCTGGCTGCCGACCCCGTAGGGCGTCACGGGGAGGTGCGCAGCTCGCCGTCGATGACGGTGACGGCGTGGCCCGTCAGGAGCGTGCGCTCGCCCTTCAGCCGCACCCGGACCAGGCCCCGGCGGGCCCCGCCCTGGAGGCCGGTCATCTCGGTGCGGCCCGTGCGCGCCGCCCAGAAGGGGGCGAGGGCGGTGTGGGCGCTTCCCGTGACCGGGTCCTCGTCGATGCCGAGCGCGGGGAAGAAGCCCCGGCTGACGAAGTCGTAGCCGCGGGAGGGGTCCTCGGCGGGGGCCGTGACGATCATCCCGCGGCGGGCGTAGCCGCGCAGGGCGGCGAAGTCGGGGGTGAGCTCCCGTACCGACCGCTCGTCGGCCAGCTCCACCACCAGGTCGCCGATGTGGGCGGAGGTGTCGTGCACCGACTTGACCGGGGCGCCGAGCGCGTCGGCGATCGCGGGGTCCGGCTCGACCGGGGTGAGGGCGGAGGTCGGGAAGTCCATGGTCACGGTGCCGTCGTCGGCGACCTCGGCCGTGAGGACGCCGCAGCGTGCCGTGAAGCGGATCAGGCCCTCGGCCAGGCCGCTGGTGGCCAGGGCGTGCGCGGTGGCGAGGGTGGCGTGGCCGCACATGTCGACCTCGGCGGTCGGGGTGAACCAGCGCAGCGCCCAGTCGGCGTCCCCGCCGGGCGGCAGCGGGTGGGCGAAGGCCGTCTCGGAGAGGTTGACCTCCGCGGCGACCTGCTGGAGCCAGGCGTCCGGCGGGAACGGCCCGTCCAGGAGGAGGACCCCGGCGGGGTTGCCGTGGAAGGGGCGGTCGGTGAAGGCATCGATGATTCGCAGGCGCATGGACCGACCGTAGGTGCCCGCCGGGACCCGCACCAAGGCCAATCCGGGATGACTGGCCTTGGTCCGCCCCGGTGCGGTCGTGTCGGTGGCGGTCAGGTGCGGGAGAGCGCCTTGGTCCCCGACAGCATCGGGATCAGGGTGTAGTTCCCGTCTCCGGAGCCGCAGGTGGGGGCGGTGTCGGCGGTGCCGGAGATCTTCGTTCCGGTGCGGAAGCGCCCGTCACCGCTCGGCAGGAAGGTGGTGAAGTGGTCGGTGAAGCGGTCGAAGTAGTACTGGCACTGCTGGAGGTTCAGGTAGCGGCCGGCGGTCAGGTCCAGCGCCCGGACGGAGGACAGCAGGGGCACCAGGTAGTAGAGCCCGCGCCCCGGACCGCAGGAGACCTGGGTGTCGGGGGTGTTCGAGACGTTGGTCCCCGCGCTCCACTCGCTGCCCCCGCCCGGCACGATCACGGTCAGGTGGTCGTGCTGGAGGTCGGAGTAGTACACGCACTGGTGCAGGTTCAGGTAGCGGCCGGCGGTCAGGTCGAGGGACTCGAAGGCGGCCCAGGGGCGGACCGGGGTGTAGTTGCCGTCGCCGCCGCCGCAGGACAGCTCCCGGTCCGGTGCGGCCGCGGTGTTGGTGCCCGTGGTGAAGCGGCCGTCGCGGCTGGGCACCAGCGTCGTGAAGTAGTCGACCCCCGGGGTGGGGGCGTACACGCACTGGTGCAGGTTGAGCGTGCTTCCCGCCAGCGGCCGTACCCCGTCGGCGGTGGCCGGTCCGGTGAGCAGGGAGAGCAGCGCGGCGGCGCCGGCTGCTGCGGCGAGCCACTTCCTGATCCGTCCCTGGTGGCGCATGGATGTCCTCTTTCGTCGGCTTCCCATGGATTCGCGGGGCAAGAACAGCACGCGCGGACGAGCGTCGACTAGGAGTTCCCTCAGCAATCCACCCCAAAGGGTGCAGGTGGGGAGCGGTGTTGCCGCCTCCGGATGGCCTTCGCTTGCGATAGTTTCCGATATATCGTTGACGCATCGCGATGGATCAACGATAGTGAAACACGTCAAGCAATCACAGTGAGACGAAAGGAGCGCAGTGATGCGTTCACGCGGACAGCACGACCACGGACACGAGCACGGACGGGGTCACGGCCACTGCGGGCCGGACCGTCGGGAGGAGTTCAGGGGGCTGCGCGCGGCCTTCGGACCGTTCGGGCCCGGCTTCGGCGGCGGGCCCTTCGGCGGGCGGGGCGGGCGCGGCGGCCCGCGCGGGCGGGCGCGGCGCGGCGACGTGCGCGCCTCCATCCTGGCGCTGCTCGCCGACCGGCCCATGCACGGCTACGAGATGATCCAGGAGATCGGCGAGCGCAGCGGCGGGGCGTGGAAGCCCAGCCCCGGCTCGGTCTACCCGACCCTCCAGCTCCTCGAGGACGAGGGGCTGATCAGCAGCGCGAGCGAGGGCGGCAAGAAGCTGTTCACGCTCACCGACACCGGTCGCACCGAGGCCGAGTCGGGCCCGGACGCCCCCTGGGCGGACGCCGGGCGCGGCTTCGACTTCGAGGCGATGCACGAGGTCCGTGCCGCCGGCGTCGGCCTGATGGAGGCCTTCGGGCAGGTCTTCAAGACCGGCACGCCCGAGCAGCGCGAGAAGGCCCTCGCGGTCGTCAACGACGCCCGCAAGAAGCTCTACCTGATCCTGGCCGACGAGCACTGACCGGCCCCGGCCGGACGAGGACGGCGCGCCCCGCGAGAGCTCTCGCGGGGCGCGCCGTCGTGCGCGCGGGAGGGGAGGATCAGGCGACGAGGGCGGCCAGCCGGCGCAGCGACTCGTTCAGGGCCGCGGTCGCCGAGTCCTTGAGCTTGCCCGCCATCAGGGACACGGCGGCGCCGGTGAACTCCCCGTCGATGCGGACCTTCGTGGCCCCGCCGTCGGCGGTCAGGGTGTAGCGGGTGAGGACGGCGACCCCCATCGGACCCTTGCCCGTGATGGCGAGGACGCGCCCGTCCTCCAGTTCCGAGACCGTCCAGAGGACCTCGGCGGGGAAGCCCATCATCTTCATGTTCTCGGTGAAGGTGGCGCCGACCGCGAGGGTCTCGGGGCCGCCCTTCGGGAAGTCGGTGTGGGTCGTGCTCCACCGGCCGTACGCGCCCCAGTCGGTCAGCTGGCCCCAGAGCTTCGCGGCGGGCGCCCCGATGCGTGATTCCGCGGTGACTTCAGCCATGCGTCCACCCCTTCTCGTCGGGTACCTGCGGCGGAACGTAGCTCTCGGGGTCGGAACATTCAATACTGATGACCCGTCAGACATCGGGGTGGGCCGCCCCTTCGGTATCGGCTGCGTCTCAACAGGTGTCACTTGGATGACGCTCCTGACGCACCCTGTCATGATGGCCCGATGCAAGCGTCAGGGAAGAACGCCGGACTGGGCCTCGCCCTCGTCTCGGCGTGTGCGTTCGGTGGTTCCGGCGTCGCGGCGAAGCCGCTGATCGAGGCGGGTCTGGACCCGCTCCACATGGTGTGGCTGCGGGTGGCGGGGGCGGCCCTGGTGCTGTCCCCGCTGGCGTGGCGCCACCGTGACCTGGTGCGGCGGCGGCCCCTGCTGCTCGCCGGCTTCGGGCTGGTCGCCGTCGCGGGCGTGCAGGCCTTCTACTTCGCCGCCCTCTCGCGGATCCCGGTCGGCGTGGCCCTGCTGCTGGAGTACCTGGGTCCGGCGCTGCTGCTCGGATACATCCGGTTCGTGCAGCGCAAGCCGGTGACCCGGGCGGCCGCGGCCGGCGCGGCGGTGGCCGTCGCGGGGCTGGCCTGCGTGGTTCAGATCTGGGCCGGGCTGAGCCTGGACCCGCTCGGGGTGCTCCTCGGCCTCGCCGCCGCCTGCTGCCAGGCCTTCTACTTCGTCTTCGCGGACCAGGGAACCGACGGCGAGGACGTGCCCGACCCGATGGGCGTGATCGCGTACGGCATGATCGTCGGCGCCCTGGTGATGACCGTGCTGGCCCGCCCCTGGCAGATGGACTGGCAGGTGCTGGGCGGGGACGCGGCGCTCGGGGGCGCGCAGGTGCCCGCCCTGGTGCTGCTGGGCTGGGTGGTGCTGGTCGCCACCGTGGCCGCGTACCTGACCGGCGTGGTCTCGGTGCGGATGCTCTCGCCGCAGGTGGCGGGCGTGGTGGCCAACCTGGAGGCGGTCGTGGCCACCGTCCTGGCCTGGGTGCTGCTGGGCGAGCACCTCTCGACCTGGCAGATGGCCGGCGGTGCGCTGGTCCTGGGCGGTGCCTTCATCGCCCAGTCCTCGCGGCCGGCGCCCGCCGTGGCGGGCGAATCGGTTCTGCCCGCGTCGCACTCCGAGCCCGAGGCCGAGGCCGAGCCCGAGGCCGAGAAGGCGAGCGCGTAGGGGCGGGGCGTCCGGTCCGCCCTGGCCCGCCCGGCGGGCAGGGCGTAGGGTGCTGACCATGCATTCGACCGTGCTTCCGCCTCCCGCCGCCTAGCGCGGGCGGCCGCCACCGAACGAGAGACCGGCCCCGGGTTCCCGGGGAGGTCCGTGCTGCCCGCGAAGCGATGACCCCCTTTCCTCATCCTTCACGCATGCGCGGAGAACCACGTGTCGAACCCCTCGCCCGCCGCCGGGCGCAGCCTGCTCTACCTCGTCGTCGCCGGAGTCGCCTGGGGCACCGCCGGGGCGGCGGCCTCCCTCCTCTTCCTGGCCAGTGACCTCGGTCCGCTCGCCCTCTCGTTCTGGCGCTGCGCCGGCGGGCTGGTGGTGCTGCTGGCGGTGCTGGCCGTCCGCCCCCGCGCGCGGGCGGGGCGCGGCCGGCGGCCCTCGGCGGCCTCGCTGATCGGGACGGGCCTGATGTTCACCCTCTTCCAGGCCGCCTACTTCGGCGCCGTGCGGGAGACGGGCCTGGCCGTCGGCACCGTGGTCACCCTGGGGGCCGGGCCGGTGCTGATCGCGCTGGGCGCGCGGTACTGGATGGGCGAGCGGCTCGGCCCGGGCGGAGTGGCCGCCGTCGGCGGCGCCCTGGGCGGGCTCGCCGTCCTGGTGCTGGGCTCCGGGGGCGGCGAGGTGCGGCCGCTCGGGGTCGGCTGGGCCCTGCTCTCGGCCGCCGGCTACGCGGGGATGACCCTGCGGGCGCGCTGGCTCGGGCGGCGCGGGGAGGGCGGGGACCCGCTGGTCACCACCGCCTGGTCGGTGGGCGTGGGCACGCTGTGCCTGCTGCCGCCGGCCGCGGTGGAGGGGCTGCTGCCGCACACCGGTGAGCCCGCGCGCGTGCTCGGGCTGCTGGTGTACGTGGCCGTGGTGCCGACGGCCCTGGCGTACGCCCTGTACTTCACCGGGGCCGCGGCCGTACGGGCCGCGACCGTGTCCGTGATCATGCTGATCGAGCCGGTGAGCGCGGCCGCCATCGCGGTCGTGGTGCTCGGGGAGCGGCTGACCGGGGCCGTGGTGCTGGGCACCGTACTGCTGCTGTCGGCGGTCGGTGCGCTGATCGCCGCCGAGGCGCGCAGGCCCGCGGGCCGGGCGGACCTGCCCGGGGGCCGGCCCGCCCGAGAGGCTCAGAGCGCGCTGAGGTAGTCCGGGACGGCGATGCCGGGGTCCAGGTCGGCGGCCGGGACGGGGGTGCCGTACGCCGGCGCCACCGGGACCACGCCCGACCAGAAGGGCAGCCCCAGGTCCTCGGCGTCGTCGTTCGGCCCGCCCGTGCGGACCTTCGCGGAGACCTCGTCCAGGTCCAGCCGGATCACGGCCGTCGCCGCGAGCTCCCTGGCGTCGGCCGGGCGGGAGTCGGCGGAGCGGCCGGGCACGACCTGGTCGACCAGGGCGTCCAGGGCCATGCGGCGCTCCGCCTCGTCGGTGACCTGGCGGGCCGTCCCGTGCACGACCACCGAGCGGTAGTTGATCGAGTGGTGGAAGGCCGACTTGGCCAGCACCAGGCCGTCCACGTGCGTCACCGTCAGGCAGACCGGCAGGCCCGGGTCCTCCCGGCCGGCGGCCAGCAGGGGGCGCGAACCGGTGGAGCCGTGCACGTACAGGGCCTCGCCCACCCGGCCGTACAGCGTCGGGAGGACCACCGGCGCGCCGTCGCGGACGAAGCCCAGGTGGCAGAGGTAGCCCTGGTCGAGTATCGCGTGCACCGTCTCGCGGTCGTAGCGGGCCCGGTGACGGGAGCGGCTCGGGACGGTGCGTTCGGTCGGCGCGTAGTCGGCGGGGTGGGCGCTCATGGTGCGGACTCCATTGTACTAGTGCATAATGGGCTTTGTGCTAGGAGAATATACGATCAGTGGGCGCCGCGCATCGGACATCGCGGCCAGCATCGAATCGGGCGTCGGCTCGGGCGCCCTCGCGCCCGGGGCGCTGCTGCCGCCGATGCGGGAGCTGGCCGGCGTCCTGGGGGTGAACCCCAACACCGTGGCGGCCGCCTACCGGTCGCTGCGCGAGCGCGGGATCATCGAGACCGACGGGCGGCGCGGCAGCCGGGTGCGCGGCCGGCCCGCCAGCGCCCCGCGCGACGCGCTGCGTCCGGACGTGCCCGAGGGCGTACGGGACGTCGCGCACGGCAACCCGGACCTCGCCCTGCTGCCCTCCCTGGAGGGGCCGCTGGCCGCCGCCGCCCGCCGGTACGCGCAGGCCCCGACCCGCTACGGGGAGGACCCGGTGCTCCCCGAGCTCGCCCGGCTCGCCCGCGCCGGCTTCGAGGCCGACGGGGTGCCGGCGGGGGCCCTGGCGGTGACCTCGGGCGCCCTGGACGGCATCGAACGGGTGCTGGCCGCCCACCTGCGGCCCGGGGACGCGGTGGCGGTCGAGGACCCCGGCTGGGGGAGCGTGCTCGACCTGGTCCCCGCGCTGGGCCTGCGGGTGCTCCCGGTGGCCGTCGACGACGAGGGGCCGCGGCCGGAGGCCCTGGCCCGGGCGCTGGAGGCGGGGGCCCGCGCGCTGGTGGTGACGGCCCGCGCGCAGAACCCGACCGGGGCCGCGGTCACCCCCGGGCGGGCCGCGCTCCTGCGGGAGCTGCTGGCCGCCCGGCCCGAGGTGCTGGTCATCGAGGACGACCACGGCATCGGGATCGTGGACCTGCCGCTCTGCCCGCTGGGCGGAGTCACCCGGCACTGGGCGCTGATCCGCTCCACGGCCAAGGCGTACGGCCCCGACCTGCGGCTCGCGGTGCTCACGGGCGACGCCGTGACGACGGACCGGGTCCGGGGCCGCCAGCGGCTGGGCCCCGGGTGGGTGAGCAGGCTGCTCCAGAGCGCGGTGGCCGAGCTGTGGGCCACCGGAGCGGTGGACCGGGCGGCGGTGGCGCGCTCGTACGGGCTGCGGCGGGACGGGCTCGTCGCCGCGCTGGCGGAACGGGGGGTGCCGGCGCACGGGCGCAGCGGGATGAACGTATGGGTGCCGGTGGCCGACGAGACGGCGGTGGTCACCCGGCTGATGACGGCGGGCTGGGCGGTGCGGCCCGGCGCCGCCTACCGCGTGGAGGCGGGGCCCGGGGTGCGGATCACCGTCTCCACCCTGGACGGGCCGGACCTCCTGCCCCTGGCCGGGGCCGTGGCGGCGGCGGTGCGCCCGGCGACCGGCGCCCGCTTCGACTGACGGCGCTCACGCGAAGGCCCCCGCCGCGCGGTGCGGCGGGGGCCGGGCGGGGGCCCTCGGGTCAGGCGGCCTTGCGGGCCGGCGGGCGGGACTGGGTGAGGGCCGCGCCCGCGAGGACGACGAGGGCGCCCACCGGGGTGTTCCAGTGGAGCTGCTCGCCCAGGACCAGCACGCCCGCCGTGGTGGCGATCACCGGGATGAAGTAGGTGACCATCTGCGCGGTGGTCGGGCCGACCTCCGTGACCAGGCCGTACTGCATCTGGAGGGCCACCCCCGTGCCCAGCGCGCCCAGGGTGACCACCGCGAGGGTCGGCCACGGCGGGAAGGAGGCGGGCGCCGAGGTGAACAGGGCGCTGACGGCGGCCAGCTGGAGGGTCGAGACGGACAGCTGCCCGGCGGTCATGGCGACCGGCGAGCCGGCGGTCCCGGCCAGGGTGCGGCGGACGTAGATCCAGCCGATCGGGTAGCTGAGCGAGGCCAGCAGGGCCAGGGCCGTGCCCTTGGCGTCGACGCCCGCGAAGCCCTGCCAGGCGCCCAGCACGGTCAGCACCCCCAGGAAGCCGATGCCCAGCCCCGCGAACCGGCGGCGCGTGGGGCGGTCCTCGGAGAGGGCGACCAGCGAGAGCGCCATGCCCCACAGCGGCGAGGTGGCGTTGCAGATCCCGGCCAGCGTCGAGGTGATGGTCTGCTCGGCGTAGGCGAAGAGCGCGAAGGGGGCGGTGTTCAGCAGGAGCGCGGCCACCGTCAGGTGCCCCCAGGTGCGCAGCCCGCGGGGGAGCGGCTCGCGGCGCACCAGCAGCACCGCCAGCAGGGCGAGCGCCCCGAAGAACACCCGGCCCAGGGCGACCTGGAAGGGGACGAAGGCCCCGGTCCCCACCTTGATGAAGAGGAAGCTGAAGCCCCACACCACCGAGAGGAAGGCGAAGCGCACGCGCCAGTCGAGGGCGCCGGTACGGCCGGCCCCGCGCAGGGGGGCGGTGGAGGTGATCGGGGCGGAGGAGGCGGGGCGGGGGGTGGCGGGTGCGCTCATGGGCTTCACTCTGCTGCGCGTGACCTCGTAGGACAAGCGAGATTTCCTGCGCACGACGGCGTAGCATCGCTTACATGTTGAACCTGGAGCGCCTGCGCACCCTCGACGCCCTCGCCCGCCACGGCTCGGTCAGCGGGGCGGCGTGCGGACTCCATGTGACCACGTCGGCGGTCTCCCAGCAGATGGCCAAGCTGGAGCGGGAGGTCGGCCAGCCCCTGCTGGCCAAGAACGGCCGCGGCATCCGGCTCACCGACGCCGGGCGGCTGCTCGCCGACCATGCGGCCCGGATCATCTCCCAGGTCGAGCTCGCCCAGGCCGACGTCGAGGCCCAGCGCGGCCGCGCGGTGGGGGAGCTGCGGATCGGGGCCTTCCCCACCGCCATGCGCGGGCTGCTGCCCCAGGCCCTGACGGCCCTGCGCGCCGGCCACCCCGAACTGCGGGTGCTGGTACGGGAGAAGGAGCCGGAGGAGAGCATGGCGGCGGTGGTCCGGGGCGACCTCGACATGGCCCTGGCCATCGACTGGCACAACAAGCGGATGCCGGTCCCGGCCGAGCTGACCCGCATCCACCTCCTCGACGACGCCGCCGACATCGCGGTCCCGCAGGACCACCCGCTGGCCGGCCGGACGCAGATCTCCCTCGCCGAGTTCGCCGACGACGACTGGATCTCCTGGAACGAGGGGCAGTTCTGCCACGAGTGGCTGGTCTTCACCCTGCGCGGTACGGGCATCGAGCCGCGCGTCGCGCACATCGCCGAGGAGCACCACACCCAGCTCGCCTTCGTCGAGGCCGGGCTGGGGGTGTGCGTGACGCCCCGGCTGGGCCGGGGGCCGGTGCCGCCGGGGGTCCGCCTGCTGCCGGTGTGCGACACCGTACGGCGCCACGTGTACGCCGTCTGGCGCGCGGACGCCGACCGCCGGCCCTCCCTCCGCGCGGCCGTCGAGGCCCTGAAGACGGCGGCCGCCGGGGTCGGGGCGCCCTAGGGCCCCTAGAGCTTGCGGAAGTCCCAGGACACGACCGAGTCCGGGGTCAGGCGGATCCAGGCGTGCCGGCCGTCGTGCGGCATCTCCTCGATGCCGAAGTTCTTCCGCGGGAAGATCCGCTCCGCCTCCGCGAGCTCCGGGCAGGGCTCGCCCGTGCGGGGGGCCTCGCCGACGAAGACCGCCGTGCCCGACAGCTCGACCCCGCGCAGCTCGCCGTACTCCTCTCCCGCGTCCACCACCACCGAGATCCGGGGGTCCCGCCGCAGGTCGGACCAGCGGCGGCTGCGGGTGATCGAGTACAGCCACAGCGAGGTGCCGTCCCAGGCGAACCACAGGGCCCCCACGTGCGGGCGCCCGCCCGGGGAGACCGTCGCCACCCGGCAGGTGCGCCGCTCGCGCAGGAAGGCGTCCACCTCCTCCCCGGTCATCATGATGCGGCGGCCCCGCCGCTGCGCCCCCTGCCCGCGTGTCCCGTCCATCCGTCGCGCACCCCTTCACATCTGACTGTGTGTCAGGAATCATGCGTCCTCTTCCGACGACGCACCAGGGGGAGCCATGCCGGAGTTCGATCCCGCCGTCACCGCGCTGCTCACCGTCGAATGCCAGAACGGGGTCGTCGGCGAGGAGAGCGCCCTGCCCGAGCTCGCGAAGGAGGCGCGCGGCTCCGGGATGCTCGACCGGGTGGCCGCGCTCGTCGACGCCGCGCGCGGAGCCGGGGTGCAGGTGGTGCACGCGGTCGCCGAGCGGCGCCCGGACGGGCTCGGGGCCAACACCAACGCGCGGCTCTTCCGGGCCGCCGGGAGGCTGCCCGTGCGCCAGCTGACCGGCAGCCGGGCGGTGGAGGTCGCCGCCCCCCTCACGGTGGACGCGCGGGACCTGGTGGTCCGCCGGCTCCACGGGCTCTCCCCGATGGCCGGAACGGACCTGGACGCCCTGCTGCGCAACCTCGGAGTGCGGACCCTCGTCGTCACCGGGGTCTCCTCCAACATCGCGATCCCGAACACCGTCTTCGACGCCGTGAACCTCGGCTACGAGGTCGTGGTCCCGGCCGACGCCATCGCCGGGGTGCCCGCCTCCTGCACCGCCGAGGTGATCCGCAACTCGCTCGCCCTGGTGGCGTCCGTCACCACGGCCGAAGCCCTCGTCGCCCGGTGGGCCGCACGGCGCTGACCCCCGTAACCTGGCCGGATGTTGTCCGAAGTGATCGCGACGCGCTACGTCACGCCCCTGCGTGAGGGCGGCTCGCTCCCGGGAATCGTCGAGGCCGACGACCTCGGTACCTACGTTATGAAATTCACCGGAGCCGGCCAGGGCCGCAAGACCCTGGTCGCCGAGGTCGTCTGCGGGCGCCTCGCCCAGCGGCTGGGGCTGAGGGTCCCGCGGCTGGTCCAGATGCAGCTCGACCCCGTCATCGGGCTCGCCGAGCCCGACCAGGAGGTGCAGGAGCTGCTCA
Source organism: Streptomyces sp. NPDC093801 (assembly GCF_040701585.1). Classification (NCBI taxonomy): domain Bacteria; kingdom Bacillati; phylum Actinomycetota; class Actinomycetes; order Kitasatosporales; family Streptomycetaceae; genus Streptomyces; species Streptomyces sp. NPDC093801. Next base: position 1,022 of record NZ_JBFBDP010000059.1, on the reverse strand, counting down.
AGGCCAGCGGCGGCCTCAACCTCGGCATGGACTACCTGCCCGGCTCGATCGGCTTCGACCCGCTCGCCTACCGGGCGGACCCCGTCGAGGCCGGGCGCGTCGTCTGGTTCGACGCGCTGATCAACAACGTCGACCGGTCCTGGCGCAATCCGAACATGCTGGTCTGGCACGGCGACCTCTGGCTCATCGACCACGGTGCCACGATGATCTGGCACCACAACTGGCCCACCGCCCGGGCGGCGGCAGCCAAGCCCTACAACGCCTCCGACCACGTCCTGGCCCCGGTCGGCCCGGACCTCGCGGCCGCCGCCGCCGAGCTGGCCCCCCTCGTGACCGAGGAACTGCTCACCGAGGTCGCGGCGGACGTCCCCGACGAGTGGCTCGTCGACGAGCCCGGCTTCGACTCCGCCGACGCGGTACGGCGCGCCTACGTGGAGGTGCTGCTGCCGCGCGCGGCGACGATCCACGAGAGGATCACCATGGAGGCCGAGGTCAGGCCGCAGTCCGGCCCGCCCGGCTGGCTCGCCGAGCGCCTCCCTCCCCAGTCGGACAAGAACAAGAACAAGCAGAAGAGCGGCGACGAGTGACCAAGCGGGACGTGTTCGAATACGCGCTGGTGCGCGTGGTGCCCCGGATGGAGCGCGGCGAGTGCTTCAACGCCGGCGTCATCGTCTACTGCCGGGCGCACTCCTACGTCGCCGCGCGCACCCACCTCGACGAGGCCAAGCTCCTCGCCCTGGACCCGCAGGCCGACGTGGCCGGGGTCCGGGCCGCGCTGCGCGGCGTCGAGGGGCTGTGCGAGGGCGGCGAGCGGGCGGGCCAGGCGGCGGGCGACGACGCGGGGCGGCGGTTCCGCTGGCTGATCGCCCCCCGCAGCACCGTCGTCCAGCCGGGGCCGGTGCACACCGGCCTGACGGCCGATCCCGCCGCGGAGGTGGAGCGCCTGCTGGACCTGCTGGTCCGCTGACCGGGCGGCCCGCGGGCCCGCCGCCGTCCGCCGTCCGGGGCCGACACCGCCCCGG
>NZ_JBFBDP010000058.1:0-31704 GCF_040701585.1 Streptomyces sp. NPDC093801 | reverse complement strand
ATCTACCAGGCGCGGCTCCAGGCCCGGTACGGGCGGGCGTGGCGGCGCAAGGCACCGGTGGAGGCGCTGATGCCGCTGAGGCTGGCCCGGATCGGCGTGCCGCTGGCGCAGACGGCTCCGGAGGGGCTGGCGGCGGCGGGGATCGACCCGGTGCTGCTGCCTCCGGCGGGCCGGGCGGCGCGGGCGGTCCCGGCGGCCGCCGCGGCCGCGGCGGTGCCGGCCCAGGCGGGCCCGTCCGCGCCGGCCCTGGCGGCGGCCCCGGAGGCCGGGACGCCCCTGCCCGCGGCGGCGGAACCGGCCGCGCCGCCGGAGCTGCCCGAGCCCCGGCGCCCGCAGGGGCCGCAGGGGCCGCAGGGGCCGGAAGACCCCGAGGGCCCGGAGGGTCCCGGGGCTCCCGACGAGTCGAAGCAGTGGGAGGGCCTGGACCGGGCCGCGGCCCGACGGGGCCAGGCGAAGCTCGCGCAGGCTCCGGCCCCCTTCGCGGTGGCCCCCGAGGCCATGCCCGCCCCCCACGACAGCGCCTGGTTCGCCGGGCCGATGGCCCCGCAGGCGCAGTACGGGGGCGGCTACGCCCGTGAGGCCGGGGACGGGGCGCCGGAGGCCGGCCCGCAGGGGCGGCCTTCCGCGGCCCCCCGTGCCGGGTTCCCGGAGGGCTCCGAGGGCCCCGCGGCGGCCGGCGCGGGTGAGCCCGACGAGGCGCACGACGCGCTCGACCAGGAGAAGTTCGAGGAAGCGGCGTACGAGGCGTACCACGCCCACGTGGAGGCGAACGGCGGCCACCCCAGCGCCCAGCAGCTGGACCAGGCCCTCGCCGCGGACTACGGGTTCTCCCACCCGGACAGCGTCTCGGTGATCGACGCCATGATGCCGACCCTGAAGCAGCGCTACCAGCGCGGCCTGGAGAACAAGTTCATCTCCTGAGCCGCCCCGTCACTCAGGGCTACGCCCCCGCGCACGCGGAAGGGCCCGCACCCCCGGTTCGCCGGGGGTGCGGGCCCTTCCGTTTGGCCGTCGCGTCAGACGGCCGGGGGCGTTCAGGCCGCGAGGAGCCCCCGCACCCGGTCCGCCCCGACCGCGAGCAGCAGCGTGGGCAGGCGGGGGCCGGTCTCGCGGGTGACGAGCAGGCGGTAGAGCAGGGCGAAGAACTCGCGCTGGGCGACCTTCAGCTCGGGCGTGGGCTTGGCGTCGGGCTCCAGGCCGGCCATGACCTTCGGGACGCCGTAGACGAGGGTGGTGAGCCCGTCCAGCGACCAGTGGGTGTCGAGGCCCTCCAGCAGCATGGCCAGCGAGCGGCGCGCCTCCTCGTCGAGGGATCCGAGCAGCTCGGCGTCGGGCTCCTCGCGGACGAGGGTGCGCTGGTCGGCCGGGACCTGGGTGGTGATCCAGTTCTCGGCGCGGTCCAGGCGCGGGCGGACGTCCTCCAGGGAGGTCAGCGGCTGCGACGGGTCCAGGTCGGACAGGATGCGCAGGGTCTGCTCGTCGTGTCCGGCGGTGATGTCGACGACCGACGCGAGGGTGCGGTACGGCATCGGGCGCGGGGTGCGGGGCAGCTCGTGCGAGGCCACGCGGACGGCGCGGGCGTGGGCGGCGGCGTCGGCCGGCAGCACGGAGCCGTCGGCGACCTTGCCCTCCAGCTTGTCCCACTCGTCGTACAGCCGCTGGATCTCCTGGTCGAAGGCGATCTTGAAGGACTGGTTGGGGCGGCGGCGCGCGTACAGCCAGCGCAGCAGCTGCGGCTCCATGATCTTCAGCGCGTCGGCCGGGGTCGGGACCCCGCCCTTGCTGGAGGACATCTTGGCCATGCCGCTGATGCCGACGAAGGCGTACATCGGGCCGATGGGCTGCTCGCCGCCGAAGAGGCCGACGATCTGGCCGCCGACCTGGAACGACGAACCCGGCGAGGAGTGGTCCACGCCCGAGGGCTCGAAGACGACGCCCTCGTAGGCCCAGCGCATCGGCCAGTCGACCTTCCAGACCAGCTTGCCGCGGTTGAACTCCGACAGCTTGACGGTCTCGGTGAACTGGTCCTCGGTGCAGACGTAGGTCAGTTCGGTGGTCTCGTCGTCGTACGCGGTGACCTTGGTGAAGTCCTTGTTGCACACGCCGCAGTACGGCTTGTACGGGAAGTACTCGGCGCCCTCGGCGCTGCCGTCGTCCTCGTTGGCGGCGCCGGAGCCCTCGGCGGCCTCGATCTCGGCCTCGTCGAGGGGCTTCTGCTGGGGCTTCTTGCCGCCCGGCTTCTGCTTGGTGCGGTACTGGTCGAGGACGGCGTCGATGTCGCCGCGGTGCTTCATCGCGAACAGGACCTGGTCGCGGTAGGCGCCGGAGGTGTACTGCTCGGTCTGGCTGATGGGGTCGTACTCGACGCCCAGCTCGGCCAGGGAGGCGACCATGGCGGCCTTGAAGTGCTCGGCCCAGTTCGGGTACGAGGAGCCCTCGGGGGCGGGCACGGAGGTCAGCGGACGGCCGATGTGCTGGGCGTGGGACTCCTCGGTGACACCGGGGATGCCCTTCGGGACCTTGCGGTAGCGGTCGTAGTCGTCCCAGGAGATGAGGTGGCGGACCTCGTGGCCCCGGCGGCGGATCTCGTCCGCGACCAGGTGCGGGGTCATGACCTCGCGCAGGTTGCCCAGGTGGATCGGGCCCGACGGGGAGAGGCCGGACGCGACGACGATGGTTTTGCCCGGGGCTCGGCGCTCCGCCTCGGCGATGACCTCGTCCGCGAAACGGGAGACCCAGTCGGTCTCTGTGGTGCTCTGCGCGCTCTGAGCCACGACACGTCCTTCTATCTCGAATGCTGGCTTCGGCCATTCTCCCAGACGGAAGGGGACGCTCCGGGGTTGCTTCCGTCTGGTGATACGCCGCGGATATGCCGAGAACCGGGCGCCCCCCGCGTGGGATACTCGGCACTTGTCGGAACGCCCAAGACCCACTCGGGCACAACCTCACAGGAACGGCAGCTCATGGCCTCGGTCCCTTCCCTCGCTTCCTCCGTCGAACAGCGCGTCTCGGACGCCCTCGCCTCCGCCCTGCCGGAGGCCGGTGCGGCCGACCCGCTGCTGCGACGAAGCGACCGGGCCGACTTCCAGGCCAACGGCATCCTGGCGCTCGCGAAGAAGGCCAAGGCCAACCCGCGCGAGCTGGCGACGACCGTGGTCGAGGCCATCCCCACGGGTGACCTGATCAAGGAGATCGAGGTCTCGGGCCCCGGCTTCCTGAACATCACCGTCTCGGACGAGGCGATCGTCCGCACGCTCGCGGCGCGCGCCGCCGACGACCGGCTCGGCGTGCCGCTGTCCCCGTCGGCCGGCACCACGGTGATCGACTACGCGCAGCCGAACGTGGCCAAGGAGATGCACGTCGGCCACCTGCGCTCGGCCGTGATCGGCGCGGCGATGGTGGAGATCCTGGAGTTCACGGGCGAGAAGGTGGTCCGCCGCCACCACATCGGCGACTGGGGCACCCAGTTCGGCATGCTGATCCAGTACCTGCTGGAGCACCCGCACGAGCTGGACCACAAGGGCGGGGAGGGCGAGGCGTCCGGCGAGGAGGCCATGTCCAACCTCAACCGCCTGTACAAGGCCTCGCGCGCGCTCTTCGACTCCGACGAGGAGTTCAAGACGCGGGCCCGGGCGCGGGTGGTGGACCTCCAGGCGGGTGACGAGGAGACCCTCGCCCTCTGGCAGCGGTTCGTGGACGAGTCGAAGATCTACTTCTACTCGGTCTTCAACAAGCTGGACATGGACATCCAGGACCCGGACGTGGTCGGCGAATCCGGCTACAACGACATGCTGGCGGAGACCTGCAAGCTGCTGGAGGACTCGGGCGTGGCCGTCCGCTCCAACGGCGCGCTGTGCGTGTTCTTCGACGAGTACAAGGGCCCGGACGGCAACCCGACGCCGCTGATCGTCCAGAAGTCGGACGGCGGCTTCGGCTACGCCGCGACCGACCTGTCGGCGATCCGCGACCGCGTGGGCAACCTGAAGGCGGACACGCTCATCTACGTGGTGGACGCCCGCCAGGGCCTGCACTTCAAGATGGTCTTCGAGACGGCCCGCCGCGCCGGCTGGCTGAACGACGAGGTCAAGGCCGTGCAGCTGGCCTTCGGCACGGTCCTGGGCAAGGACGGCAAGCCGTTCAAGACCCGTGAGGGCGAGACGGTCCGGCTGGTCGACCTGCTGGACGAGGCGGTGGAGCGGGCGACGTCCGTCGTGCGCGAGAAGGCCGAGAAGGTGGGCCTGACCGAGGCGGAGATCGTCGAGAACGGCCAGTACGTGGGCATCGGCGCGGTGAAGTACGCCGACCTGTCGACGTCCGCGTCCCGCGACTACAAGTTCGACCTGGACCAGATGGTCTCGCTGAACGGCGACACCTCCGTCTACCTCCAGTACGCGTACGCCCGTATCCGCTCCATCCTGCGCAAGGCGGGCGAGCGGCAGCCGGCCGCACACCCGGAGCTGGAACTGGCCCCGGCCGAGCGCGCGCTGGGCCTGCACCTGGACGGGTTCGGCACGCTGGTCGCGGAGGCGGCGGAGGAGTACGCGCCGCACAAGGTGGCGGCGTACCTGTACCAGCTGTCCTCGCTGTTCACGACGTTCTACGACCAGTGCCCGGTCATCAAGCCGGAGCCGGAGCTCGTCGTCGCCGAGAACCGCCTGTTCCTGTGCGAGCTGACCGCCCGCACCCTGAGCAAGGGCATGTCCCTCCTGGGCATCCGCACCCCCGAGAAGCTCTGACGCACCACCCCACGACGGCCCCCGGCGCAACCACCCCGCGCCGGGGGTCGTCGCGTTCTGTCGTGGGAGGCGTCCGATCCGACGAGGAGCCGGGAACGACGACCGCGACGCATGCGCCGGGTGGATCCGTACCGCCGATGCCGGAGTACACGCCGAAGGCCCTGCGCGCCGCCATAGCCGCTCACGCCCCGGCTCTGCTCCCGGACTTCGACTCCGCCTGGGCGACGTCAGATCTGCGACGCCTACGACATCGGTCCCGTCCCGGCGTTCACGGCCCGCTGGTGGGGCGATTACGCCCTCGCCCGCGACCCGGAGCTCGACCGGCACGTGGCTGGCCTGGAGGCACGGGCCGCCGAGGCTGCGGACGCCGACGCCGCCCGCGGCCTCCTCGACGCGGCTTCCCGCATCCGCCACCGGCTGCGCGCCCTGGAGCCGGGCGAGTGAGCGAGGAGTTCACCGGGCCGCCGTGGGCCGTGGACTACACCCAGGACGCCGGGAAGTACCGGATCAGCCTGCCCGACGAGGCGCGGGAAGCTTGCCGGGAGGCCCTCTTCGAGCTGCTGACCGTGCGCCGCCCGTACCGCGGGGAGAACATCGAACCGGCGCGGTCCACCGTCCCCCCCGGGGCCCGCACATCGCATACTTCGACAGCGACCGCGGATGGATCCGGTTCACCTTCCTGCCCCGCGTGGCCGAGCCTCAGATCGTGGTCGAGGAGATCTTCTGGCAATGGCCGGTCCGTGACGGTGTCCTGTCATGCCCTCCCCGTTCGGCCGGGCACTACCGCGCGATCACATCCCGTTCACACGGCCCCCCTACGTTCGGCGCGACCGTGCCGAACACCCGAGGGGAATCTCCCGCACATGCGCCGCAGACCGTTGAAGACGCTCACCGTCCTGGCCATCGCCAGCGCCGTGGCCGCCGGCACCGCCGTCACCGCGAACTCCGCGCCCCAGCAGAGCGACTCGCGCCAGGACATCAGGAACGTCATCTACCTGCTCGGTGACGGAATGGGCCGCACCCACGTGACCGCCGCGCGCGACCGCTTCATGGGGGCCGGCGGCAAGCTCACCATGGAGACCCTCCCCGCCACGGGCGCGGTCGCCACCTACGCCGTCGAGAAGAACAGCGCGACGCCGGCCCTGGTCACCGACTCGGCCAGCTCCGCCACCGCCTGGGGCTCCGGCGTGAAGACCTACAACGCGGCCATCGGCGTGGACGCGTACGAGAAGAAGGTCGCCACCCTGATGGAGCAGGCCCACGCGGCCGGCTTCGCCACGGGCAACGTCTCCACCGCCGAGATCACCGACGCCACCCCGGCCGCCCAGTTCAGCCACGCACTGCTGCGCGGCTGCCAGGGCCCGACCTACTCGGACGCCGCCTGCCTCCCCAAGAAGGACGACGGCAGCTACGAGGCAGCCCCGGCGGACAAGACGCTGATCACCCCGATCGCCGAGCAGATCGCCCGCAACGGCACCGCCGACGTCATCCTCGGCGGCGGCCTGGCCCGCTTCGAGCCGGACGACCAGAAGGCCCTCCAGGCGCAGGGCTACCAGGTCCTCGGCAACTTCGGCGACCCGAAGCTGCCCGCGCAGACGGCCGCCAGCCAGAAGGTCGCCACCAAGTCCGACCTGGACAAGGCCAACGGCAAGAAGGTCATCGGCCTGTTCAACCGCGGCAACCTGACCGTGGAGCACAACAAGGCGGCCCTGCCGGCCGACGCCCCGCAGAAGCAGGAGCCGACGCTCGCGGACATGACCCGCAAGTCGATCCAGCTCCTGACCGACCGCAGCAAGGGCGGGTCGTACGACCGCAGCAAGTCGAAGAAGGGCTTCTACCTCCAGGTCGAGGGCGCCCAGATCGACAAGCGCTCGCACGCGAACGACGCCGCGCAGACCCTCGACGAGGTCAAGGCCTTCGACGACGCGGTCAAGGCCGCCTACGAGTTCGCGAAGAAGGACGGCCACACCCTCGTGGTCGTCACGGCGGACCACGAGTGCGCCGGCTTCAACATCATCGAGAAGGGCACGTACACCAACGCCGAGGCCGTCGCCCCGCCGTCCAACACGGACGCCGGCAACACCGCCAACAACAGCGTCCCGTCGCGCTCCTCCTCGGGCGCCAAGGACCCGGTCCGCTCCAGCGGCATCGTGAACGGCGCGGGCTCCGGTGACACGAAGAACTTCGGCCCGGCCACCTTCCGCACGCCGGAGGACCCGGCGGGCGTGAAGGACGGCAGCCCCGACGCCAGCCTGTGGCTGACCTACCTGTCCGGCAACCACACCGGTGCCGACGTGCCGATCTTCGCCTACGGCCCGGGCAGCAACGTCTTCGCCACGAGCCAGATCAACACCGAGCTGTACGGCAAGCTGTACCGCTCGCTGTTCGGCCGCTCTCCGCAGCAGCACTGATCCCCGGTCGGCCGGGGCCGGGGGCGCACTCCCCCGGCCCCGGCCGTCGCCTTTCCCCCAGGAGCACTCCCGATGTCGCTGACGTACCTCCCCCGCGCGGCCGCCGCCGTCACCGCCGTGGCCGCCCTCCTCGCGCTGGCCACCGGCTGCTCGGGCGCCGAAGCCCCCTCCGCCGCCGGGGACGCGGCCCCGGCCGCCGCCGCCCCGGTGTCCCTGCCCGCGCCGCGCAGCGCGCCCGCCCCGGCCGCCGTCCTCACCCCGGCGCCCGCCGCGGGCGAGGTCCGCACCGAGCAGGGCCCGTTCACGGACCGCGTGAAGCTGACGGACCTCAAGCTCACCGGGACCCCGTCCGTCACCGGCCACATCGCCATCGGCTCGGACGTCAGCGACACCCTGGCCCTGGAGGTCACCGCCGCGTACTACGACGCGCAGGGCCGCCTCCTGGGCACCGGCACCTTCCGCTACGAGGAGGAGGGCGAGGAGGGCCACGCCGGACAGCCCCACACGGGCCCCCGCGCGGCCGGCGACGGCATCGACTTCACCGTCCCCGCCGACCGCCTCACGGGCACCCCGGCCGCGGCGGTCCTGTCGATCCCGGTCCTGGTCAACGAGTAGTCGCCGCAAAGCCGCGCCGGCCGTAACACGCCGTGCTACGTAGCTGCCATGGCCCCCAAGGAGCGGTTCAGCATCAGCATGGACGCCGCGCTGCGCGCGAGGGTCAAGGAGCACGCCGACGCCATGGGCCTCGACGTCTCCGCCTACGTCACGGCGGCCGTACTCCGCCAGATCGACGAGGACCTGGTCGTCGCCCGGCGCTTCGCCGAGATCGACGCCGACATCGCGGCGACCGAGGCCATGCCCGCACCGGCCGGCCGGGACGACGGCTTCGACGACGAGGAACTGGCGGCCGCACGGGCGGGCATCGCCCAGGCGCTCGCCCCCGACACCCGGGACTCCGTCGCGTGAGCAGCCCCGTCTTCGTGTACGACACCGGGATGCTGATCGCGCTGGAGCGCGGCGACCGGTCGGCGGGGCTGCTGCACCGGTCCTCACCGAGCGGGGCCACCCCCCGGTCGTCCCCCTGCCCGTGCTGGCCCAGGCATGGCGACCCGGCCGGTGGACGCCGCTGACCCGGGCGGTGCCACAATGCGTGGTCTTCGGGGTGCACGCCTCGGCCCCGGCGTCCTGCGGGGTGTGCCAGGCGGGCCACTGCGAGGACGGCGCCAAGCGCGCGGGCCGCCTCCTGGCCGACGCCGCGATCCCTCCCGAGAAGCGCCCCGACGCGGTCGACGCGCTGGCCGTGGTCATCGCCGCCCGGCACCCGGAGGCCGTCGTCGTCACCTCCGACCCGCGCGACATCACCGCCTACCGGGACGCCCTCCCCGGCGCGGCGGAGTCGATCCGCGTACTCGCCGTCGGCGACCTCGCCGCCTTCCTGGCGGGCAAGCGCGTCCTGCACTGAACCACCACCGACCCACGTGACGCACGTCACGGGAACGTTCCCGGGGGCGGCCGCCTCCTCGATGTGTCGGCAACCGGCACACCGAGGGGACCACCCATGCACACGGACGACACCACACGCCGCAGGACCGGGACCGCGCTGGCCGCGCTCCTGGCGGCCGACGGACTGGCGCACCTGTACTGGGCCACCGGCGCCACCTGGCCCGCCCCCGACGAGCGGGCCCTGTCCCTGGCCGTCCTCGGCACGGAGGTGTCCTTCGGGCCCCCCGTCGTCCTGCCGCTGGCCGCGCTCACCCTCACCGCCGGGGCCGCCGTCCTCGCCCACTCCCGCCGGCGCGGCGGGAGGGCGACGCGGGCCGTCACCGGCGCGGTGGCGGCGGGCCTGGCCGTACGGGGCCTCGCGGGCCTCGCCTGGGCCGCCGGGCTCCTGCCCAGCCCGCCCGACAGCCCCTTCCACACCCTCAACCTCACCCTCTACACCCCCGCCTGCCTCGGCTTCGGCTGGGCGGCCGCACGGCTGGCGCGCGCCAGATGAGCCCCCTGACCCCGGCCGCCCGCACGCGCGGCATCACCCTCGCCCGCGCCGCCCGCGCCGGGAACACCCTCGCGCTGCACGACCTCCTCGACCACCTCACCCCGTACGTCACCCGGATCTGCGCCCCCATCGCCCTCGCGGACGGCCCCGATGCCGCCCAGGAAGCCCTCCTGGCCGTCTTCACCGCCCTGCGCACGCTGCGCGACCCCGAGGCCCTGTACGGCTGGGTGCGGGCCATCGCGGTCCGCGAGGCCGTCCGCACCGCCCAGCGGGCGTCCCGCAGCCGCCCCTCCCCCGACCTCACGGACGTCCCGGCCAAGGGCGACCCCCACCTGGCCGCCGACATCGAGGACGTCCTCGCCCGCCTCTCCCCCGCCCACCGCGCGGTGCTCGTCCTGCGGGACGTCGAGGGCCTGGACGAAGAAGCGGCCGCAGCCGTCCTGGACATCCCGCCCGGTACCGCCAAGTCCCGTCTCCACCGGGCCCGTTCCAGCTTCCGAAAGGCATGGTCCGCATGACGCCGCACGAGATCGACGACATCCGGCGCCTGCGCGTCATGGCGGCGGCCGTACGAGGTGCGCAGGTGGTGGAACGAACCCTCCCGGCCCCCTTCGAAGAGGTCTGGCCGGCCATGTGCACCCTCGACTTCCTCCCCGACCTCCGCCGCACCCGCCTCCTCCGCTCCGACGGCGACCGGATCGAACTCCTGGCCCGCAGCAAGTACGGCTTCCGCGCCCGCCTGCGCGGCTACCGCCGCCCGGGCTGGTGCTGGCTCCAGAGCCGCTTCCTCCTGGTCGGCCTGGCCGCCGTCCCGGTCCCCGGCGGCACCCGCATCGCCCTGACGGGCGGAGTCCGCGTCCCCACCCGCGCAGCGGTGATCCCCTTCGGCACGGCCTCGGAACTCGAAGCCGCCGCCACCCGCCTGACCTCCCGCGTGGCCCCCTGAGGGGCGGCCGAAATCCAGCCCCGCCCGGGGGCCCTCCCAGCGGTAGCCGGGGGAGGGCCTGGGGGCGGAGCCCCCAGGAACGGGGTCCGGGACGGAGCCCCGGGATACGGAGAAGGGGCGGGGCGGGGAGACGCTCCGCGCAGCGCCCCCGCAGCCCCCGCAGCCCCGGGAAGGAACGTCACCCGGACGGCCCGGTTCACCGCCGGAGGCCCGGGTAGGGGACGGCCCGTCCAACCCCTCGCCCGACCCCGGAGACCCCCGTGCCCGACATGAACGGCCCCTACAAGCCCGGCACCCCCTGCTGGATCGACCTGATGGTCCCCGACCAGCAGGCCGCCATCGACTTCTACTGCGACCTCTTCGGCTGGCAGGGCGAGGTGGGCCCGCCGGAGACGGGCGGCTACGCCGTCTGCACCCTCAAGGGCAAGCCGGTCGCCGGGATCATGAAGGCGATGAACCCGGACGGGACCGTGCCCGACCCGCTGCCTCCGACGGTGTGGACGACGTACCTGTCCACCGACAGCATCGACTCCACCGTCAAGTCCGTCACCGACGCCGGCGGCACGGTCATGATGGGCCCGATGGACGTCATGGACCTCGGCCGGATGGCCGTGATCGCCGACCCGGCGGGCGCGGTCGTCGGCCTGTGGCAGCCCGGCACCTTCGACGGCGCGGGCATCGTCAACGAGCACGGCGCGCTGATCTGGAACGAGCTGACCGCCCCCGACCTGGCCGCGGCGTCGGCGTTCTACTCCGCGATCCTGCCCGTCACCACGGCCCGCTCCGAGATGCCCGGCGCCGAGGGGTACATCGAGTTCCAGGTCGACGGCCGCGCGGTGGGCGGGATGATGGACCTGAGCCAGCTGCCGCCGGGCGTGCCGCCGCACTGGCAGCCGTACTTCCACGCGGACAACGTGGACGAGGTCCAGGCGGCCGCCGTCCGCGCCGGGGGCACGGTCCTGGCCCCGGCCTTCGACATGGCGGCGGGCCGCATGGCGGTCCTGGCCGACCCCCAGGGCGGCGCGTTCTCCGTCATCACGGCCTCGATGCAGGAACAGCCGGCCTGACCGACGCCGCCGGCCGCCTCAGAAAGGGGGCCAGGGAGAGCCCGACGGAGGAGTCGGGCTCTCGCGCCGGCCGTCGCGCATCTGCGGCGGCCAGCGCCGGTCGATGACGGAAGCGACCTCCTTGCAGGCGCCGCAGGCACGCTCTGATTCCGACACCCACGGGTACGCGGAGGGCGAGAGGCCCTCGTGGCCGATCCCGCACAGGGTCGCCCCGGAGGCCGTGTAGGCGAAAGCGCTGTCGTAGGCATGGAAGACCTCCTCGGACAGCAGCGGTGAATCCGCCCGCTCCCACCGCAAGTCCACGGGCAGGTACTGCGGCCGCGAGACCTCGTCGGGATGGTGGCCCAGCTCGGTCCACGCGTAGCACCAGGCACAGAACCACCGCTCCTTCACCGGCAGCTCCCACGCCTCGACCGCTTCCTTCACCGGCCGCGGCCGCATCTCGCGCCCACACACATCGCACGTCACGACCGGATCGTGTCACGGCAGATCGACGTCCAGTTCCGCGATGGACTCTCTCAAGATCCGGGCATTGCGCGGTGAGCGCAGGAGATAAGCCGTCTCTGAGATCGGCACGGGCCCACAGCCGGCGGAGCGGAACTCGGCCCACACGACCTTCCCCGGCGACCGGGGCAGCACCCCCCACTGGTCGGAGACGGCCTCCACGATCCGCAGCCCGTTCCCCGGCGGCCGGCCGAGCATCCGCGACCGCCCGGGCCCGCTGTCGTGCACCTCGACGCGCAGGCAGCAGTCGAAGTTCAGCAGCCGCACCCGGTACGACCGCCCGCGCGGCACCCCGTACCGCAGGGCGTTGGTCGCCAGCTCGCTGACACAGAGCACGACGTCGTCCCGCCGTTCCTTGGCGTCCCACACGTCGAGCGTCTCGTGCGCGAACACCCTTGCGGAAGAGACGGTTCGGAAGGCCCGGGGGAACAACCGCTCGCGCATGAGCCCGGGTTGAGTATTTAGGTTCACCGGACGATGGTCGCGCGGCGTGACTACGCTGCTACAGAGAGCCGACCCGTACTCTGTGGTGAGTACGGGCGCGCCGGGGATAAACCACGTCCTAAGGCGGGGAGTTCATCGCCATGCCACCGAAGAAGCGCCCGCGGCCCAATGCCACGACCATGAAGATGGTCGGCAGGCAGGTAGCCGCCGCCAGGGTCTCCAAGAACCTGACGCAGAAGCAGCTCGCTGACCTGATCACGATGGACGAGGAGAGCATCGGCTCCATCGAGCAGGGCCGCCGCATGCTCATGCCGAACGTGGCCGAGCTCCTGGACCTCCACCTGGGCCTACCGGGCACACTGACGGTCGCGGCCAATGAGATGCCCGACGTGGACGTGATCCCGGCCTGGGCACTGGAGTACATGGAGCTGGAGAAAAGGGCCATCGCCCTGTCCTGGTACGACAACCAGGTCGTTCCGGGTCTGCTCCAGCCCGAGTGCTACGCCCGCGCCGTCTTCGCGTGCCGCGTACCCGCCTACCGCGAGGAGAAGATCGACGCGCTCACAGCCGATCGGCTGGACCGCCAGAAGATACTGCGCCGCACCACGCCGCCGACCTTGAGCTTCGTCATCTGGGAGCCCGTAGTCCGCCAGCGCATCGGCGGTCCGGAGGTGTACCGGGAGCTGCTGCGGCACCTGATCGCCTGCACGGAACTTCCGGACATGTCCGTGCAGGTTCTGCCTCTGGACCAGCCCGTGCACGCGGCTCTCGACGGCCCCTTCATCCTCCTGGAAACCCACAACCACCAGCACGTTGGCTACACCGAAGGCCAACGAGGGAGCCACCTCGTCTCCGACCAGGACGAGGTCAGCATCCTGGCGCGCAAGTATGCGATGCTGCGGACGCAGGCCCTCAACACACAGCAGACGCGGGGCCTGTTGGACCGCCTGCTAGGAGAGCTATGAGCACCGAACTCACGTGGTTCAAGTCCAGCTACAGCGGCAGCGAGGGCGGCGCCTGCGTCGAAGTCGCCACCACCCCCACCACCATCCACGTCCGGGACTCCAAGGTCGAGGACGGTCCCGTCCTCGACCTCGGTCCCGCCAGCTGGGCGGCGCTCACCGGCTGGGTCAGCGGGTGAGCGGGTACGACGTGCGTCCCGACGCGTCGTCGATCTCGTTGTGGGCCTTGCTGAGCAGCTGCTCCTTTATGTCGTTCAGCGCGCGGGCCGCCGCGATCTCCTCACCCACCCGGGCCTGATTGCCGTCACTGGGGTGACGGCTCGCGTAGCCGTGCCCGCGGACCTCGTTCCCGTCCGGTAGCCGGACCATGGCCGCCGCCCGCGTGCGCTTGTTGTCTTCCTGGAACTCCATCTCCACATGCCATCCGACGGCATCCTTCATGGCGATCACCTCCGTGCCCGCTGAATTCCAGGGTGCACCCGGCGGCGCGCCCGCGCATCAGGTCCACTGCTGGGAGGCGGACCGGCCCGGGAGCGGCTTGCCGATGAGGGCGAGCGGGATGAAGAAGTTGACCTGGCTGATCGCGAGGACCAGGGTCGTCAGGGCCTTCTCGTCGTAGTGCGCCGCCGCCTCGGCGAAGACCTCGTCCGACACCCGCTCCGCGCCGGCCGGCGGAGCCGTCAGCACGGCCTCCACCAGGGCGAGGGCCGCCCGCTCGGCCGGGGTGAAGCAGAGGGCGTCCGCCCAGGAGGAGACGGCGGTGATGCGCTGCTCGCTCTCCCCGGCACCGCGCAGGGCCTCCGTGTGCATCGCCGTCAGGTAGGTGTTCGCGACGATCTGCCCGGCCCGCAGGTGCACCAGCGAGATCGTGGACTGCGGGACCGTGCCGTTGCCGATCACCTTGAACATCATCCCGGTCAGCGCGCCGAGGTCCGGCAGCGTCCTGACGGGGTTGGACAGGCGGGAGCGGTGGGTCTCGGACATGGTCGGCCTCTTCTCTCGGTGGCGTCAGCGTGTGTTCTCACTGCACTGACCCCTCCCGCGAGGCGAACGTGACAGCCCGGGCGAAGAGGATCGGGGGCGGGGGCCGCCACGCGGGCCGCCCCCACCACCGGAGGTCACCGCTCGTTGCGCAGCCAGCCCGCGACCTCGGTCGCCCAGTACGTGAGGATCGTGTCCGCGCCCGCCCGCTTGATGCCGAGGAGGGTCTCCATGATCGCCCGGTCGCGCTCGATCCAGCCCTTCTCCGCGGCCGCCTCGACCATCGCGTACTCGCCGCTGATCTGGTACGCCGCCACCGGCACGTCCACGGCCTCGGCGACCCGGTGCAGGATGTCCAGGTAGGGGCCCGCGGGCTTGACCATGACCATGTCGGCGCCCTCCTCCAGGTCCAGCGCCAGCTCGCGCAGGGACTCGCGGGCGTTCGCCGGGTCCTGCTGGTAGGTCTTGCGGTCGCCCTGGAGGGAGGAGGCGACGGCCTCGCGGAAGGGGCCGTAGAAGGCGGAGGAGTACTTCGCGGTGTAGGCGAGGACCGCCACGTCCTCGTGGCCCGTCTCGTCCAGGGCGTCGCGGATCACACCCACCTGGCCGTCCATCATGCCGCTGGGGCCCACGACGTGGACGCCCGCATCGGCCTGGACCTGGGCCATCTCCGCGTACCGCTCCAGCGTCGCGTCGTTGTCCACGCGGCCGTTCTCGTCCAGGACCCCGCAGTGGCCGTGGTCGGTGTACTCGTCCAGGCACAGGTCCGACATGATCACCAGGTCGTCGCCGACCTCCGCCTTCACGTCGCGGATCGCCAGCTGGAGGATGCCGTCCGGCTCGGTGCCCGCCGTGCCCAGCGCGTCCTTGTTCTCGTCCGCCGGGACGCCGAAGAGCATGATCCCCGCCACGCCCGCCTCGACCGCCTCCACGGCGGCCTTCCGCAGCGTGTCCCGGGTGTGCTGGACCACGCCCGGCATCGCCGAGATCGGCAGGGGCTCGCTGATGCCCTCCCGGACGAACGCCGGCAGGATCAGGTCCGAGGGGTGCAGCCGGTACTCGGCGACCATCCGCCGCATCGCCGGGGTGGTGCGCAGCCGGCGGGGCCGCGAGCCGGGGAAGGATCCGTACGCGCTCATCTTCTTGGTCGCCTCTTCGAGCATCGACAGCAGTCGCCCCAAGCCTAGGCCCCCGCTTTCGCCGGACACGCCGAAGGGGCCCGGGCGCTCTGCGCACCCGGGCCCCTCCACCCGCTGAGGCCCCCGAGGCCCCTAACCGGCTCACGTCGTGCGACGGCGCCGCGCGCCCGGACGGCGCTCGCTGGGCCGGGCCACGGCCTCGCCGGCCTCCTTGGCCGCCTCGCGGCGGGCCTCCCCGTACGCGGCCAGCGCCTCCGCCAGCTTGCCCACGCTCGGCTCCGGCGACAGCACGTCCACGCGCAGGCCGTGCTCCTCCGCCGTCTTGGCGGTCGCCGGCCCGATGCAGGCGATGACGGTCACGTTGTGCGGCTTGCCCGCGATACCGACCAGGTTGCGGACGGTCGAGGACGAGGTGAAGAGCACGGCGTCGAAGCCGCCGCCCTTGATCGCCTCACGGGTGTCCGCCGGCGGCGGCGAGGCGCGCACGGTCCGGTAGGCGGTGACGTCGTCGACCTCCCAGCCCAGCTCTATCAGGCCGGCCACCAGGGTCTCGGTGGCGATGTCGGCGCGCGGCAGGAAGACGCGGTCGATCGGGTCGAAGACCGGGTCGTAGGGCGGCCAGTCCTCCAGCAGCCCGGCGGCCGACTGCTCGCCGCTCGGCACCAGGTCCGGCTTGACGCCGAACTCGACCAGCGCGGCCGCGGTCTGCTCGCCGACCGCGGCGACCTTGATGCCCGCGAAGGCGCGCGCGTCGAGCCCGTACTCCTCGAACTTCTCCCGCACCGCCTTGACGGCGTTCACCGAGGTGAAGGCGATCCACTCGTAGCGGCCGGTGACCAGGCCCTTGACCGCCCGCTCCATCTGCTGCGGGGTGCGCGGCGGCTCCACGGCGATGGTCGGCACCTCGTGCGGCACCGCGCCGTACGAACGCAGCTGGTCGGAGAGCGAAGCGGCCTGCTCCTTGGTGCGCGGCACGAGCACCCGCCAGCCGAACAGCGGCTTCGACTCGAACCAGGCCAGCTCCTCGCGGCGCGCGGCGGCGCCCTGCTCGCCGACCACGGCTATGACCGGCCGTGCGCCCTCGGGCGACGGGAGCACCTTGCCCTGCTTGAACACCTGGGCGATCGTGCCCAGGGTCGCCGTCCAGGTCCGCTGCCGGGTCGTGGTACCGCCGACGGTCACCGTCAGCGGGGTCTCGGGCCCCCGGCCTGCCGACACCAGCTCGGCGGCCGCGGCGGCGACCGTCTCCAGCGTGGCGGAGACGACCACGACGCTGCCCTCGCTGGCGCCCACCTCGGCCCAGCAGCGCGCCGAGGCGTGCCGGGCGTCCACGAAGCGCACGTCCGCGCCCTTGTCGCCGCGCAGCGGCACGCCCGCGTACGCGGGCACGCCCACGGCGGTCGCGACACCGGGCACGACCTCGAAGGGGATCCCCTCGTTCGCGCAGGCCAGCATCTCGGCGGCGGCGTTCCCGTCGAGTCCCGGGTCGCCGGTGACGGCACGGACGACCCGCCTGCCGGAGCGCGCGGCCTCCATGACAAGATTGGCGGCGTCGCGGATCACCGGGACCCCGGCGGCTGCTGACTTCTCGTCAGCGACCGTCAGCTGCGGCGTGTCGACGCCCGTGCGCGCGTGGGTCCGTACGACGTCGAGCACCTCGGGCTCGGCGATCAGTACGTCCGCGGCCGCGAGCGCCTCGACGGCGCGCAGCGTCAGCAGACCCGGGTCGCCGGGGCCGGCACCCAGGAAGGTGACGAGCCCTTGGACCGCGACGGCCGGGAAAGCGGAGGTGGTGGGGCTTGAGGGGTTCAAAGGGATCGCTCCCCCATCAGACCGGCCGCGCCCTTGGCCAGCATCTCGTCCGCGAGTTCACGGCCGAGCGCCATGGCCTCGTCGTACGACTGGGGCACGGGACCGGTGGTGGACAGCTGCACCAGCGTGGAACCGTCGAGGGTTCCCACGACACCACGCAGGCGCATTTCATTGACAGTCTGACCGTCGGCCAGGAGGTCGGCGAGGGCGCCCACGGGCGCGCTGCACCCCGCCTCCAGCGCGGCGAGCAGGGCACGCTCGGCGGTCACGGCGGCCCGGGTGTACGGGTCGTCCAGCTGACCGAGCGCGGCGATCAGCTCCGTGTCGGACGCCAGGCACTCCACGGCCAGGGCTCCCTGGCCGGGAGCGGGCAGCACGTTGTCGACCGACAGCAGGTCGGTCGCCTCGTCACCGCGCCCGATCCGGTTCAGGCCGGCGGCGGCGAGCACGACGGCGTCGAGCTCCCCGTCCCGCACGAACCCGATCCGGGTGTCGACGTTCCCCCGGATGGCGACGCACTCGATCCGCTTGCCCAGCCCCTTGGCGTACGCGTGCAGCTGCGCCATGCGGCGCGGCGAGCCGGTACCGACCCGGGCGCCGTCGGGCAGCTGCTCGAAGGTCAGCCCGTCGCGCGCCACGAGGGCGTCGCGCGGGTCCTCCCGCTTCGGCATGGCGGCGATGACCAGCTCGTCGGGCTGCGCGGTCGGCAGGTCCTTCAGCGAGTGCACGGCGAAGTCGACCTCGCCGCGCGCGAGCGCGTCGCGCAGGGCGGTGACGAACACGCCGGTGCCGCCGATCTGCGCGAGGTGCTCGCGGGACACGTCGCCGTACGTCGTGATCTCCACGAGCTCCACGGGCCGGCCGGTGACCGCCCGGACCGCCTCGGCGACGTGCCCGGACTGGGACATGGCCAGCTTGCTGCGCCGCGTGCCGAGCCTGAGGGGCTGGTCGGGACGTGAGTTCATGATGCCCGTCCTGGGTCGTCGTTCTTCGGATCGGCCGCGTCCGCCCGGCTGACGGATGCCACCGTCTGAGGGTCGAGGTCGAAGAGTTCACGCAGCGCCTCGGCGTACCCGGCGCCGCCGGGTTCGCTCGCGAGCTGCTTCACGCGCACGGTCGGCGCGTGGAGGAGCTTGTCGACGACGCGGCGCACGGTCTGGGTGACCTCCGCGCGCTGCCGTTCGTCGAGGTCGGGTACCCGCCCGTCGAGCCGTGCCACCTCCATGGCGACGACCTCGGCGGCCATCGCCCGCAGGGCGACGACGGTGGGGGTGATGTGCGCGGCCCGCTGGGCGGCGCCGAAGGCGGCCACCTCCTCGGCCACGATCCCGCGCACGGCGTCGACGTCGGCGGCCATCGGCGCGTCCGCGGACGCCTCCGCGAGGCTCTCGATGTCCACGAGGCGCACGCCCGGGATCCGGTGCACGGCGGCGTCGACGTCCCGGGGCATGGCGAGGTCGAGCACCGCGAGCCGTACGGGAACGGCCCCGTCGGCGTGGCTGCGGGTCCCGCGCCGCGGCTGCCGCTGTGCGGCGGCCTCGCCCTGGTCGGCCCAGGCGCCGTGCAGTTCGAGCGACCCGGCGTCCACCCCGGCGAGCGCGGACCGCCCGTCGCCCGCCGGCGCGTCCACCGGGCAGCCGTCGACGGCCTGCGCGGCGGGCGCGATGGTCCGGGCGGCCCCGGCATCGGTGAGCCGCCGCCCGCCTTCGGCGGCGGCGACGAGCCGTGCGACGAGCTCGGCGTCGGGTGCGACGGCCTGCGGCGCCTGCGGCGCGGCCCCGGTTTCGGGGAGGGGCGGGGTGGGGGAGAGCCCCGCACGGCCCGACACCGCCGCGGCGACGTCGTCCCCGGTCAGCACCAGCCCGGTGGCCCCGGTACAGGACACCACCACATCGGCGAGCGCCAGCTCATCCGCCACCGCCGACATCGGAACGGCCCACGCCCGCACACCGGTGCCCGAGGCAACCAGAATCTCCGCGAGACGCTCCGCCCGCTCCGCGGTCCGGTTCGCGACGGCGATCTCCGCGACCCCCACCCGCGCGAGCGTGGCGGCGGCCAGCGAGGACATCGACCCGGCGCCGATCACCAGCGCCCGCTTCCCGGCGGCCCAGTCGGCGACCGGCTCCCGCACGGCCAGCTGCTCCAGGCCGAAGGTCACCAGTGACTGCCCGGCCCGGTCGATCCCGGTCTCCGAGTGCGCCCGCTTGCCGACCCGCAGCGCCTGCTGGAAGAGGTCGTTGATCAGCCGTCCGGCGGTGTGGAGCTCCTGCCCCAGCGCCAGCGCGTCCTTGATCTGGCCGAGGATCTGCCCCTCGCCGACCACCATCGAGTCCAGCCCGCACGCCACCGAGAACAGGTGGTGCACCGCCCGGTCCTCGTAGTGGACGTACAGGTAGGGGGTGAGCTCCTCCAGCGCGACCCCGCTGTGCTGGGCCAGCAGCGTGGACAGCTCGGCGACACCGGCGTGGAACTTGTCCACGTCGGCGTACAGCTCGATCCGGTTGCAGGTGGCCAGCACGGTCGCCTCGGCCGCCGGCTCGGCGGCCAGGGTGTCGTGCAGCAGCTTGACCTTGGCGTCGGCGGACAGCGAGGCCCGCTCCAGCACGCTCACCGGCGCGCTGCGGTGGCTCAGGCCAACGACGAGCAGACTCATGCCGGCATCACCGCCGGAACGTCGCCGTCGGGCCCGTTCTTGCGGGAGGTGGCGGCGCCCCGGCCGGCCGGCGGCTCGACGGCGGCGGCCGGAGCCGCCCCGGTCCCGCCGGTGGCACCGGCAGCCGGGCCGGAGGCGCCGGCGGCGGGGCCACCCGCGGCAGGGGCCTCCGCGGCCCCGCCCGTCTCCTCGCCGGCCTTGCGCTGCTCGTGGAACGCCAGGATCTGCAGCTCGATCGACAGGTCGACCTTGCGCACGTCCACCCCGTCCGGGACCTGGAGCACGGTGGGCGCGAAGTTCAGGATGGAGGTCACACCGGCGGCGATCAGCCGCTCGCTGACCTGCTGGGCGGCGCCCGCCGGGGTCGCGATGACCCCGATGGAGACGCCGTTCTCCTCGATGATCTTCTCCAGGTCGTCGGTGTGCTGCACGGGCATGCCCGCCACCGGCTTCCCGGCCATCGCCGGATCGGCGTCGATCAGCGCGGCCACGCGGAAGCCGCGCGAGGCGAAACCGCCGTAGTTGGCCAGGGCGGCGCCGAGGTTGCCGATGCCGACGATGACGACCGGCCAGTCCTGGGTCAGCCCGAGCTCACGGGAGATCTGGTAGACGAGGTACTCGACGTCGTATCCCACGCCCCGCGTGCCGTAGGAACCGAGGTACGAGAAGTCCTTGCGCAGCTTCGCGGAGTTCACTCCGGCGGCGGCCGCGAGCTCCTCGGAGGACACCGTGGGGACCGAGCGCTCGGAGAGCGCGGTGAGTGCGCGCAGGTACAGCGGAAGCCGGGCGACAGTGGCCTCGGGAATACCTCGGCTGCGGGTCGCCGGTCGGTGAGTTCGGCCAGTTGCCACGATGCTCCTGCGGGATGAGCGGGGCTGTAGGCGGCCTCGTGTCCCAGGACCGCCCCGTCGAAAGCAGGCTATGTCTTTGTGAACGCGTGCACAAAGATTGTGTCCGCTTTGTCCGAGCAAAGTGACCGGGGTCACGCAGGCTGGACGCGCGGGGGCCGACCCGGGAACGGGCCGAACCCGTTCAAATCCCGAGGGGGGCAAAGCGGTACACACTCCTCATCGATACGCCCCCGAGTCCCCATAAATCGCCCACGATGGTAACGGCCCGGAGGGTCAGGCTCCCAATGCCCGTCGAAGACGGTCGGGGTTCACCCTCCAGAAGGTGTGCTGTTCGCCGTCCACCAGCACGACCGGAATCTGCTCCCAGTGCCGGCGGTAGAGCTCCTCGTCCTGCGAGATGTCCTTCTTCTCCCACTGCGCACCGGTCTCGGCACACACCTTCTCGATCACTTCCTGGGCGTCGTCGCAGAGATGGCACCCGGGCTTCCCGATGAGCGTCACCATCCGCTCGTCGGGACGCTTCTTTTCCTTACGGCGCAGCAAAGGGCTCATGCGGCCATTGTCCCGCGCCGCGCCCGTGTGCCCGAAGAGTTAACCGCCCTGTTTCCCGGCGGTTCGGGAACTCCCGAACACAGTGGCTATGCTCGCGTCATGGCCGCTCTGGGATGGCTCACCCCCCGTAGACGCTCCGCGACAGCACGGAGCGTGCTGGCAGGCGAGGCCTCGGCCGAGGCCGCCCGCAAGACCGCGCGGTCCGACGCACCACCGCAGGCCGCCCCGGCGGCGCCGGAGGCCCCCGAGACCGCAAGCGGAACCGGAACCGAGACCGCCGCGGACACCGTGCGGGAGTCGGACGCAGCCGCGGACGCCGGGCCGGCGGCCGCGGGCGAGCCCGCGTTCCCGGTCCCCGGCGACGACCTCGCCGCCGCCTTCTTCGACCTCGACAACACCGTCATGCAGGGCGCCGCGATCTTCCACTTCGGCCGCGGCCTCTACAAGCGCGAGTTCTTCCGCCGCCGCGAACTGGCCCGCTTCGCCTGGCAGCAGGCCTGGTTCCGGCTCGCCGGGGTCGAGGACCCCGACCACATGCAGGACGCCCGCGACAGCGCCCTGTCCATCGTCAAGGGCCACAAGGTCTCCGAACTCATGGCGATCGGCGAGGAGATCTACGACGAGTACATGGCCGAGCGGATCTGGCCGGGCACCCGCGCCCTGGCCCAGGCCCACCTCGACGCCGGCCAGAAGGTCTGGCTCGTCACCGCCGCCCCCGTCGAGACCGCCACGATCATCGCCCGCCGGCTCGGCCTGACCGGCGCCCTGGGCACCGTCGCCGAGTCCGTGGACGGGATCTACACCGGCCGCCTGGTCGGCGAGCCGCTGCACGGCCCCGCCAAGGCCGAGGCGGTGCGCGCGCTGGCCGCCGCCGAGGACCTGGACCTCGCGCGCTGCGCCGCGTACAGCGATTCGCACAACGACATCCCGATGCTGTCGCTGGTCGGGCATCCGTACGCGATCAATCCCGACACGAAACTGCGCAAGCATGCCCGTGAGCACGACTGGCGGCTGCGCGACTACCGGACCGGACGCAAGGCCGTGAAGGTCGGCGTCCCGGCCGCCGCCGGCGTCGGCGCGATCGCGGGCGGCGCGGCCGCCGCCATCGCCCTGCACCGGCGCCGCAAGTAGCGACGCCGGGCCACGCCCCTTCCGCGGGGCGGCCCGGCGTTCATTCGCTCCCCTCTACCCGCGCCCCCGGCGCGGCACTCCGGCCTGCCCGACTCGGTCGCGGGCACCCCGGAAGCTTCCATTCCGCGCATGGAAGTGATCAGCAACTGATCACCAACCAGGCCTGAATATGCCCTCGACACGCAACGGAAGTGTCGGAACCGGTGATTTCAGCAACTGGGTGTAGCGCTGCCTGTACGAAGCGTTATTCTCCTCAGACGCATGCCGCCGCCCGCCTGTCGCCACGACGGGTGAACGGTCCCGCACTGCACGTGATGGAAGCTCTGCCTCTGGGAGTCCCGTGTACCCACCTGTCGGGGTTGACGCCTCGGGCCTGGCTACGCTGCGCGCAACGGTCCTCGACCACCTGCGCGGCTTCGTCCCCACCGCGTACGCCGTCCCCGCCTTCGCCGCCGTCCCTGCCGGCCTCGGCCCGGCCGGTCCCTGCTACGCCCTGACCGACGGCGGAGCGACGGTGGGCAGACGAGGTCGCACCAGCGCGGGTTCGGCCGCCGGCGGCGGCACGAGCGCGCCCACCGCCCGTCGCCCCACGGCGGACAGCGACCAGGCCCGCATGATGGACCTGGTCGAACGCGCCCAGGCGGGCGAGGCCGAGGCCTTCGGCCGCCTCTACGACCAGTACAGCGACACGGTGTACCGCTACATCTACTACCGCGTCGGCGGCAAGGCGACCGCGGAGGATCTCACCAGCGAGACCTTCCTGCGCGCGCTGCGCCGCATCTCCACCTTCACCTGGCAGGGCCGCGACTTCGGCGCCTGGCTGGTGACCATCGCGCGGAACCTGGTGGCGGACCACTTCAAGTCCAGCCGCTTCCGCCTGGAGGTCACCACCGGCGAGATGCTCGACGCCAACGAGGTGGAGCGCAGCCCCGAGGACTCCGTCCTG
The DNA here is from genome assembly GCF_040701585.1 of Streptomyces sp. NPDC093801. Taxonomy (NCBI): domain Bacteria; kingdom Bacillati; phylum Actinomycetota; class Actinomycetes; order Kitasatosporales; family Streptomycetaceae; genus Streptomyces; species Streptomyces sp. NPDC093801. The sequence continues at coordinate 8,573 of NZ_JBFBDP010000058.1, read as the reverse complement.
GAGTCCCTCTCCAACGCGGCCCTCCTCGAAGCCGTGCGCAAACTCAACCCGCAGCAGCAGGAGTGCGTGACCCTCCGCTTCCTCCAGGGCCTCTCGGTCGCCGAGACGGCCCGAGTCATGGGGAAGAACGAGGGCGCGATCAAAACGCTCCAGTACCGGGCGGTCCGCACCCTCGCCCGCCTGCTGCCGGACGACGCCCGCTGACGCCGGCGAACCACGCCCGCGAAAGAACACGACGACCTCACACCCGGTGACCCCTCGATGACGCTGTGGTCCGATCATCCTTCGTCCGTAACCCAAGTGCCGCGCCGCTCGTTGTGCGGAATGCAGGCTCCCTGTGGACACGCCCTGCCCGAAGCCGCTCACCCGAAAGTGTGGACGTGCTCAAGGAAGGCAACCTTCCGGACACCTTGGGGAGTCGATCGTCATGACGAGAGGAGGTGCCGCCAGTGATCGCGAACGTGACTCCGCACCGGCGGGCGAACGCCTTCGCCCAGGCCCTGGAAGGTCGGACCCCGTCCGACCTTTCGGAACCCGAACCGGCGGCCGAGCAGTCCGAGGCACCTGCCGAATCTGCCGACCACGACCGGCTGTTGGCCCTGGCGAGTGCGCTCGGCGAAAGAATGCCGCGCCCGGTGCTGGACCCCGAGGTCAAAGTGGTGCAACGAGCACAGCTCGTGGCCGCCATGGAGGCCATGGTGATGGAGGAGAGGGCCGGGGGCGGTGCCGCCTCGGACCCTCAGGTGCCCGAGCAGCGGACCGGCCGCGGCGCCCACCGGGCGACCTCGCTCCGGAAATTGCGGCCCCGCTCCCGCTGGTCCAAGGGCATCGCAGCGGGCGGACTCACCGTGGGTGTGGCCGCCGGGGCCTTCAGCGGAGTGGCCGCTGCCAGCACCGACGCCCTGCCCGGTGACTCCCTCTACCCGGTCAAGCTGGGCATGGAGGACCTCAAGCTGGGCATGGCCGACGAGGACGCGGACCGGGGCGAGCTCTACCTCGACCAGGCCTCGAACCGCCTGTCGGAGGCGCGCAGGCTGATGGAGCGCGGCCGGTCGGGCCCCCTGGACCACGAGGTCCTGGCCGAGATCCGGCGCGCCCTGGCGGGCATGAAGCACGACGCGGCGGAGGGCCACCGGCTCCTCCAGGCGGCCTACGAACGGGACGGCTCGCTCGGCCCGATCCAGACGCTGTCCTCGTTCTCCCGCTCCCACCGCGACGCGTGGGGACGGCTGAGGTCCAACCTCCCGCCGCAGCTGCACGACGTCGGCGACCAGGTGACCTCGGTCTTCCAGGCCATAGACGATGACGTGGAACCGCTCCAGGGCCTCCTGCCCAAGCCCCCGGAGCAGAGCCGCGGCGGACAGGGCTCCGGCCCGTCCACGGCGGGCACCCCGGCGGCCCCGGGCAAGCAGCAGCAGCCCGCGCCCGCGTCCGGAGCCCCCTCGCAGCCGACCGCACCGTCCGCGCCCAGCTCCTCCGGCAGCCCGGCACCCGGCACCGGCCTCCTCGGCGGCACCGGCGGCCTGCTCCACCCGCCGGCACAGGGCCAGTCCACCCCGGGCGCCCCGGCGACCCCGGACCTCCCGCACCCGGACATCACCCTCCCGCCGCTCCTCCCGGGGCTCCTCCCGGGCCTGGGCATCACGGCGGAGGACGCCGAGTAGGACGTACGGAAGGGGGCGGGACCACCGGGTGGTCCCGCCCCCTTCCGTCATGCCCTCAGAAGAACACCGACCGCCGCTGCACCAGCAGCTTGTACAGCGTGTGCTGGATCTGCTCCCGCACCTCGTCGGTCAGGTTGAACATCAGCATCGGGTCCTCGGCCGCCTCCGCCGCGTACCCGTCCGTCGGGATCGGCTCCCCGAACTGGATCGTCCACTTCGTCGGCAGCGGCACCGCCCCCAACGGACCCAGCCACGGGAACGTCGGCGTGATCGGGAAGTACGGCAGCCCCAGCAGCCGCGCCAGCGTCTTCGCGTTGCCGATCATCGGGTAGATCTCCTCCGCCCCCACGATCGAGCACGGGACGATCGGGGTGCCCGCCCGCAGCGCCGTCGAGACGAACCCGCCCCGGCCGAACCGCTGGAGCTTGTAGCGCTCACCGAACGGCTTCCCTATCCCCTTGAAGCCCTCCGGCATCACCCCGACCAGCTCCCCGGCCTCCAGCAGCCGCTGCGCGTCCTCCGCGCACGCCAGCGTGTGACCGGCCTTGCGGGCGAGCTCGTTGACCCCCGGCAGCATGAACACCAGGTCCGCCGCCAGCAGCCGCAGGTGCCGCTCCGCCGGATGGTGGTCGTGCACCGCGACCTGGAGCATCAGCCCGTCCAGCGGGAGCGTCCCCGAGTGGTTCGCCACGATCAGCGCCCCGCCCTCCTTCGGGATGTTCTCGACGCCCTTGACCTCGACCCGGAAGTACTTCTCGAACAGCGGCCGCATCAGGGACATCAGGACGTGGTCCGTCAGCTCCTTGTCGTAGCCGAACGCGTCGACCTCGTACTCGCCCGTGATCCGCCGGCGCAGGAACGCCAGCCCGCCCGCGATCCGGCGGTCCCAGTCACCGCCGCCGCCCGACCGGCCCGCCGGCGCCTCCACGGGCGCCACGAGCTCCACCGGCCCGGGCTCCTGCGCGGCCGCCTCCGGCGGCCGTGCAGGGGCCGCCACCGCGTCCACGGCCCGCGCCTTGCGCGCGCCACCGCCGCGCCGGCGCGGCCGGTCCTCGCCGAACGGAATGACCTTGGCGTCCGCCACTACCGCTCCACTCCCTCGTCCACGTTCAACAGTGCCGCCATCCGGTCCACGGCCCGCCCGACCCGCTCCGGGGGCAGCAGCCCGTTCCCCCGGCTGCGCGCGAAGTCCGCGAAGGTCTCCACCGTCGTGTACTGCGGCCGGAACCCCAGCACCTCGCGCATCTGCGCGGTCTCCACGACCCGCCCGTGCGTCAGCAGCCGGATCTGCTCCGGGGAGAAGTCCGTCGCCCCGACCGCCCGCAGCGCCTGGCCCACCCACGTCACCGCGGGCAGCAGCAGCGGCACCGCCGGCCGCCCCAGCCGCCGCGCGCACTGCGACAGCAGCAGGACGCCGTCCCCCGCGATGTTGAAGGTCCCGCTGTTCAGCGTCCCGCGGCGCGGCTCCCCGGCCGCCAGCCGCAGCACGTCCACCACGTCGTCCTCGTGGACGAACTGGAGCCTCGGGTCGTAGCCGAGGACCGTCGGCATCACCGGCATCGAGAAGTACTCCGCCAACGCCGAGTCCGCGAAGGGCCCCAGGATGTTCGCGAAGCGCAGCACGCACACCGCCACGTCCGGCCGCCGGCGCGCGAAGCCCCGGACGTACCCCTCGACCTCGGCGGCCTCCTTCGCGAAGCCGGCCGACGGCAGCGACTTCGGCTGCGTGGTCTCGGTGAAGACGGCCGGGTCGCGCGCCGTCCCCCCGTACACGCTGGTACTGGACTTCACCACGAGCCGCCGTACGGTCGGCGACTTCTGGCAGGCGCCCAGGAGCTGCATCGTCCCGATGACGTTGGTCTCCTTGACGGCGCTGCGCCCGCCCGGCGCCCCGGGAGCGCCTCCGGTGACCGCCAGATGGACCACCGTGTCCACCGCGTGCTCGGCGAGCACGCGGGCGATCGCGGACTGTCTGATGTCCGCGTGCACGAACTCGGCCGAGCCGAGCCGGTGCGGTGGGGTCACGGCGTCGACCGCGATGACCCGCTCCACCTCGGGGTCGCGCTGGATGCGGCGCACGAAGCGGCCTCCCAGCTGCCGGGCAGCCCCGGTGACGAGCACGACCTTCCCCACGAGCTCAGCGCCTCCCTCGAGAAGTACCCCCGGCTGCACCGCAGCCCCTCCACCAGGATGGTGGAGGGGCTGCGGAGAACACGTACAGCTGCCGTTTACTTCTTGTTACGACGCTGGACGCGGGTGCGCTTGAGCAGCTTGCGGTGCTTCTTCTTAGCCATCCGCTTGCGCCGCTTCTTGATAACAGAGCCCACGACTACCCTCGCTCACTTCTCTTCACTCGGTGCGGGGCGTCTGGGCCCACACGACCTACGTCGGCCTAGCCTACCCGCCCGAGCTCCGAGCTTGTAATCCGAGGCTTCCGCAGGTGTCGCCCGAGCCTCATTCTCAGGCCGACTCCACCCCCACGTAGGACTCACGGAGGTACTCGTGGACCGCGTTTTCGGGGACCCGGAAGGACCGGCCCACCCGGATCGCGGGCAGATGACCGTTGTGCACCAGGCGGTACACGGTCATCTTCGACACTCGCATCACCGAGGCGACCTCCGCCACGGTCAGGAACTGAACCTCACTGAGAGGCCTCTCGCCAGCAGCCATGACACCCACCTTGACCTTCCGCGCATGACGGGGCACCGGCTTCCCCTCCGGTTACTCCTCGTCGTCGCACGCTCACTCCCCAGAGTAGGGGCGCGTGATACGGCTGGGGAAGAGGAGCTACGGCCACTCCTGACGCACCGGCAGCCCGGCGCGCCGCAACACGAACCGCGTGAGCGGTCCATAGGCAGCCGAGCGCACGGCGTCATCAAGCGGAACCACCGCCGCCACCCTCCCCTCGGCCTCCCCCACGAACAGCGCGGGATCGTCCGTATCCGCCAGCCCGATCGCCTCCACGCCGAGCTGACCTGCACCGCAGACCCAACCATGATCACCGACGACCAGTTCCGGGAGCGGCCCCCCGCCCTCCGCCAGCGCCCCGAGCGCGACCCGAACCGGGAGCGGCGAATGGGTGTGTGCGCCGGTGGCACTCCCGCCTCCCCGCGCGCCGGGTTCCCGCACCAATGCGACCCCCCGTACGTAATCGATCCGGTGCCGCCGTACGCCGAACCGGGTCGCCATGTCGACATGGACCCCCTGCGCCGGAGTGAGGACAACACAGCCCGCCGCCGACACCGCCCCCGCCAAAGCGGCGTAGAACCCCAGCAGCCGATGCGGGTGCCCCGTACCGAACAGCACCGGCGACCGCGCCCCGACCGCCACCCGCAACCGCTCCGCGAACACCTCCAGCGCAGCCACCGTCCGCCCCGGATCGATCACGTCCGGCCCGCTGACCTGCGCCGGGTCCGGGGAGACCCCGCACCGCTCCGCCATCAGCCCCAGCAGCGCACCCTCGTCCCAGCGGCCGTCCGGGTCCAGCCCCAGCAGCACCCGGGGGTCGCCCGCCGCGAACAGCCGGTAGCTGCGCAGGCTCTCCTCCCGGGTGGTGGCGACGGGCCCGGCCAACCGGGCGGCCAGCAGATGCGCGCGCAACGCGCCCTCGCTCAACACCCTCCGATGCTGCCGCACCCGATCTGCCGGATCATCAGTTCCGGCGAACAGCACCCCCGTTGGCGTAATCACGCCGCCACCTGACCACCCGTCACACCAGCATCCCGCGCAACGGGAACACCGCCCGACGCGTCGCCAGAACGGCCTGATCCGTACGGTCCGCCGGATCGTAACCCGCGTCCCACTCCCGCCACCCGGGCTCGCGCCCGTCCGTCATCCGGGCCGGCCCGTGCTGCCGCGTCCGCGCGTACACCTCGTCCCGCCACGCCTGCGGCACCACCGACCGCGGATCCACCGGCCGGTGCGCGGCGATCCCCACCAGGTGCGTCCACGACCGCGGCACGACGTCCACCACCGCGTACCCGCCGCCGCCCAGCGCCAGCCACCGCCCGCCCGCGTACTCGTGCGCCAGCGCGTGACAGGCCTCCTGCACCGCCCGCTGCGCGTCCAGCGACACCGCCAGGTGCGCGAGGGGGTCCTCGAAGTGCGTGTCCGCCCCGTGCTGGGTCACCAGCACCTGCGGCCGGAAGTCCCGCAGCAGCTCGGGCACCGTCGCGTGGAACGCCCGCAGCCACCCCTCGTCACCGGTCCCGGCGGGCAGCGCCACGTTCACCGCGCTCCCCTCGGCCGACGGTCCGCCCGTCTCCTGCGGCCAGCCCGTCTGCGGGAACAGCGTCCGCGGGTGCTCGTGCAGCGACACCGTCAGCACCCGGGGGTCGTCCCAGAACGCCGCCTGGACCCCGTCGCCGTGGTGCACGTCCACGTCCACGTACGCGACCCGCTCGGCGCCCAGCTCCAGCAGCCGGGCGATCGCCAGCGCCGCGTCGTTGTACACGCAGAACCCGGCCGCCCCGCCCGGCATGGCGTGGTGCAGCCCGCCGGCGAAGTTCACCGCGTGCTCCGCCTCCCCGCGCCAGACGGCCTCCGCGCCCGCCACCGACTGGCCGGCGATCAGCGCGGACGCCTCGTGCATCCCGCGGAACGCCGGGTCGTCCACCGTCCCCAGCCCGTACGAGCCGTCGGCCGCCCCCGGATCCGCCGACACCTCGCGCACCGCCGCGACGTAGTCCTCGCGGTGCACCAGCCTCAGCGTCGAGTCCCCGGCCGCACGGGCCGCCCGCACTTCCATCTCCCGGTCCAGCCCGAAGGCCCGCACCAGGCCCATCGTCAGCGCCAGGCGCACCGGGTCCATCGGATGGCTCGGTCCGAAGTCATACCCCGTTACCGCCTCGTCCCACATCAACAGCCCGGTCACCGGCTCGCCGCTCATGCCGCACACCGTATCGGGCCCGGTCCACCGTGCCGAACGAGCGGGCGTGGAGCAGCGTGACGAGCACCAGCGCCATCGGCACCACCATGGCGCCCCGGTAGTTCCAGGCCTCCCCGATCCCGCCGACGAGCGGCGAACCGACCAGGAAACCCACGTAGTTGAAGATGTTCAGCCGCGCCACCGCCGTGTCCGAGGCGTTCGGGAACAGCCGCCCCGCCGCCGCGAACGTCTGCGGCACGATCACGCAGAGCCCGATCCCCAGCAGCGTGAACCCCAGCATCCCCGTCCACGCCCCGGGCGCCGCCGCCACTACCGCGAACCCGGCGGCCGCCACCACCGCCCCGCAGCGCACCACGGCCACCGCCCCGAACCGCCGCACCCCGAGGTCCCCGACGGCCCGCCCGACGAGCGTGGTCACCATGTACACGTTGTAGGGGACGGTCGCCAGCTGCTCCGAGCTCCCCAGCACGTCCTGGAGGTACTTGGCACTCCAGTTCGCCACCGTGGAGTCCCCGATGTACGCGCACGCCATCACCAGGCACAGCGGCAGCAGCAACCGCCCGCCCCGCTCGGGCCACCCCTGCGCGGCCTCCCCCGCCCCGGCCTTCGTGTCCACGTAGTACCGGCTCCCGGCCAGCGCGAGCGGCAGCAGGACCACCACCGCCGGCAGGTACCCGGTGAACAGTGCCAGATGCCAGTGCGCCCCCGCCCAGGCCGCCGACGCCCCGAGGATCCCGCCCAGGCTGTACGCGGCGTGGAACCCGAGCATGATGGAGCGCCCGTACGCCCGCTGGAGGCTCACCCCGAGCATGTTCATCGAGGCGTCCAGCGCCCCGACCGCCAGCCCGAACACGCCCAGGGCGACGGCCGCGTGCCACAGCCGGGTCCCGGCCCCGACGCCGAGGAGCGCCAGCAGGACGACGGGCTGCGCCCACCGCAGCACCGTGCCGGGCGCGACCCGCTTCACCAGGTGCTCGGTGGCGACGCTGGAGACCCCGGCGAGGACCGGCACGGCGGCGAGGAAGGCGGGCAGCAGCCCGTCGGATATCCCGTACTGGTCCTGGATGGCCGGGATGCGGGTCACGAGGAGGGCGAACGTGACCCCTTGCACGAGGAAGCTGAACCCGAGGGCGCCGCGGCCCCGCCGCAACCGCACGTCATCTGTCATGGCGGCACAGCGTAGGCCCCGCGCCTACCCGTGGGTAGAGCGATCACACACCCAATCCGAGCAGGGCGGACAGCTCCTTCATCTCCCCGAAGAAGGCGGTGGCCCCGGGCAGCTTCGACGCGGGGAGCATGGAGGTGAACCCGAGGACGTCCATGCCGGCGGCCCGGGCGGCCTCGACCCCGAGCGGGCTGTCCTCGACGACCACGCACTGCGAGGGGTGGACGCCCATCATGTCGGCGGCGTGCAGGAACAGGTCCGGCGCCGGCTTGCCCCGGCCCACGTCCTCGGCGCTGAAGATCCATTCCTCCTCGAACCATTCGCCGAGTCCGGCGGCGCGGTGTCCGACGCGGATCCGCTCGTGGCTGCTGGAGGAGGCGACGCAGTACGGCACCCCGTGCGCGGAGAGCTCGCCGAGCACCTCGGTCACCCCGGGAACGGGCCGGAGCTCGCGCGCGAAGGCGGCGAAGATCCGCTCGTGGAGGACCCGGTCGAAGTCGTCCGGCAGCCGCTGCCCGGTGCGTTCGTGGACCACGTCGTGGATCCGGTGCACGGCGCCGCCCATGTAGTCCCGCAGGGAGTCCTCGTACGTGGTGGGGTGTCCGAGTTCCGTCAGGTACTCGGCGAGGACGGTGTTGGAGAGCGGCTCGCTGTCCACGAGGACGCCGTCGTTGTCGAAGATGACCAGCTGGTAGACCATCAGCCCACCATACGAGTGCCCGGCGCACGTACCCGGCAGGGCGGTGCGGGTAAACGGCTGAAAACGCAGAAAAGCCCCGCACCAGAAGGTGCGGGGCTTTCCCACAATGATTGTTCGGCGGCGTCCTACTCTCCCACAGGGTCCCCCCTGCAGTAC